>CAMLMA010000067.1 GCA_946481065.1 uncultured Nitrosomonadales bacterium
TAGATGATGCCCGCGGTCGGGAAATCCGGTGCCGGGATGATGTCGATCAGTTCATCGACGGTGGTCTCCGGATACTTGAGCAGGGTGAGACACGCGTCGATCACTTCGCCCAGGTTATGCGGCGGGATGTTGGTCGCCATACCGACGGCGATCCCGGAGCTGCCGTTGATCAGCAGGTTGGGGATACGTGCCGGCATGATCAGCGGCTCATTCTCCGAACCGTCGTAGTTCGGGCCGAAATCCACGGTCTCCTTGTCGATGTCAGCCAGCAACTCGTGCGCGATGCGCGCCATGCGGATCTCGGTATAACGCATCGCCGCCGCGTTGTCGCCATCCACCGAACCGAAGTTGCCCTGACCGTCGACCAGCATGTAGCGCAACGAGAAATCCTGCGCCATGCGCACGATGGTGTCGTACACCGCGGTGTCGCCATGCGGGTGATACTTACCGATGACGTCACCGACGATACGCGCCGATTTCTTGTAGGCCCGGTTCCAGTCGTTGCTCAGCTCGTGCATGGCGAAAAGCACCCGCCGATGCACGGGTTTGAGGCCATCACGCACGTCCGGCAGTGCACGTCCCACGATCACGCTCATGGCGTAATCGAGGTAAGAACGACGCATCTCGTCTTCAAGGCTGATAGGGAGGGTTTCTTTGGCGAACTGATCCATGTGGGCTATCGGCTAAAAGTGGCTTAAAGTCTAGGATTCTAGCATGATAAGCCCCTCGAATCATGCCAACTTTCCCGATGATTTTTATCGTTTTCGAACAAGCAATTACAGTCGCCTGTTTTGCTGCTGTCCGGCACAATAATCGTGATGGCAGGCAAATTAAATTAGAAATCCTGCCCGGCTTGATTTAGGCTAATAAATTCTGTTCCCCACTCAACACTTCAGGAGATACATCATGGCCGTTCTTGTAGGCAAACCAGCCCCCGATTTCACCGCAGCTGCCGTCATGGGCAATAACGAGATCAAGGAAGATTTCAATCTCTCCGCATACATCAAGGGCAAGCCTGCCGTTGTGTTCTTTTGGCCACTGGACTTCACCTTCGTCTGCCCTTCGGAATTGATCGCATTCGACCACCGGCTGGAAGAGTTCCGGCAGCGTGGCGTGCAAGTGGTCGGCGTCTCCATCGACTCCCATTTCACCCATCTGGCCTGGAAGAACACGCCGATCGACAAGGGTGGCATCGGCCAGGTCGGGTATCCGATGGTTGCCGATATCAAGCACGAGATCGCCAAGGCATACGATGTCGAGTTGGCAGAAGCTGGTGTCGCCTTGCGCGGCTCATTCCTGATCGACAAGCAAGGCATTGTCATGCATCAAGTCGTCAACATGCTACCGCTTGGCCGCGACATCGATGAGATGTTGCGCATGGTCGATGCGCTGCAATTCTTCGAAGCGCACGGCGAAGTCTGCCCAGCCGGCTGGAAGAAAGGCAAGGCAGGCATGAATGCCTCTACAGAGGGGGTCGCCAAGTATCTGGCTGAGAACGCTGCACAGCTCTGATCGCCACTGTCACAAATCAAGTTGTACAAATAAAAACGGGGCCGAGGCCCCGTTTTTATTGGTCACTTCACTGGATATCCCCAGGTGCGCTCTAGCCTATTTTCGCCCGAGCCCGATCACCACCAGGCCGGCAATGATGGCGGCGATGCCCAGCGCATCCGGTACGCTGATGTTCTTTTCGACTTCTGCAGTCGCTTTCAGCGAACCGATCTCCAGCACCGTCTCCTCCTTGGTGTAACTGAAGTTCTTGTAGAAGAGCCCTGCGGCTCCCAGCACGATCAGGATCAGTCCGACGATCAACGATGTTTTCATACCACCTCCCTGGTTGAGAAACGCATTATTGGAATTTCTTGTGTGCCTCTGCCACAGCTTTCTTGATGACGGCCCAAGCCTCGTCAGCCCCCTTCTGCAACTCCTGCCAGGCGTCGCCTGCTGAATGCTGCAATTCCGCGAGTTTGACGCGCGCCTTTTCGCGATGCACCTTGAGATTGGCGATACTTTCTTCGTATTTCACGCGCAGTTCTGCGTCCGTCTTGTGCAGTTGGGCTTCCAGCCTATCGATCTCTGCACTCCATTCATCGAGCTGAATCTTCAATTTTTCGATATATACGTCTTTTTTACTCATGATGCGATCCTTTCCTGGTTTTTTCACGTTTACTACAAGATCTGACCCGGCAGGGCGGGAAAAGTGCCCGCCCATCAGCCCGCTACAGTTGCCAGGCTAGCCAGGTCAGCCTTCAGGTCGTCAATATGCTCAAGGCCCACCGCCACGCGCACCAGTCCGTCACCGATCCCGGCCGCGGCACGAGCTTCTGCGCTAACACGGCTATGCGTGGTGGTTGCAGGGTGCGTGATCGTGCTCTTGGCATCCCCCAGATTGGCAGTGATCGAGATCAGTCGGGTCGCATCGATGAGTTTCCATGCCGCCTCCCGGCCTCCCTTAACGTCGAAGGAGACGATGGCACCACCTGATTTCTGTTGCTTCACTGCCAGCGCATGCTGCGGGTGGGATGGCAGACCAGGATAATAGACCCGCCCGACGCCCGGCTGCTGCTCCAGCCACTGGGCCAGTGCAAGCGCACTACGGGAATGCGCATCCATGCGCACGTGCAACGTCTCCAGCCCCTTGAGGAAGACCCAGGCATTGAATGCGCTCATGGTCGGCCCTGCCGTTCGCAGAAAACCGTATACCGGCTCCAGCACCTCTTTCTTGCCAAGCACTGCGCCGCCCAGGCAACGCCCCTGGCCGTCGATGTATTTGGTTGCAGAATGGATGATGACATCCGCGCCGAGGTCGAGCGGCCGCTGCAAAGCGGGCGTGCAGAAGCAATTGTCCACTGCCAGCAAGGCACCAGCCTCGTGCGCGATCTTCGCCAGCAAAGCGATGTCACAGACCTCGGTCAAGGGATTGGAAGGCGTCTCGACAAAAAATAGCTTGGTATTGTCACGGACAGCAGCCTTCCATTCGTCGGGCTCGGTCAATGACACGAAGGTTGTCTGCAAACCCCATCGCTGCAGGATATTGCTGAACAGCTGCACCGAGGTACCAAAGATACTGCGCGAGGCCACCACATGATCGCCGGCCGAGCACAGCCCCATGACGCATGCCAGGATAGCGGACATGCCGGATGAAGTCGCAACGCAGGACTCAGCGCCTTCCAGGGATGCCAGTTTGTTCTGGAACATGGTGACTGTCGGGTTAGTGAATCGGGAATAGATGTTCCCGGGTTCCTGTCCGCCAAACCTTGCCGCGGCCTGCGCAGCGCTTTCGAATACGAAACTGGAGGTCAGGAACATGGCCTCGGAATTCTCACCGAATTGCGTATGCTCGCTACCCGCCCGGACACCAAGTGTTTCCGGATGCCATTGTTCATTCATGAGTATCACCCTTCTTGTTCAATTGTGCGGGCATAAAAAAACCCGCTGTAGCCAAAGCTAAAACGGGTTGTTCTACTCGCTTTAGCTGGATTTGTAATGCGCCCGCAAGCTGAGTAGTACCGTGTGACACGGCACGCTCAAATCAGCGCAAATATCATGGTATGCGAGGCTGGACGGTCAGTCAAGTCAGGCGGCCTCTTCCTCGTGCTCCTTGGCGTTCACCAGGTTCAGGTCCAGCTGCGTACTCGAATTCGCCGGCTTCTTGCGTTTGAGGCCTTCACTGCGCGCAGACTCGATGACCGCGAGGTAATGCTCGTCGACATCCCCTGTGACGTAGTTACCGTCAAAACAGGAACAATCAAGCGCCTCGATATCCGGATTGCTAAGCTGTACGGCTTTGATCAGCGCGTCCAGATCCTGATAGATCAGTGCGTCCGCACCGATCTCGCGGCAGATATCCTCGTCACTACGGCCGGTCGCCAGCAATTCGTCGCGGGTCGGCATATCGATACCATAGACATTGGGGAAGCGCACCGGAGGCGCGGCTGAAGCGAAATAGACCTTGTTGGCGCCGGCATCACGTGCCATCTGTACGATCTGCTGGGAAGTCGTGCCACGAACGATCGAATCATCGACCAGCAAGACATTCTTACCCTTGAATTCCATGCCGATGGGGTTGAGCTTCTGGCGTACGGATTTTTTGCGCAACGCTTGGCCCGGCATAATGAACGTGCGCCCGATATAGCGATTCTTGATGAACCCTTCGCGATAAGTCAGATTGAGCGCATTGGCAAGCTGCAAGGCGCTCGGGCGACTGGTATCCGGAATGGGGATGACGACATCGATATGCAGATGCTGCCATTCCTGGCGGATCTTTTCCGCCAGGCTTTCGCCCATGTGCAGGCGCGTCTGGTAGACCGATACGCCATCGATCACGGAATCCGGCCTGGCCAGATAGACATATTCGAAGATACAGGAATTGAGCTTGGGGTTTTCGGCACATTGACGGGAGAAGAAGTTGCCATCCATGTCGATGAAGATCGCCTCTCCCGGCTCTACATCGCGCACCAGCTTGAAGCCGAGCACGTCTAGCGCAACGCTCTCCGAAGCCACGATATATTCGACGCCCTGGGGGCTCTCATTCTTGCCGATGACCAGTGGACGGATACCGTTCGGGTCGCGGAATGCCAACAGCCCGAAATTCGCGATCATGGCGACGACGCCATATGCGCCGCGACAGCGCTTGTGTACTCCGGCCACAGCCTCGAACACCATGTCGGTATTGAGCACGGCGTTATGCGCGGTGCGCTCGATCTCATGCGCTAGGACATTGAGCAGGACTTCGGAATCTGAACTGGTATTGATGTGCCGCAGATCCTGCCTGAACATCTCCTCCTTGAGCTGGCTGGAGTTCGTCAGGTTGCCGTTATGGCCGAGCACGATACCGAAAGGCGAATTGACATAGAACGGCTGGGCTTCCGCAGCAGAGGACGAACCCGCTGTCGGATAACGCACATGCGCGATGCCGGCATTGCCGATGAGGCTGCGCATGTGACGCGTCTGGAACACATCCTGCACCAAACCGTTATTCTTGTGCATGTAGAAGGTATCGCCGTCGCATGTGACGATACCGGCCGCATCCTGGCCGCGATGCTGCAATACCAACAGCCCGTCGTAGAGCAGCTGGTTGACTGGGTTCTTACCGACGACTCCGATAATTCCGCACATGAGGTGACACCTTTAAAACTAGAATCCGGATGACCGAATCGAGCTGCAATCGCTCAATTTAGTCGTATTTAACATGCTTGGCAATGTCCTGCGGCAACCACGGCAGCACACTCACGACCAAGGCTTCAAGTGGCGAACTGAACATGGCATTACGCCAGCGCGCATCCTGTGGCAGGCTGGTCAATCCGGCCAGCAACACCAATACCATCAGGATCAGCACGCCACGCGCCAGGCCGAATACGGCACCGAGCCCCCTGTCCAGCCAGCTCAGACCGATCGTTTTGAACAATTGCGATAACGCGATCGCGAGCAGGCTACATATCAATAATGTGGCCAAAAACAGAATTATAAAGGCCGCCAGGAATTTCAAGGCTTCACTGGGAATGCTGTCCGGCAATAAAGGCGCCAGTTCCAGTGTATATAACCGGGCCACGAAGAATGCGGCGATCCAGCTGGCAAGCGCGAGTACTTCCCTTACCAGCCCACGCATCATGCTCAGCAGGATGGAGATCCCAAGGATCGCGAGGGCCGCGTAATCGAAGCTCGTCATCGCGCCGGCGTGCCGTGCTTACTTGGAGACGACCATGCCAGTCATGCCGGCACTCTTCACCTTGGCCAGGGCAGCCTCTGCTTCGGCGCGACTGGCAAATGGCCCTGCACGCAGGCGAATCTTCTCGCCTTTCGAAGTGGCGATTTTTTCCGTATAGGATTGGTAGCCTAGGGATTGCAATTTTTGCTGCAACTGCTTGACGTTGCTGGCATCGGAGAACACACCGATCTGCACCGACATGTGGCCTGGCTTCGCTTGTGTGGCCTCCTTTGCCGCTGACGCTTCGGCAGGCTTGGCCGGCGCCGCTTTGGGCTGTTCAGGTTCAGGCTGCTCTGGTTTGGCTTGGGCCATAGGCGGCGCCTTGTCCTCGACCTTCTCTGACGACGTGACCGAGGGCTCGTCGCTAACGGCAGGCTCCGCAGCACCCTGTTCAGCAGGCGCCGGAGCTTCAGCAGGTGCGGCCGTCGTTTCCGGCACAGGCACTACTTTCGAGGTGAAGTCCTTGTTATCCTGACTGGGGATGGTGATCGCGATCTCTTGCTGCGGCTCCTTGTTGGCCCGATCGTCGAGCACCATCGGCAGAATGGTCACCATGAGCAGGACCAAGGCGATCGCACCGACCAGACGCCTTCGTGCACGCTTCTTAAACTGGAGTTCCTGTTCATTGAGCTGGTTAGACGCCATCTTGATACGATCCTAACAATTGTAGTGACTCAGGCACGTCATGCGAGTTCTTGCATGATTTCAGCGACAGTGAAGAACGACCCGAATACGATAATTCTATCATTTTCAGCGGCCTCCCGGCAGGCTTGCGCGAATGCTTCAGACAAATCCGTAAACTCCAGCACCTCTGCACGGGGCGCCTCGGCGGCAACGATCTGCGTCAGCGCGCCGACCTCAGCCGCACGGACATTATGTATCTGCGCGATATACCAGTGCGTGACCTGCGCTCTCAGCGCACGGACCACGCCTGCGATGTCCTTGTCGGCCAGCATGGAAAACACCGCCAGCGTGCGGCCCTCGCAAGGCAGATGCGACAGACTTCTGGCCAGAGCCTCAGCGGCATGGGGGTTATGTGCGACATCCATGACCAGCAGCGGCTGGTTTCGCATAATCTGGAACCGGCCGGCCAGCGACACCTGCTGCAAGCCCTGCCGCATATGCTGCTCGCTCACTGGCAGCCGTGATCGCATGGCCAGCACGGCATCGATCACACACGCAGCGTTGAAGAGCTGAAAATCCCCGGTCAGGGCAGGCATCGGCAATATGATCGGCGACCCTGTTCCGTTGCGATATTCCCAACCTTGCTCAGTGATGCGGAAATCGAACGCCTGCCGGACTTGTCGGTAATCTGCACCTAGCTGGCGCGCATGCTCGACCAGGGATGACGGCGGATGTTCGTCGCCACAGATGGCGACGACCCCCGGTCGATAGATGCCGGCTTTCTCCAGGCCGATCAGCTCGCGGGTGTCTCCCAGATAATCCATGTGATCGAGATCGATACTGGTCACGATGGCGCAGGCCGGTTCGAAGATATTCACTGCATCGAGCCGCCCGCCAAGGCCGACCTCGAGGATGGCGACGTCCACCGCACACTGGGCAAAATGCCAGACCGCAGCCAGCGTGCCGAATTCGAAATAAGTCAGCTCGACACCTTGACGCGCACGCTCGACCGCGAGAAACGCCTCGCACAATGCGTCGTCGGCGGCTTCGACCTGGTCGATACGTACTCGCTCGTTGTAGCGCAGGATATGTGGGGAGGTATAACAGGCGACGCGATAGCCAGCAGCCCGGTAGACGGACTCGAGCATGGCGCATGTCGAGCCTTTACCGTTGGTACCGCCGACCGTGATGACGGGAAAGTCACACTTGGCTTGCAACCGACGCCAGACTTCGCCTACGCGGTCGAGGCCCATCGCGATCGACCTCGGGTGCTGGGACTCGATATAGGCTAACCAGCCTGGCAGCGTGTCAGGCAGCACGAAGGGATGCTGCACAATCAGCTGGCGGCAGGTAACTTGAGTAGATTGGAGATCAGGGAAGCGAGTTTGTCGCGCATCTCGCGGCGATCGATGATCAGATCGATCGCACCATGTTCCAGCAGGAACTCGGCACGCTGGAATCCGTCTGGCAGCGTCTCGCGCACCGTCTGTTCGATCACGCGCGGACCTGCGAAGCCGATCAGTGCCTGGGGTTCTGCGACGATGATATCGCCCAGCATGGCGAAACTGGCAGAGACGCCGCCCATGGTCGGATCGGTCAGTACGGAGATATATGGCAGTCCGGCTTTGCTCAGCTCGGTCAGCGCCGCGCTGGTCTTGGCCATCTGCATCAGGGAGAACAGGCCTTCCTGCATGCGGGCGCCACCACTGGCCGAGATGCAGACGAACGCCGCTTTTTGTTCGATGGCAGTCTGTACGCCACGGACGAAACGCTCGCCGACGACCGAACCCATCGAGCCGCCCATGAACTTGAATTCGAATGCAGCGACGACTGTGGGAACGGTCTTGATGCTGCCTTGCATGACGATCAGGGAATCGGTCTCACCGACATCGGATTGCGTACTTTTGATACGGTCCGCGTAGCGCTTGCTATCCTTGAATTTGAGAGGATCGACCGGCTGCACTTCAGCACCGATCTCGAAGCGCCCTTCTTCATCCAGCAACAGATCGAGGCGCGCGCGGGCGGAGATGCGGTTATGGTAATTGCATTTCGGACAGACTTCGGCATTGCTGGCGAGGTCCGTCCGGTACAAGACCGCGTCGCACGATGCGCATTTGCTCCAGAGCCCCTCAGGCACGTTTTTCTTACTGGCACCCGCAGGACGGTTGATTTTTGGCGGTAAGAGTTTTTGTAACCAGCTCATGGCATTCCCCAGATGTGTTTATTTCGTGTCAATGGCAGAGCGCAGCTCTGTCATCAACGCCGCGACATCGCTCGCGAGCGTCGCCTCGGTAGACTGTTCGATCGCTTGAACCATACGGCTGCCGACGACGACCGCATCGGCGATCTCAGCGACCGCCTTAGCTGTCGCCGCGTCGCGCACGCCAAAACCCACGCCGATCGGAATGTCGGTCTTGCTGCGAATATCACTGACCCGGTCAGCCACCTCGACGATATCCAGGTTCTTGGCTCCAGTCACACCCTTCAGCGAAACATAATAGACGAATCCACTGGCCTGGTTGACGATGACGTCGACACGTGCGGGCTCGGTCGTCGGTGACAACAGGAAGATCGGATCCATGCCTTCAGCCTGCAGCAGCCTCACGAACTCGGTACATTCCTCGGGTGGGTAATCGACCGTCAATACGCCATCGACGCCAGCTGCCTTGGCACGCTGCACGAAGGTCTCCATACCCATCGCCTCGATCGGATTGGCATAGCCCATGAGCACGATCGGGGTCTGCGCATCCTGCTCACGAAAGGTCCGTACCATCTCCAGCACCTTGTTCAGGCTGACGTGGTGCGCAAGCGCCCGTTCACTGGCACGCTGGATCACCGGGCCATCCGCCATGGGGTCGGAAAACGGCACGCCTAGCTCGATCATGTCCGCTCCGGACTTGACCAGCGTATGGAGCAAGCCAACGGTGTGGTCCGGATGTGGATCGCCAGCAGTGATGTAGGGGATCAGGGCTTTCTTGTTCTGTTGCTTGAGTGCAGCGAACGTGGTCTGGATGCGAGACATGGTGGCAATGCTTCTGTTCTTATAATTCGATGCCGGATAGCTTGGCAACGGTGTTGATATCTTTATCGCCACGGCCGGACAGGTTGATCAGCAACACCTGGTCCTTGTCCATGGTGGGCGCCAGCTTGGCGGCATAGGCGAGCGCATGGCTCGATTCCAGTGCCGGGATGATACCTTCCATGCGACACAGCGTATGGAACGCCTGCATGGCTTCGTCATCGGTGACCGCCACATATTCTGCGCGATGGATATCCTTGAGCCAGGCATGTTCTGGGCCGACACCCGGATAATCCAGGCCCGCCGAGATGGAGTGGGTCTCGATGATCTGTCCATCGGCATCTTGCATGAGATATGTGCGATTGCCATGCAGCACGCCGACGGGGCTGTTGGCAGTCAGGGGTGCTGCATGCTTGCCGGTGTCCATACCGAAACCTGCAGCTTCGACCCCGATCAGGCGGACATCCTTATCGTCGATATAGGGGTAGAAGATCCCCATCGCGTTGGAACCACCGCCGACACAAGCGATCACGGCGTCAGGCTGGCGACCGATGAGATCCGGCATCTGCACGCGGGCTTCACGGCCGATGATGGACTGAAAATCGCGCACCATCATCGGATAGGGATGTGGTCCAGCAACGGTACCGATGATGTAGAAAGTGTTCTCGATGTTGGTCACCCAATCGCGCATGGCTTCGTTAAGCGCATCCTTGAGGGTCTTGGAGCCAGACTCGACAGG
>CAMLMA010000068.1 GCA_946481065.1 uncultured Nitrosomonadales bacterium
GGAACGGGAATTGCAAATACCTATGACAAGACGTGTCGAATATTTCGGCACTTAATTGCCAGACCTGATCCTTGAGGAATCGACCATGCTAAAAGTCATCATCGCCGTTATCGTCTCCGCCATCGTCATCTACCTGGGCAACCAGCACGGCATCGTCGTCTGGATGGGCGCCGCGATCCTGTGCGCGATCCTGGAGAGCACGCTGTTCAACAACATCGTGCTGTTCATACCGGCTGCGGTCGGTGGCGCCGGCGCGTTCGGCCAGTTCTTCATGAACGATGCGCAGACCGCCTCGTTCGCCGCCGTGGCCATCGGTGTTGTCAGCCTGCTGCTGCTGTTCAAGGAGATGACCGAGGACAAGAAGGTCGTGGAAGAGATCAAGCGAGAAAACATGAAAAAGCTGCGTAATTACTAGGCAGCTGTGTCAGTGCAGCCTCGGCTGCAAATTATAAAAGCCCAGTCGGGGAGCACGGCCTGGGCTTTTTTCTTTTGTGCTGCGTGATCGAGAACGATCAGACCAGCAGGCTATTCATCCTTCTCACGAAGCTCGCCGGATCGTCGAGTTGCCCGCCCTCTGCCAGCAACGCCTGATCGAATAGCAAATAAGTCAGGTCAGCGAACTTCGCTTCATCCGACTCGCTATTCAAGCGCTGCACCAATCGGTGCTGCGGGTTCACTTCCAGGATCGGCTTGACGCTCGGCGTCTTCTGCCCGGCCGCCTTGAGGATGCGTTCCAGGTTGCCGGAGATATCGTTCTCGCCGCTGACGAGGCAAGCCGGCGAGTCGGTCAGGCGATGCGTCACACGCACTTCCTTCACCTTGTCGCCCAGCGCCGCCTGGATCTTCTCCACGACGGGCTTGGCTTCATCCTCGACTTTCTTCTGCGCCTCTTTCTCCTGCTCGTCTTCCAGCTTGCCGAGGTCGAGATCGCCCTTGGCCACGGACTGTAGTTTCTTGCCGTCGAACTCGGTCAGGCTGCCCAGCAGCCATTCATCGACACGGTCGGACAGCAGCAGCACTTCGATGCCCTTCTTGCGGAAAATCTCAAGATGCGGGCTATGCTGGGCGGCAGCGAAACTATCGGCGGTGATGTAGTAGATCTTCTCCTGGCCTTCTTTCATGCGCTCGACATATTGCTTGAGCGAGACCACCTGTTCTTCGTTATCGAGATGCGTAGAAGCGAAGCGCAGAAGCCCGGCGATCTTTTCCTTGTTGGCGAAGTCCTCGCCCGGCCCTTCCTTCAGCACCCGGCCGAAGGCGTTCCAGAATCCCGCGTATTGTTCGGGCTTGTTCTCGGCCAAGTCTTCCAGCAGACCCAGGACCTTTTTCACCGAACCGGCCTTGATGGCGTCGATATCCTTGCTGTGCTGCAGGATCTCGCGCGAAACGTTGAGCGGCAGGTCGGCGGAATCGATCACCCCGCGCACGAAGCGCAGGTATTGCGGCATCAGTTTCTCGGCGTCTTCCATGATGAACACGCGTTTCACGTAGAGCTTGATGCCATGGCGGCGCTCGCGGTCATAAAGGTCAAACGGCGCCTGGGTCGGGATATAGAGCAGCGAGATGTATTCCTGCTTGCCTTCGACACGGCTGTGGCTCCAGGCCAGCGGCTCCTCGAAGTCATGCGATACGTGCTTGTAGAATTCCTTGTACTCCTCTTCGGTGATGTCGTTCTTGTTGCGCGCCCAAAGGGCCGAAGCCTTGTTGACGGTCTCGTCCTCGTCGGTGGGCACCTGCTCGCCGTCTTTCCATTCGGAAGCTTTCATGACGATAGGCAGGGTGATGTGATCGGAATACTTGCGGATGATGGACTTGAGCTTCCAGTCGTTGAGGAACTCGTCCTCGCCTTCGCGCAGATGCAGGACGATATCAGTACCGCGCGTCGGTTTCTCGGCAGCTTCGAGCGTGAAGTCGCCCTCGCCTGCCGACTCCCATTTGACGGCTTCCTGCTCGCCGGCACGGCGGGTGATGAGCGTGACCTTATCGGCGATGATGAAAGCGGAATAGAAGCCGACACCGAACTGGCCGATGAGGTTGGCGTCCCTTGCCTGGTCGCCGGTGAGCGACTGGAAGAATTCCTTGGTACCGGATTTGGCGATGGTGCCGATGTTGTCGATGACTTCCTGACGGCTCATGCCGATACCGTTGTCGGAGATGGTGACGGTGCGGCTGGCTTTATCGAACGCGATGCGGATCTTCAGCTCACTCTCGTTCTCGTATAAGGCGTTGTTGCTCAGGGCTTCGAAGCGCAGTTTATCGGCGGCGTCGGAAGCGTTGGAGATGAGCTCGCGCAGCACGATCTCCTTGTTACTGTAGAGCGAATGGATCATCAATTGCAGCAGCTGCTTGACCTCGGCCTGGAAAGCCATCTTTTGCTGGCCCGCAGCTTTCTTCTTGGTCGTATCCGTGGACATGTCTTCTCCCGTGATTGTCAGATAAAGATAGCCTTGTATTTGAGGTCGCTGCCATGGAATTCAAGAGATGTCGTCAGGCGCGGCCGCGGCCGTGTTCAAGTGCCGCCGCATTCAGTTTAGAATGTGGGGCAACTACGCACGGGGATATCGATGAAACCGCAATTCCAGCCAGCCCGGCAGCCTTCGCAGATGGAGGTGCAACCGCTACTCAACCTGCTCAATAGCGGCCAGTTGCCGCAGGCAGAGCATATGGCCAAGTCCTTGTTGCAGCGCTACCCGACGGCGTTCATCCTGCATAACGTGCTCGGCCTGGCGCTGGAAGGCCAGCAACGATATCCCGAGGCCGAACAGGCCTATCGCAAGACCATCCAGATCGACGGCAAGATCGGCGAGATCCATTTCAATCTGGGCGTGGTACTGGCGAACCAGGGCAAATCAGAGGAAGCCATCGGCAGCTACCGTAAGGCCATCGCGCTCAAGCCCAACCTCGCCGTCGCGCATTTCAACCTCGGGATCGCCCTGCAAGGCCTTGGCCGCAACGAAGAAGCCACGGCCGCCTACCGCAAGGCCATCGGTTATGAGCCTGGCTTCTACGAAGCCTACGGCAACCTGGGCGCCGTGCTGCAGGCCCAGGGCAGGCTGGAGGACGCGGTCAGCGCCTACCGCAAGGCCATCGCCATCCATGCCGACGCGCGCGGCTATTTCAACCTTGGCACCGCATTGCGCAACCAGGGCGCCGCGCAGGAAGCCATCAGTTGCTTCAACCAGGCACTGGCGCTCGATCCCAGATTCGTCGATGCCTGGACCAACCTCGGCGACGTGTTCTTCCATCAGGGCAAGGCCAACGAAGCACTGGACTGTTATGGCAAGGCATTGCGCATCGACCCCAGCCATCCGGCGACGAATTACAACCTGGGCATCTTCTATTACGACGGCGGCGAGCTGGAAAAAGCCATCCCCTGCTTCCAGGCGGCGGGCATCGCCGACTGGCGCGAGCGCACCTTGTATTGCCTCTACAAGACCGGGCAGTACGATGCTTTCCGCGAGGGCATGCAGGCGATGCTGAACGAACCCCACCTATCACCGTTCCTCGCAACCCTGTCGACCCACTACGCGACCAATTTCGGGGCAGAAGATGTCTACGATTTCTGCAAGACCCCGATGGATTTCGTCTTCCACAGCCAGATCACGGAACTCGCCGGTGAAGATAGCGCACTTCGCGCCGAGCTGATCCGCGACATCGAGCAGGCCGAGATCGCGGAGCGTAAACAAGGCCGGCTGCACAACGGCATCCAGTCATCCGGTAATTTGTTCAAGCGTCCGGAAGCCTCGTTCCGCAAGCTGGCTGAACTCGTCAAACGCCAGGTACAGGCTTACCAGGCAGCGTTCGCCGGCGCCGACAACAGCCTCATGCGGCATTTCCCGCGCGAGATCGAGTTCAGCAGTTCTTGGTACGTCAAGATGCGCCAGGGCGGCCATCTCACCTCACACATCCATGAGGAAGGCTGGCTCAGCGGCTCGCTCTACCTGTCGATGCCGACGCGTGCGCCCGGTAGCGACGCCGGCAGCATCGAGTTCAGCACGCATGGCGACGATTACCCCCAGCAACACACCGATTTCCCGCGGCGCGCCATCGCGCCCAGCGTCGGCGACATCGTCATCTTCCCGTCATCGCTGTTCCACCGCACCATCCCGTTCGAAGCCGACGAAGCCCGTATCTGCATCGCTTTCGATATCCGGCCCAACGAGCCTTCCAGCGTCTCTAGCCTGATGAGCGGCAGCTGAGTGCCGGCGATGGATCGACCACGGCAAGGATCGGGGACGATCCGATGACCGAACTCCGGCACCGCCTGGTCAAGCGCAGCATTCGCGCCATCGCCATCTTTGAGGGTGGCAAAGGGCTGCTGGCGCTGATCTGGACGACGTTGTTCATCTCGGTCTTCCACGCCGATGCGCATCGTCTGGCCGAACTATTGATCCGCGACCTGCATTACGATCCCATGGATTATTATCCGCACCTGTTGTTGATGATCGCCGACACCTTCACTGGCAGCCGACTGATCATGCTCATCGCCTGCGCCTATCTCTATGCGCTCATCAAGACCAGCGAAGGCTACGGTTTGTGGCGTGAGCGCGAATGGGGACGTACGCTCGGCATCCTGAGTATCGGCGTGCTGATCCCGTTCGAGGTCTATGAGAACGTGCAGCACGCCAGCCTCGGCAAATTCACGGTCCTGGCGATCAATGTCGGCATCGTCGCCATCCTGTTCCTTGGCATGGGCAGAGTGACTGCCCGCAACGCCAGCCGCCCAGACCAACGCTAGCCGCAGGTTCACCGCCAATGCGCCGGCAGTTGCCGCCGCCTCGCCTTAGAGGCTTTCCAGCTTCTGCAGCAATTGGCTGGCATATTCCTGGATCGCCGCCTGCTGTTCGGCTGACATGCGGTCGACGTTCTTCGCCATGAGCGCGGTACGCGGATTGTTGGCGAACGCCGCATGGTGACGAATCAGGAAATGCCAGTACAAGGTCGTCAGGGGACACGCTTGCGGGCCGGTTTTGACCTCTGGCCGGTAGCGGCAACCGTCACAGTAATTGCTCATGCGCTTGATATATGCGCCGCTGGCGACATAGGGTTTGCTGGTGAAGCGCCCGCCGTTGGCATAGAGTGCCATGCCGGCGGTGTTGGGTAACTCCACCCATTCCACCGCATCCACATACACCGCCAGATACCAAGCCTCCACCTGCCGCGGATCGATCTCCGCCAGCAAGCCGAACAGACCCGTGACCATGAGCCGCTGGATATGATGCGCGTAGCCATATTGCAGCGTCTGACGGATGGTCTGGCGCAGACAGTTCATTCCGGTATCGCCGGTCCAGTACCAGGCCGGCAAGGCGCGAGCGTGGCCGTAATGGTTGTCTGACGCCATCTGCGGCATATCCAGCCAGTACACCCCGCGGATGAATTCGCGCCAGCCCAGCACCTGACGGATGAACCCTTCGACACTGGCCAGCGGCAGGTCACCCTGGCGCCAAGCCTGTTCCGCTGCTGCGATCACCTCGCGCGGATCGAGCAGTTTGAGGTTGAGCGAGCTCGATAGCAGGGAATGCCAGAGAAAGGGGGTCGGCGCGCCGTCCGGGCTTTGCCACATGGCGTCCTGATGCGGGCCGAAACCGGCGAGCCTGTAGCGAATGAAATCATCGAGGAACTGCAGCGCTTGTGCACGCGTCACGGGCCAGACGAAATGCGCAAGGCTGCCGGGATGCTCGGGAAATTGATGTTCGACCTCGGCGAGCACGGCATGCGTGACGGCATCGATATTGACTGGCGGCATGGCAGGCAAGTCTTGCGGCCCGGCCTTGCCGAAGGCTTGCCGGTTGTCGGCATCGAAATTCCACACGCCACCCACCGGTGCCCCATCCTCCATCAGCACATCATGCCGCTTGCGCATCCAGCGGTAGAAGAACTCCATGCGCAGGCTCTTGCCCTTGCCGGCCCAACGGGCGAAGTCGGCACGACTGCACATGAAATGATCGTCATCGCGCACCGCGAGCGGGACGCCGCATTCACCGGCAATCGCGATCAACTGCTGTAACAGGCGATATTCGCCTGGTTCGCAGAGTATCAGCTTCTGAGGTTTGAGCGTTGCGATCTGGGCGCGCCAGGCATCGGCGAGGCTGGCATGCGCGTGCTGGCCCAGCGCAAGGTAGATCGGCGGTTTGCCGTGGGCGGCCAACTCATCCGCGAAATGGCGCATGGCCGAGAGGAACAGCGCGATGCGGGCCTTGTGGCTCCAGACATGGGTGGCCTCGGCCGGTGCCTCCACCATGAGGATATGGTCCTGTTCCGGGTCGTAATCCGTCAGCGCCGGGTTGTCCAGCGTGAGCTGGTCACCGAGGATGAGGATCAGGTGTCGACAGCTCATGTCACATTCCTCGCGGCGCGTCGGCAGCGCTCGGAGCAGTACTTGACCTCATCCCAGTTCTTCGCCCAGGCCTTGCGCCAGGTCATGTCCCGGCCACAATGCACACAGGGCTTGCTGGGCAGGTCGCGCTTGTTACCTTTGAATGTGGTTGGTTTTTGCATGGGCTTGCGATCGGTTTAGCAAGCAGACTCTGGATTTTTCCCTAGGTTCAGGATTTTTCCCTGGGTTCAGGATTTCGCGCGACGATGGGCGTTCGGTCGCTTTTCAGGCTTTCGAGCCTGGCACAGGGCTTTGCAGCAGACCCAGCACGAGCGCGGCAGCGGCCATGCCGAACGGTGCCGTGACGCAGACGGAAGAGCCGTAGCCGGCACAGTTGAGACCCGTGAGCGGATTGTCGACTTGTGCTACGGCCGCCCCATCCACGGCCGCTTCATCCACGGCACAGCTGGCATCGGGCTTGCGCACCTGCTCGTCGGAATAGACGCAGGGGATGCCGAACTTGGCTTTCTCGCCCTTGGCGAATCCGTGGTCACGGCGCAGCTGGTTGCGTACTTTCGCGAGCAGGCGGTCGCCCTTGGCCCTGGCCAGATCACCGGTCTGGATGCGCGTGGGGTCGAGGCGGCCGCCAGCGCCACCTGTCGTCACCAGCGGCATGCGGTGGGCGCGGCACCAGGCGGCGATCGCCACTTTGGCGCGGGCATCGTCGATGGCGTCGAGCACCACGTCATAGCCGCGCGACAGCATGGCATCGACATTCTGTGCCGTGATGAATTCCTCGATGCCGTGCACTGTGCAGGTCGGGTTGATATGGCGGATGCGCTCTGCCATGGCGACGACCTTGGCCTTGCCGAACTCGGTGTCGAGCGCATGCAACTGGCGATTGACGTTGGATTCGGCAATATGGTCGAGATCGATCAGCGTCAGCGCGCCGATCGCGTTGCGCGCCAGCGCTTCCACCGCCCAGGTGCCGACGCCGCCGATGCCGATGACGCAGACATGGGCATGCTGGAAGCGCTGCAGCGCAGCCTCGCCATAGAGACGGCGCACGCCGCCAAAGCGCCGCGCATGATCGACCGCATCCATGCCGATGGTCATGGGCTGCACCCGGCATCGCGTATCTCCTGACCGAAGGCGTCGAGACCATCGATCGGGCACCGGTATTGCTCTACCACCGCCTGCAGGTTACGCACCGACTCAAGATAGTTGTCCATCTGCCGGCAACGCATGCCGCCCCCAGCCACATCGGCACGGATCTGCTGCTCCATGGCTTGCACGATCGACAGTGCTTCCGCGCAGGCCTGCTCACTGGCGTTGACGCTCGGCGCAGAGACCTTGCCGCAGTAAAGTCCGGCCAGCTTGTCCAGGGTCGCGGTCTTGCTGGTCGGCGTCGGCGGCTGCGGCTTGTCGAACACCTGCTCCTGCTTGCCGTCCTTTTGGCGACTCAGGCGCAGCACGATGAAGGTCTTCTCGCTGCAATTGAACAGCATGCGGCTGTAGGTCTCGCCTTTTTGGTCGAACGGCACCACCTTGGTGTCGGCGACGAAGCGCTCGCCGTCACTGGACTGCTTGATCGACGCCTGGTCATAGAACACCTCGGAGATCTTGCTCTTGCCGATGGACGTCCACTGCGCGGCGCGCGTATCCGGCGCGTCACAGTATTCGGCCTTGAGCTCATGCGGCATCGAGCCCTCGACGATCGCCTCCGGCGGCCTGGGCTTGTCGAAACTGGAGAGCTGCTGGTCGCCACGGGTCTCGCGGCCACTGAGATAGGTGTAGCGGCTATCGGCGCAATCGATGCGGATCTGGGTCTGCAATTCGGCTTCGTCGCGCTGGATGACATTGGTCATGATGGTGAAGGCTTGCGGGTTGAGCCAGTGCACGCTGCTGCGATCGATGTAGTACTTGCCGGTGGCATTGGAGCCGACGAACTGCCAATCGGCCGCGATGGCGTTGCCCGGCATCAGCAACATCCATGCACCCGGCAGCAGCGCAAGCATCCGTAGCCAGCGCACGAGGTCAGGCTTTCTCCAACACGACGAAGGCGGCAGCCAACGCTTTTTCGTCGCTGATGGACAAGTGCTGCTGGATGATGCCCTTCTTGTCGAGCAGCTTCTGCAATGGCGGGGCGAGATCGAGTACGGGTTTCCCCAGGTCATCGTGCGTGATGCCGATGTTCTGGAATGTGGCCGGTTCGCGCAGGCCCGTGCCCAGCGCCTTGGCAAACGCCTCCTTGGCGGCGAAGCGCTTGGCGAGAAAACGCCCCTGGGTCTTGGACTGCTGAAAAGACAGCCATTCCTGCTCAGTGAGGATGCGCTGGGCGAAGGCATCGCCGAATCGCGCCAGGGAATCCTCGATGCGCGCCACTTCGACGATATCGGTACCGATGCCGAAGATCATTCAATTCGCAGCCGCATGAACCATCAAGGCTTTCATCTCGCGGATGGCATATTCCCAGCCTACGAACAGGGCATGCGCGACGATGGCGTGACCGATATTGAGTTCCTCGATACCGGGGATGGCCGCGATCTCATGGACGTTATGGATATTGAGCCCATGGCCGGCATTGACCACCAGCCCGAGTTGCTGCGCATGCGCAGCGGCAGCGCGGATGCGTTCCAGTTCATGCCGCTGCACGCTGCCTGTGGTATCGGCGAATTTGCCGGTATGGATCTCGATGACCGGCGCGCCGGCAGCCTTGGCCGCGTCGATCTGCGCGATATCGGGCGCGATGAACAGGGAGACGCGGATACCCGCTTCGCCCAACCGGTCGCAGGCCTCGCTGACGGCAGCCAGATTGCCCGCAACCTCTAGTCCGCCTTCAGTGGTGCGCTCCTCGCGCCGTTCCGGCACCAGGCAGACGTCCTGTGGCTTGACCTGCAAGGCGATGCCGAGCATCTCTTCGGTGACCGCCATCTCCAGATTCATCTTGGTTTGCAGCAGGGGACGCAGGGCATGGACGTCTTCATCGCGGATATGGCGACGATCCTCGCGCAGGTGGATAGTGATGCTGTCGGCACCGGCCTCCTCTGCGCGCAGGGCGGCCTGCACCACGCTCGGGTACTGCGTGCCGCGCGCGTTGCGCAGGGTAGCCACATGGTCGATGTTGACGCCTAGTTTGATCATGCCAGTGTTCTCAGAGTCCTTGTAGATCGATCAGCAATTGCCGGGTATGCAACGGTTTGTCGCCCAGGTAGTGGGCAAGCAGATAACGCATCAGCTGTTTGCTTTGCTGCTGGGTGGGGACAGCGGAATATTCGTCCCGCGCCATGTCCAGCAAGGTCTGCCCCGCCAATTGTACCCCGATTTTCGCGGCGTCATCTCGGCCTGCAGCACAGGCGCCGCGCTCTGCGACATAGCGATACTGACGTTCGGCCACGATCTCGGCATCCTCTTCGTCATGCAGCAAGGGCACCGCGTAGCCCATCTCCTGCAGCATCTTCAACTCGAAGCGCCGCAGGGTCGGCGCCAGGTCGCCGCCTTCGGCCAGCTGGCGCAAGGTTTCGCCATAGAAATCGAACAGCAGCGCATGTTCATCCTCGCGCGGCAACAGGCGCAGCAACAACTCATTGAGATAGAACCCGCAGATCAATGCCTCGCCTTGCAACAGGAGCAGGCGCTCACCCCATTCCAGGCTATGCAGGTTCTTCAGTTCGGCCTTGCCCGACCAGGCGCCGAGCAAGGGCTGGAAAGACTGCAGCATGCCGCGCATGGCCGA
>CAMLMA010000069.1 GCA_946481065.1 uncultured Nitrosomonadales bacterium
CAGGCGTGGTCGAGCACGAGATCATCTATGTGGATGACGGCAGCACCGATAGCACAGCCCAGGTCTTGCGCGCCGCGAAGACCCGCTATCCGCAGCTACGGATATTGCACCATACGCGAAGCTGCGGCCAGAGCACCGCGGTCCGCTCCGGCGTCAAGGCGGCACGCGGCGACTGGATCGCCACGCTGGACGGCGACGGCCAGAACGATCCGGCCGATATCCCAAAACTGATCGCGGCGCTCGAAGGCGGTGTGGTTTTGGTTGGCGGCAACCGTCGTCACGCACGGCGCGATAGCTGGATCAAACGCATCTCGTCGGTGATCGCCAATGGCGTGCGCTCGCGCATGCTGAACGACAGCACACCCGATACCGGTTGCGGCCTGAAGCTCATCCGCCGCGACGTCTTCCTCGAACTACCGTATTTCGATCACATGCACCGCTTCCTGCCGGCGCTGGTGCTACGCAGCGGCGGCCAGATCCGCTCGCTCCCGGTCAACCATCGTCCGCGTGAACGCGGCACCTCCAACTACGGCACTATCGACCGCCTGCTGGTCGGCATCGTCGACCTGTTCGGCGTTGCCTGGCTGCTGCGCCGCGCCAAACAACCACAAGTCAGGGAAGACTAAATGCATCACGGCATCGGCTTCTACCTTAACCACCTGGCGCACCGCTGGCAGGATTACCTCGCCGGTCTGGGCTCGGTGGATATCGTCTGGCTGGCGATCGGCCTGCTCGGCCAGACCATGTTCATGATGCGTTTCATCGTGCAGTGGATCCATAGCGAGCGCCACCAGAAAAGTGTCATCCCGGTCAGTTTCTGGTATCTGTCCCTGATCGGCGGGCTTACCGTGCTCGCCTACGGCATCCGCAACGCCGAGCCGGTCATCATCCTGGGTCAGTTGCCGGGCACCATCGTCTATACCCGTAACCTGATGCTGATCCGGCGCGAACATGCGCGCCAGGCCGCAGAAGCGACAGAACATGCGCATTAGCGCAGCTTCCGATTCCTCCAGCCTCAATAAGCCTGCGGCAGAAGCCGGCAGGGTAACCGCCGCCTTGGGCGCGCGACGCCTGGCCGACCGGCAGTACTTGATGCTGACGGCAGCCTGGCTCTTGCTGGCCTTGTTTGAGATGCTCAGTCGCTCTTTCATCCCGGTGGATGAAACACGCTACGTCACTGTCGCTTGGAATATGCATCTGAATGGCGATTTCCTCGTGCCCATGCTCAACGGCATGCCCTACAGCGACAAGCCGCCCTTGCTGTTCTGGCTCATCAATCTGGGATGGACGGTATTCGGCATCAGCGACTGGTGGCCACGCCTGCTGACCAGCCTGATCGGCCTCGGTAACGCCTGGCTGACGGTATCGCTGGCCAAGCGCCTCTGGCCCGGCGAAAAAGACACGCCGATATTCGCGGCGCTGGTCCTGAGCGGCAGTATTCTGTGGGCGGCGATGGCCACGGCGGTCATGTTCGACATGTTGCTGTCGTTCTTTACCCTGTTCGGGCTCCTGGGCGCCTTGCTGGCCATGCAGGAAAAGAGGCGCCGCGCCTGGACGATGGTCGCAGTCGCCATCGCCGGCGGCTTGCTGGCCAAGGGTCCGGCCATCTTTCTGCATCTGCTACCGGCCCTGTTGCTGGCGCCCTGGTGGCGAACCCAGGATGAGGTCGATTGGCGCAGCTGGTATGCCAGCTTAGGCATGGCGGTCCTTGCGGGTCTCTTCCTCGCCTTGCTGTGGGCGATCCCCGCTGCCCTGCATGGCGGTAGCGGTTATGCCGAGGCGATCTTCTGGGGGCAGAGCGCGCATCGCGTCGTCGACGCCTTCGCCCACCACCGCGAGCTATGGTGGTATCTGCCGCTGCTGCCTATCCTGTTCTTTCCATGGCTGCTTTGGGGAACGTTGTGGCAGGGCGCGGGCAGGCTCATGCGGGCTGGGGCCGATGCCGGAACGCGCTTCTGCCTGGCCTGGCTGGTCTCTGCATTCATCCTTTTTTCACTGGTCAGCGGCAAGCAGATCCATTACCTGCTGCCCTTGCTGCCGGCCTTCGCGCTACTTGCTGCGCATGCCGTGCAGTTCGCTCCGCCCTCCCGCCTGCGCCATGGCCTTCCGGTGTTGCTGGTGTTCCTGGCGCTGGCGATCCTGCTGCTGTATTTCCCCCATCATGTCCATCGACACCTGTCGGCCACCTGGCTTGAAAATATTCCGGTTTGGGTGCCGCTGGTGATGGGCGCAGGCAGTATCGCCCTCTGGTGCACGGCCGGTAGCAGCTTGCAGGCCAAGGTATGGTCGTTGTCATTGATCAGCATGCTGCTGGCTGCCGTGGTTCACCTGGGCATCATCCGTCCCGGTGGCGCAGCCTATGACATGCGACCCATCGCGACCCAGCTCAAGCACCTGGAAGAACGTGGCGTGCCGCTGGCGCATGCCGGCCCATATCCAGGCATTTACGATTTCGTCGGTCGTTTGCAGCGATCGCCACATGTGCTCGATCGGCTGCAGCTCTCCAAATGGTTCGCCGCACATCCGCAAGGGCGGGCGATCGTCTATTTCAATAGCAAGAACCCCCGCGATGGTCTCGCGCCCGCATTCCTGCAGGATTACCTGAAAGAAGAGGTCGGCGTGGTCGATTCGGCGCAATGGGAAACCTGGTGCAGCGGCCATCTCATCCAATGCGGCCGCCCCGCACATTCCCCGGCGACAGTCACACCTTGAAATGGAGCCTCGACCCCCTGATGCGTAAATCCCGATGGATCGTCCTGATATCGTTACCCGTGCTGTTGACGCTCGCCTTCGTGCTGTATCGACAGCTTGGCGACTACCTGCCGAGGATCCCGTCGTCACCGGACGAAGTCAGCCATATCACGTTTTATGCGCTGGGCGACCAGGGCAAGGCAAACGAGGCACAACAGGCTGTCGCGAACGCCATGGAGCAGCAGGCAGAGCAGGAAGGCGGCATGGATTTCGTCCTCTTGCTCGGCGATAACTTCTATAACGAAGATAAATTGACCACGCAATCCCCGGCATGGATGAGCGCCTTCGAGAAGATATACACAGGCAAATACCTCGATGCCGTTCCGTTCTATGCCGTGCTGGGTAATCACGATTACCCGGATTCGGTGCAAGCCGAGCTCGACTATGCGCGGCGCCATCTGGGATCGAACCGCTGGCGCATGCCTGCCAGAGATTACAGTGAGGATTTCGGCCGGGTCGATCAGCGCCCCTTGCTGCGCATCGTATTCCTGGATACCAATCAGGACCCGCGAGGGCAGGCCGAGTACCTTCGCAAGCAGTTCGCCGCCGGAGGCAACCCGATCTGGAAGATCGCCGTTGGCCATCATCCGCTCAGAACCTACGGCAAACATCACCAGGATGAGCAGGCGACCGTGGACAATGCCTTGCTCTCCGCCATGCAGCAATCCGGGGTAGATCTTTACATCGCGGCCCATGACCACAACCAGCAGCTGATCGTGAGGGAAGGGGAGCCGTTGCAGATCGTCACTGGTGCCGGCGGCGCCAAGCTCTACGATCTTAAATCGCCAGGGTCGGACATGCACTTCGGCAAGGCAGAGCATGGATTTTTGCGGGTTGCGCTGGACGCCAGTAGCCTCAATTTCAGCTTCATCGATAGCCAGGCCAAGACCCGCGCGTCCTACCACTGGGATCGAAGCTGTGTCGCCGGACTTGCCGACTGCCTGGAGAGTGCGCCGCAATGACCACGCCGCAGGTAGTGCCCCGGTATCTCGTGTCCGCGACCTGGCTGCTGGTCGTTCTGCTATTGTTCTGGGGCCTGGGCGATATCCCCCTGCTTTCCTACAATGAAGCCCGGCGCGCGCTGCCCACAGCCGCCATGTTCCAAAGCGGCGATTGGCTATTGCCCAGGCTCGATGGCGCGCTCTACCTGGCGAAGCCACCTTTGTTCTACTGGCTGGCGGCGATCGCGGCCCATCTGGTCGGCAGCGTCAGTGAATGGGCGATGCGCTTGCCTTCGGCATTCGCCGCCTTGCTGACCGCGGTCCTGGCGTTTCGGTTCGCGCGCAGGCATTTCGGCATCCTGGCCGCGCTGTTCACCTTGCAGCTTCTACTGGCCAACGCTGGCTTCGCCTTGTTTGCCCGCCGCGCCGAGATCGAGATGTTGCTCTCCACGCTGTGCTTCGCTTCACTGTTGGCGGCGCTCCATTTCGTCTACGAAGAGGGCAGGCGCACCTGGCTATGGCTGAGTTATGCCTTGCTCGGCCTCGCGGTGCTGACCAAGGGCCCGTTGGCGCTGATCTTCGTGACCTTGCCGCTATTGGTATTGGCGATATGCCGACCGCATCCGCGTCTATGGCTGGCTTTGCGCGACCCTTGGGGCTGGCTGGTGTTCCTGGTCGTGGGCAGCGCCTGGTTCGTGGCGGTGAGCTATCGCCTGGGCCCGGAGATCTGGCTGTCGACCATCCACCATGACATGATGAACAAGATGTACGGCCACACGGGGGAGCCGGTCTACAGTTACCTGCTATGGCTGCTGGCCGATTTCTTCCCGGCCGGGCTGCTGATCCTGGCCTGGCCATTGACCAGATGGCGCCGCTGGCGCGAGCAGCATGGAATGGCCGAGCGCATCGCGCTGGTCGTGCTGGTGCCATTCCTGCTCTATACCGCTTTCAGCGACAAGCATGCCAAGTACCTGCTGCCCTTGTATCCCTGGATCGCCATCCTGCTGGGCGAGCAGCTGGCCCAGCTATGCGCTGCCGCCAGGCGCTGGCAGCGGCTGACGTTGCTCACGGCGAGCCTGTTGATGCTGGCAGGCTACAGCGCCTATTATGCTTTCGCTGAGCGGCAGGTGTTCCATTACCGGTATTCCGCGCTGCAGCAGTTCCAGGCATGGAAGGCTACGCAGGGCAACGTGCCGCTCTATGGTTTCGGCCATCTGGATGAAAGACTGGTCTTCTACGCAGGCCAGGACATCCCTATACTGGATGTCGCTGCGTTAAAGCGATTGCAGGCAGCACATACGCCAGCTTTCGTCTTGTATGAGCATGGCCCGGCGCAGGAGAATTTGGGCCTCGATTGCCAGGTACGGGAATTCCGGCCTTACCTCAATCGCAAGAAGATACTGACGATCCATGGCCTGGGCGCTGCCTGCCAGCCCGTGCCTCATCATCCATCCTGAGCGGAGTTTCAGAGCAGCCATGACCATCCTCGTGACCGGCACCGCCGGCTTCATCGGCAATTTTCTGGCCTTGCGCCTGCTGGAGCGCGGCGATACCGTCATCGGCGTCGACAACCTCAACGATTATTACGACGTGCGTCTGAAAGAGGCCCGGCTGGCACGCATCCAGTCCCATCCCGGCTTCACGGAAGTGCGCGCCGATGTCCATGACCGCGAAGCCATGCAAGCGCTGTTTGCCACGCACAAGCCCCGGCTCGTGGTGCATCTCGCGGCGCAGGCCGGTGTGCGCTATTCGCTGATCAATCCGCAAGCCTATGCCGATGCCAATCTGCAGGGCTTCCTCAATATCCTGGAGGGCTGCCGCCAGCACGAGGTGCAACATCTGGTCTTCGCTTCGTCCAGCTCGGTCTACGGCGCCAATAGCAAGATGCCGTTTTCCGTGCATGACAACGTCGACCATCCGTTGAGCCTCTATGCCGCGACCAAGAAAGCCAACGAGCTCATGGCGCACAGCTACAGCCATCTTTACCGGTTGCCGGTGACCGGCCTGCGCTTCTTCACCGTATACGGCCCCTGGGGCCGGCCCGACATGGCGTATTTCCTGTTCGCGAAAGCCATCATGGCGGGCCGCACCATCGACGTCTTCAACCATGGCGAGATGCAGCGCGATTTCACTTATATCGACGATATCGTCGAAGGCGTGCTGCGTGTGCTGGATCACGTGCCGACGCCCGATCCTGACTGGCACGGCGACGCCCCGGACCCCGGCAGTTCGACGGCGCCTTACCGTATCTACAATATCGGCAACAGCCAGCCGGTGCCGCTCATGCGATTGATCGAGTTGCTCGAGCAAAACCTCGGCCGAACAGCAGTCAAACGCTTCCTGCCCATGCAGGCGGGCGATGTCACGGCCACATTCGCCGATGTCGAGGATCTGACGCGGGATGTGGGTTTCAAGCCTGATACCGCGATCGAGACCGGCATCGCCCGATTCGTCGCCTGGTACCGTGAATTCTATGGAGATCAAGCGCCAGGTGTCTGATCGCCAGGTGTCTGAATGCTGTGGTGAAGATGCAGCCTGACCGAACCAAAATCGTCATCGCAATGTCGTAGGCTACAGTTCCCGTCAACCAAGGATTGCCATGCGCATCAACGCCAACGGCCTCTTGCGAGGCTTTTTTTCTGCACTGCTACCGACCTTCTTCATGGGCTTCGCCTATGCCGCCGAGGCCCGCGATATCGGCCTGTTATGGAAGCTGGAGGCGCCTAGCGGCAAGATCAGCCACCTGTTCGGCACCATGCATTCCGATGATCCGCGCATCAATGACTTTTCGCCGGCCTTGAAGCAGGCGATGAAGGACAGCGAAGCCTTCATGATGGAGGTGCTGCCGGCGTCCGACCCCGGTATCTACCTGATGGAGAACGGGCAGAACCTGCACGAGCTCATGAACGAGAAGGAGATCGACAAGGTGCTGGAGCTGGCCGAATTCCACTCCATGCACCGCGAGGCTGCGCTGACCATGAAGCCCTGGCTATTGGCCATGATCTTCGATCTGCCGAAGCCGCAATCGCCTTTCACGCAGGACGTCATGCTCTACAGCATGGCTGAATCGCAGGGCCTGGAGGTTCTCGGGCTGGAGGATACGAAGGAACATTTCGCCTCGCTCGACAGTTTCAGCCGGGAAGACCAGCTGACCATGCTGCGTGCGGTGCTGAAACGCAGCCAGGAAGAGAAGGAAAAGGATTTCGATGCGCTGCTCAAGGCTTACCTGAGCGGCGACACCGCCAAGATCGGGCTGCTGGATGACGACATCACTGGCGGCATGCTGCCGAAATCGCTATGGCAGCGCATGCGCGTCAAATTGCTCGACGAGCGTAACGTGCGCATGGCCGAGCGCATCGTCAGCGAAGCCAACGAGACCCCGGTGTTCGTCGCGGTCGGTGCCTCGCACCTGGCGGGTAGTGGTGGCCTGCTTGAACGCCTGCGCGCCGCAGGCTACAAGGTCAGCAAGGTGGAGTAGAGGCCGGGCGATCTCTGCCGGCCGGGTTGTCGGCCAGGCTTGGCTGCGTTCAGCCCTTGCGGGCCTTGTCGCGTCGCGACACGGCGCGCGCGTAACTCACCAGCATGGTGAGGATGGCGGGCCAAAAGGTGAAGGCGGCAAGGATGCCGAAACCCACGGGATTCGGGTTCGGGTCGTCGAGTACGCCTAGTTTTGCGAGCAGGATCACTGCCAGAAGCGGCCCGGTGCCGATGACGAATAGCCAGAAACCGAACCAGAAGCCCCAGCCCAGTGATAGACGAGCATCGTCAGTCGGCGGCATGTTGCGGATATTCCCGGGCGATGCGCTGGATATACTGACAGAAATCGGGGTCTTCGCCATGCAGCAACCGCGGCAACATCATGCGGAAATCGTCGCGTTCGACCCATTCGCGCATGTAATCGTCCCAGGAGCGCCAGCGCCGTAGCTGCTTGCCGCTCATCTTGTCTTCATACGCCAGCAGGTAGGCCCGCTCGAACAGCGAGATCAGGATCTCGAACAGTACATGCATGCGTTCACGCTGTTCCTCGCTGAGGTCGACGACCATGCACTGCGAGCGCAACCGCAGATCCGGGTTGGCCATCACCAGCTGCAAGAAGTCGGTATAGGCGTCGGACAGCAGTTGATAGACTTCCTCTTCCTCGTTCTCGCGCTCCTTGCGCTGCTCCCACAGGAAGGAAAGGATCGCCAGCGGCAAGCCGAACACCGTGACGACATAACTCAGCAGTTCCCAGTTCTCTATGCTCATGACACTAGTTTGAGGCCGATGATCGATCCAATCAATAGCGTCAGGAACAGCAGCCGCCAGGTGCCGACAGGGTCACCGAAGGCATAGATGCCGACCAGCACCGTGCCCATGGCACCGATGCCAGTCCATACGGCGTAGGCTGTGCCCAGCGGAATGGCCTGGCTGGATCTGGTCAGCAGCCAGAAACTGATGACTGCGCAAACCAGGAAACCCAGTGAAGGCCATGGCTTGCTGAAGTTTTCGGAGAGTTTGAGACAAGTGGTGAAGCCGACTTCGAACAAGCCGGCAAGTAACAGCAAGAACCAGGACATGACATCCCTTTCTGGTCGTCGGGTCGTCCCGGACTATGACGCAGACAACGGGTCGTCCCGTTGCCAGGCGGGGGAGGGTCTCCCACCGCAACAAGCTATGTTAGCGAGCGGCGAATTTACGCGCTTCCTCTTCGATGGTTTCCATGGCGACGTCGAAATCCATCGATTTGTCGAAGAAATGCTCGACGCCCAGCTGCCGGGCCAGCAGACGATACTGCGGATAGGCGTGGTTGGTAAAGATGATATAGACCGGCTGCGGATAAGGATAGTCGTCAGACTGTGTGGCTTTAAGTACTTCGAAGCCGTTGCCCTGAGCCAGTTCGATATCCAGGATCAACATGTCGAAAGCCTGTTGCTGCAGCAATGCGATGGCGTCGGCTTGCGTCGCGGCGATGCCGTCGAATTGCAGACCGAAGGCCCCTTCGAGGATCTCCATCATGGTGTCGCGCAGCAAGATCGAGTCTTCCACGAGCAATACCCGCATGCGTTGCGGCTGAAAATCATGCTGATTTTCAGTATGTGACATATTGTGTAAATCCATTCTCTGACTTCCTACAGGATTCTAAAGGCTCCCTTAAAGGCCGGCTATCAGGTTCTGTCCTACGTGGTCTTACCCATTTTGCATCATTCTGTGCATGTGCGCAGGTCAGCAACGCGAGCGTTATGTCTATCGTTCGCCCTAGTTGTTCGCCTGGCCGGATTTCAGCTGATCAGCTGGTTCTTGATCGCGTAATAAGTGAGGTCGGCGTTCGTCTTCAAGCTCATCTTCTCGAGGATGCGCGTGCGATAGGTGCTCACCGTCTTAACGCTGATGCAGAGCTCGTCGGCGATCTCCGTCGCGCTGCGGCCGCTGGCGAGTTTGAAGAACACCTGGAACTCGCGGTCGGAGAGCGTCTCGTGCAGTTGCTTCTCGGTCGGGTGGCTGAGCTCGTTGGTCATCAGTTCCGCCAGCTCGGATGAGATGTAGCGCTTGCCCTTGGCGATGGTGCGGATGGCGGTGATGATCTCCTCCGATTCCGCGTCCTTCGACAGATAGCCCTTGCAGCCGTTACGCATGAGGTTCAGCGCATACTGCTCCTCGGCGAAACCGCTCAGGATCAGCACCGGCAACTCGGGTGCCACATGCTTCAGGTCATGTAGCGTATCGACGCCGTTCTTGTCCGGCATCGAGATATCCATCACCACGACATCGTAGGCGTTGTTACGGATGAGCTGGATCGCCTCGATGCCGGAAGCGGCTTCACCCGCCACCGCCATGTCGGATTCCAGCTCGATCAGGTTACGCAAGCCCTGGCGCACGATGCTGTGATCGTCGACCAGCAAGATTCTCTTCATATGACGTCGATTCGGGTCCAAAGCCACAGTATACCCATGCGCGGCGACCTCATGCCCGTTTGAGCCAGTCGGATAACTCATCCGCGTGTTCCTCCTCGGTCGCCAGGATCTCTTCCAGCATGCGGCGCGTGGTCGGGTCCCTGTCGCCGATATAGCAGATCAATTCATGATAGGTGTCGATGGCGATGCGCTCGGCCACGAGGTTTTCCCTGATCATCTCGCGCAGATCGGTGCAGGGCACATAATCGGCATGACTACGGCTCTGCAGGCCATCCGGCGAGAAATCAGGCTCACCGCCAAGTTGCACGATGCGTGCCGCGATCATGTCGGCATGCGACTGTTCTTCCTGGGCGTGCACGTTGAATTCGTTGGCGATCGCCTCCGAATTCATGCCGGTGGCGGTGAAGTAATGCCGCTTGTAGCGCAACGCGCAGACCAGCTCGGTGGC
>CAMLMA010000070.1 GCA_946481065.1 uncultured Nitrosomonadales bacterium
TACGAAGCCCTCGCCCTGCGCCTGGCGAGCGATCCGGCGCTGCTCGATGGTTATCGGGAGCGCCTGCTGCAAAGTTCGGCAGAGATCCCCCTGTTCAACACCGCGGCTTTCACCGCCGCGCTCGAACGTGCCTACCTGCAGATGCAAGAGGCTTATCTCTCCGGCGCGCGACCAGCGAGCATCAAGGTCGCTTGAATCTGGCGAGCCGATACCGCTGCCGGACGTTACAAACGTCCGGAGTGTGATAAAGTCAGCGGAAAAATAACGACGATTCAGGGAAACGTATGGCGGCGATCGATATCACTCCGGTGCTCAAGTTCATGGTGGAGAAGAACGGCTCCGACCTGTTCTTCAGTACCGATGCGCCCATCCATATCGAGATCGAGGGCAAGACCTTGCCCGTCAATAACCAGGTGATGGCGCCGGGCATGATCAAGGAGATCGCCTACGCCTTGATGTCGCCGGCACAGATCAAGGAATTCGAAGAGACGCTGGAGATGAACTTCGCCTACAGCGCCAAGGGCATCGACGCCGCGCGCTTCCGCGTCAACGTCTTCCGCCAGCGAGGCGATGTCGCCATGGTCATCCGTGCCATCAAGGCCGTCATCCCCACCTTCGAGTCGCTCGGCTTGCCGGCCGTGCTGAAGGACCTGATCATGCGCCAGCGCGGCCTGCTGCTGGTCGTCGGCTCTACCGGCTCGGGCAAATCGACCACGCTCGCCTCGATGATCGATTACCGCAACGAGACCACCACCGGGCATATCCTGACGCTGGAAGACCCGATCGAATTCATCCATCGCCACAAGAAATCCATCGTCGACCAGCGCGAAGTCGGCCTGGACACCTTGTCCTTCGACAACGGCCTGAAGAACGCCATGCGCCAGGCCCCGGATGTCATCCTCATCGGCGAAGTGCGTGACATGGAGGGCATGAAGCAAGCCATGGCCTACGCCGAGACGGGGCACCTCTGTCTCGCCACGCTGCACGCCAACAACGCCAATCAGGCCATCGAACGCATCATTTCCTTCTTCCCGGAGGAAGGCAAAGCGGGCCTGCTGCTCGGCATCGCGCTCAACCTTGTCGGTATCGTCTCGCAGCGCCTCGTGCCGGGTACGCAGACCAAGCGCGTAGCGGCGATGGAAGTCATGATCAACATCCCCTATATCTCCGACCTCATCCAGAAATCCAAGCTGGAAGAGATCAAGGAAGTCATGTCCAACAACAACGACATCGGCATGTGCACCTTCGATCAATCGCTATTCAGGCTCTACAGCAATGGCAAGATCACCGAAGACCACGCGCTGGCCAACGCCGATTCGCGCAACGACCTGTCGCTCAAGATCCGCTTCGCGCAAGAAGGCGCCAAAGGCGGATTCGAATGAGTACCGGATTGGAATGAGCGCCGGGATCGAATGGGATGATGAGCTGAGATGACGACCGTCAGCGTAAGAAAACTCAATGAGACCACCTTTGAGGTACGGGTCGAAGCACGCAGCACGACGACGCATGTGGTCACCGTCCAGCCGGACTATGCCCGCAAGCTGACGCTGGACAAGCTGCCGACCGAAGAGCTGGTCAGCCGTTCGTTTGACTTCCTGCTCGCACGCGAATCCAACACCAGTATCCTGCGCAGCTTCGACCTGCCTGTGATCAGCCGTTACTTCCCTGAGTACGAACCCAGCATCCTCTCCTCACTGGACTGATCAGGCCCTGCTCGCGGCATAGACCGCGGCGCCAACGATCAGCGCCCCACCGATCCATTCATGCAAGGTCATGACTTCGTTCGCCAGAAAATAAGAGGCGATCGCGGCGACCACCAGTTCGAACAGGAAGATGACTGCTGCCCGCGAAGCCTGGATCTGCGTGATGCCGTACTGCACCAGGAACGTGGCTGCCATCAACAGCAAGGCGATCGCGCCCATCACCAGCCAGTTCGTCAGACTGAAGAAGGACGGCGGCGGGAAGGCGTCATCCACGAACGGCATCATGGCCAGGGCCATGCCGATCACGCCGAGCCAGACCGCCATCGACTTCACGCGCAGACTCAGATGCGACGATTTGCGCGTGATGACATTGGTGAGGGCGAAACCGATGCCGGCCGACAGGGCCAGCCATTCAGCCTGGTTATGCGGGATCGGCAAACTGTTACCGGGCTGCCAGAGCATGATGAAAGCCCCGGTCAGTGAGACTGCCATGACGACGACGCCATGCCAGCCGATCTTCTCGTGTAACCAGAAATGCGCAAGGATCAGGGTCCAGAGTGGCGACAGGTAGAACAGCAGCATGACCCGCATCACCTCGCCGTCGATCACTGCCAGCACATAGCTGAGATTGGTCCAGCCTGCGACCAGCGCCAGCCACCAGGCCGCTTGCGGCAATGCCGTGAGGCCGCGCCAATGACGTGCGAACAGCAGCGCGCCCAAGATCGCCGCGATGGCGTAGGTGTAAAAGCTGGAGGCCACACCGGAGACGCCCGCCTCCTGCATGATGCGGTATGGATACCAGATGACGCCCCAGGCCGTGGCCCCGAACATCAGGCCGAATACGGCGAAGGCTTTGTTTGTTGAAGTATTGGCGCTCAATTTATAATGCCCGCATGAATCCTAATCTGCAGAAGTTACAGCCCTACCCGTTCCAGCGTTTACGCGAGTTGTTCCATGGCATCACGCCCGATGCGCGATACAAGCCGATCAACCTCTCCATCGGTGAACCCAAGCACGAAACACCGGCCTTGATCCGGGATGCACTGGTGCAAAATCTCGGCGGGTTGGCCAATTATCCCACGACTGCCGGTATCGCCGAGCTACGCCAGGCGATTTCTGCATGGCTGAGCCGCCGTTACCAGATACCGGCGCTCGATGCGGAAAAAGCCATCATCCCCGTCAACGGTAGCCGCGAGGCCCTGTTCGCCTTCGCTCAGGCAGTCATCGACGGCAGCCGTCCGGCACCTGTCGTGATCTCGCCCAACCCGTTCTACCAGATCTACGAGGGTGCGGCCTTCCTCGCGGGCGCAGAACCCTATTTCCTCAATACGCTGCCCGAGAACGACTTCGCGATGGATTTCGACAGCGTGCCGGAGAGCGTGTTACAGCGCACGCAACTGGTCTACCTGTGCTCGCCGGGCAATCCGTCGGGCAAGGTCATGACGCTGGCACAATGGCAGCAGGTGTTCGCGCTGTCAGACCGTTACGGCTTCGTCATCGCCGCCGACGAATGCTACTCGGAGATCTACTTCGACGAGGCCAACCCGCCGCTGGGCGCGCTGCAAGCCGCCCACCAGCTGGGTCGCGATTTCACTCGCCTGGTGATCTTCAGCTCCCTGTCCAAGCGTTCCAACGTGCCGGGCATGCGCTCCGGCTTCGTAGCCGGCGACGCGCAGATACTGGAAAGATTCCTGCTCTACCGCACCTATCACGGCTGCGCCATGAGCCCGGCGGTACAGGCTGCCAGCATCGCTGCCTGGAACGACGAAGCGCATGTCGTCGAGAACCGCCGGCTGTATGACGAAAAATTCAAGGCAGTCACCCCCATGCTGCAGTCAGCGATGGAAACGGCGATCCCGGACGGCGCCTTCTATCTCTGGGCGCGTGTATCAGGTTCGGATACCGAATTCGCGCGGCGCCTCTACCAGGAGCGGAATGTCACCGTGTTGCCCGGCAGCTACCTCGCGCGCGAGGCGCACGGCGTCAATCCCGGGTTGAACTTCGTGCGTCTGGCGCTGGTCGCTTCATTAGAGGAATGCAGGGAAGCAGCCCAGCGTATCCTCAGTCTTTAGTTTTCAATCAGGAGTAAACAATATGAATGAACGCATCGTGATGCGCGTAGGCGAAGCTTTGGTCGCAGGCGGCCCCGCAGGTACAGCGGCAGAACCCGAAGTCGTGATCGGCGAGATGGATGGCCCGATGGGCACGGCTTTCGCCAACTTGCTCGGCGACCAGGTCAAGGGCCACACCCGCGTGCTGGCCATCATGAATACCGACATCATGGTGCGCCCCGCCACCATCATGGTCAGCAAGGTCACGGTGAAGGATACCCGCTACACCAACATCCTGATGGGCACGGTGCAGGCTGCCATCGCCAATGGCGTGCTCGACGCGGTGCGTTGCGGCGATATCCCCAAGGAAAAGGCCAATGATCTCGGCATCATCGTCTCGGTCTGGCTCAACCCCATCGTCGCTGAACAGGATGACCTCGATCACCAGATCCTCTTCGATATCCACCGCAAGGCGACCGCAGCCGCGATCAAGAAAGCCATGCGCAATGAGCCTAGCATCGACTGGCTACTGGAGAATCAGGAAAAGATCGTCCACAAGTATTTCCAGATGGGATTGGACGGCAAGATCTGACGGCGTTACAACCTATATCAGATTATTAATACAACTCTCTAATAAACTGATTAATATAAGTAACTATCGTCTCATTCAAGCCTGTATCCAGGCAATCCAGTTCCACGATATCGTCCATGCCACGCAACCAGGTCAGCTGCCGTTTCGCCAGCTGGCGCGTGGCGGCGATGCCTTTCTCCCGTAGCGCGTCCATATCGAATTCGCCATCCAGGTATTGCCACGCCTGTCGGTAGCCCACACAGCGCATCGCCGGTAGCCCTAGATGCAATGTCGGGTATTTCACGCGGAGCGCACGTACCTCGTCCAGCAGGCCCGCTTCCAGCATCTGTTCGAAGCGAAGGGCGATGCGCGCATGCAAGGCCTTGCGGTCCGAGGGCACCAAAGCCAGCTTGAGTAAGCGATACGGCAAGGCGGACTGTGTCTTCTCTTCCGCGAAGATCTGGCTCATGGGCTTGCCGGACAAGGCATAGACCTCCAGCGCCCGCTGGATGCGCTGCGCGTCGGTGGTCTTGAGGCGTGCAGCGGTTTCCGGATCGATCGCCGCCAGCTTGGCATGCATGCCCGGCCAACCGACCTTGAGCGCTTCGGCATCGAGCGCCGCGCGCGTCTCCGGGTCGGCCTCGGGCAAGTCATTCAATCCGCCCTGCAAGGCCTTGAAATACAACATGGTACCGCCCACCAGCACCGGCACCTTGCCGCGTGCCGTGATCTCGGCCATGAGCTTCAAGGCCGCGGTGCGGAACTGGGCGGCGGAATACGCGTCGGTGGGGTCGATGACGTCAATGAGGTGATGCGGGGCCAGCTTGAGTGTCGCGGCATCCGGCTTGGCGGTACCGATATCCATGTCGCGATAGACCAATGCGGAATCGACGCTGATGAGCTCGACAGGCAATCGCTGAAACAACTCGACCGCCGCCCCGGTCTTGCCGCTGGCGGTGGGGCCCATGAGAAAGATGGCTGGTTTCTGCATTATCCCGGATGCTTCAAGAGCGCAAAAAAGACAAGGCGGCTAGCCGAAGACAGTGCAATGTGCACGGCAAGGCGAAGCCAACGCTGTATTTTTTGATATGTTGAAGCATCACTTGCCTCGCATGAACATCTTGTCGAGCTCGCCCATGGTCACCTGGAACCACGTGGGACGCCCGTGATTACACTGCCCGGAACGCTCGGTGGCTTCCATGTCGCGCAGCAAGGCGTTCATCTCGGTGATGGTGAGCATGCGGTTGGCGCGTACGGCGGCATGGCAGGCCATGGTGCCGAGCAATTCGTTACGGCGCTCCATGAGCGCGCGCGAGGCGCCATATTCCCGTAGATCGCCCAGCACGTCACGCGCCAGGGCGACGGCATCGGCGTCCTGCAGCATCACCGGCACGGCGCGCACGGCGAGCGTACTCGGCGAGAGGATGGCGATATCGAAGCCGAGCTGGCGTAGATGGTCTTGTCCGGAAGTCAGTTCCTCCTGCACGGTGGCGACTTCGAGTCGGTCGGCATTGAAACTGATGGGCAGTAGCAAGGGCTGCATGGGGATCTGCTCGCTATCGAGCGCATGTTTGAGCTTTTCGTACATGATGCGCTCATGGGCCGCGTGCATGTCGACGATGACCAGCCCCAGCGCGTTCTGTGACAGCACGTAGACGCCATGGATCTGGGCCACGGCGAAACCCAACGGGAAATCCGCAGGCGAACCGCTGGCTTGCGGGGCTGCGGCTTCAGCATCAGGCATGTTGAGCTGGTCGGTAGCGAATTGATCCGCATAGCACACAGGGCTCGCGAACTCTCGCTGTGGCGCGGCATCCGCGGCGGCGTTGACGCCAAACAGTTTCTGGTAGAAATCCTGCGGCTGGGCGGCGCGCAGGTCCATGTGCGACTGGAAAGTCGGATACGTCGCCGCAACGGGCTGGGCTGCGGCAAACGGGTTATGCGCGGCTTGTGCCGGCGCGCCGGCCGGTGCCGCCAGCGACTTGTGCAGCGCATGGAAGATGAAACGATGCACGGCCTGCCCGTCTCGGAAACGCACCTCGGTTTTGCTCGGGTGCACATTGACATCGACCAGCGCCGGATCGAGTTCGAGGAAAAGTACGAAGGCCGGGTGCCGGTCGTGGTGCAACACGTCCTGATAGGCCTGGCGGATGGCGTGGGCGATCAGTTTGTCCCGCACGAAACGGCCGTTGACATAGACATACTGGGTGTCGCGCGCATGGCGGGAAAAAGTCGGCCGCGCCGCCATGCCCCACAGGCGCAAGCCGCCGGCAGATTCATCGAGGAAGAAGGCCTCGGCGGCGAAGTCATCGCCCAGCACCTCACCGAACCGGCGCTCCGGTTCGCCAGCAGCCAGCCGCGCCAGCACGCGCCCATTGTGCTGTAGCAGAAACGTGACATCGGGACGCGACAAGGCGATGCGGTGAAAAGCCTCTTCGCAATGCCCGAACTCGGTGGCTTCGGTCTTGAGGAACTTACGCCGCGCCGGCGTGTTGAAGTAAAGGTCTTGCACCTCGACGATGGTGCCCTTGTCGAGTGCTGCGGGCTCCAGCGCCGAAAGATCGCTGCCCTCGGACGTGATGCGCCAGGCATGCTTGCCGGTAGCTTCGCGGCTGATGAGCTGGGTGCGGGAGACAGAGGCGATGCTGGCGAGCGCCTCGCCGCGGAATCCGAGGCTGCCGACCATTTCCAGGTCTTCCAGCGTGGCGATCTTGCTTGTGGCATGGCGCGTCAGCGCCAACGTCAGGTCGTCTTCAGCGATGCCCCTGCCGTTATCGGCGACTCGCAATTGCTTGATCCCGCCATTGAGCAAGGCGACGTTGATCTCGCTACTGCCGGCGTCGAGGCTGTTCTCGAGCAATTCCTTGAGCGCGGAGGCTGGTCGTTCGACCACTTCCCCGGCGGCGATCTGGCTGATGAGCTGGTCTGGCAGCAGGCGGATGGATGTCATGCGGACATTTTAACCTGCTTTCGAAGCTGGCTGACGCGCGGGCGGATTCGGAGCGAGCAGCCTCACCAGCCTGAAAGCACGACCTTGCCGATGGTGCTGCCGGATTCGAGCTTGGCATGCACGGCACGCAGATTGGCTGCGTTGATCGGCGAAATCACCTCGTTCAGCGTGGTCTGCAGCGTGCGATCATCGATCAGTGCAGCGACGCGTTCCAGGATATGGTGCTGGGCGATCATGTCCGGGGTCTTGAACATGGACCGCGTGAACATCGACTCCCACACGAAGCCCGCGCTTTTGGGCTTGAGCAGGGTCATGTTGAGCGGCTGCATGGCGTCGACGATCGCGCAGATCCTGCCCTGCGGCTTGATGAGCGTGACCATGCTCTCGAAATACGCATCGGTATGGCTGCAGCAGAAGATGTAATCGACCTGTGGCAGCCCCATGCTCGCCATTTGGGCGACCAAGGGCTGGCTGTGATCGACGACATGGTCTGCGCCCAATCCCTCGACCCAGGTCACCGTGCTCGGGCGGGACGCCGTAGCGACGACGGTGAGGCCGGCAACCTGCTTCGCCAGCTGGATGGCAATGGAGCCGACGCCGCCAGCCGCGCCGATGATGAGGATGGATCTCCCCTGGTTATGCGCCGGATCGGTGATGATCCCGAGACGATCGAACAGCGATTCCCAGGCCGTGACCGAGGTCAGGGGCAAGGCCGCCGCCTGCTCGTAGTGCAGAGAACGCGGCATGTGGCCAACGATACGCTCGTCGACCAACTGGTATTCCGCGTTGCAGCCCTGGCGCGTGACGTCGCCTGAGTAATAGACGCGGTCACCGGGCTTGAACAGGCTGCAATCCGGCCCCACGGCTACCACCTCGCCGGCTGCATCCCAGCCGAGGATGCGCGGCGTGGCTTCGACGATATCCTTGGGTTTGCGCACCTTCGTGTCGATGGGGTTGACTGCGATGGCATGGATCCTGACCAGCAGGTCGTGCCCAGCCGCCGTGGGCTTGGGCAACTCCAGATCCTGCAGCGAATCCGGGTCGTTGATGGGAAGGTAACGGGTCAGTCCTATGGCTTTCATGATGCTCCCTGTGCACGTCTTTGATCGGGTTTTACTGGATACGTGTCCTGCTGAATATTAGACCAGTCGACTAAACATTGGCCAAAAGAGTCAGGTTCAGGCAGCGCCTAGCCGCTCGCAAGTGGCACGGTACGCGTTCTCCAGTGCATCGCGATTGCGCTGCACCTTGGTCAACAGGGTCGCGCCCAGCCAAAGGTAATACAGCTCATGCGTCACGCGTGTCACCTCGATATCAGCGGGGAACTCGCCCTCACGGACCCCCGCCTCCACTGCCTGCGACAGCCGACGGATGATGCCGTCTGTACCACGTTTCAAGGTCAGCCGCATGGATTCGGAAAGGTCGGTGACCTCGGCACTGAGCTTGACGATCAGGCACTTCTCTTCGGTGGTATCGCTGGTCTGTGACGCCAGCCAGTAGCGAAAGTAGCCGAGCAACTGACTGCCGGCAGGCAGGGTCTTGTCACCCAGCATGGTCTCCAGCATGGCCATGTATTCCTCGAAGTAATCTTCGAGCATGGCGTTGCCGAACTGCTCCTTGGATTTGAAGTAATGATAGAACGAACCCTTGGGCACGCCTGCGCAGGACAATATCTCGTTCAGTCCGACGGCCGCGAACCCTTTGCCGAGAATGATCCCTCTGGCGGTATGGAGGATCTGCTGCCGTGTGTCTGCGGCCTTGCCGATGTGAAGTTCGTCACCCATGCGATGTAGTCTGACATAGCGCCAGACGCACCGTCCAGCGAACGCGATGATCGTGACCGTGCGTGGCCAGGAAACACCTGAAGAAGCCCGACACTACCGTAACACAGGCCTGGCGCGGGCGCATGGTCAGTCTGCGGAAGATTGATCGAGCGCGAGTTTAGAGCGCGCTAGCGGCGGATTGCTGGAGAAATACCGCTTGATGCCAGAGAGGATGGCCTTGGCGAGCTGCTGCTGGTAGGCCTCGTCATTGAGCCGGCGCTCTTCTTCCGGATTGCTGATGAACGCCGTCTCCACCAGGATGGAGGGGATGTCCGGCGATTTCAGCACGGCGAAACCGGCCTGCTCGACACTATTCTTGTGCAGGGTGTTGATCTCGCCTATGTGCCCCAGCACGGCTTTGCCAAGCTTCAGGCTGTCGTTGATGGTGGCGGTTTGCGACAGATCGAGCAGCGTGCGGGCAAGGTATGGGTCCTTGTCATCGAGACTGACGCCACCGATCAGATCCGATTCGTTCTCCTTCTTCGCCAGATATCGCGCGGAGGCACTGGTGGCACCGCGCTCGGACAAGGCGAAGACCGAGGAGCCGCGGGCCTCTGGGCGCGTGAAGGCATCGGCGTGGATGGAGACGAACAGGTCGGCGCTGACCTTGCGCGCCTTGACCACACGCCCGTGCAACGGGATGAAGTAGTCACCGTCTCGCGTCAGCACGCCGCGCATATTGGGCTCGTCATCCACCAGCGCCTTGAGTTTCTTGGCGATCGCCAGCGTGATGTCCTTCTCGTGTGAGCCACGCGCGCCGCGCGCGCCCGGATCCTCGCCGCCATGCCCGGCATCGATGGCGATCGTGATGAGGCGGATATCCTCCTTGTTGGGCGAGAGCTGCGGCTTGATCTCCTGGGGCTTCACTTC
>CAMLMA010000071.1 GCA_946481065.1 uncultured Nitrosomonadales bacterium
TTGGGAGTCGTCGGGAATGCCGTCGCGGCCGCGAACACCTGCCATTTGCCGTCAGCGCCGACTTTCAGTACGCGGGTCTTGTCGGCAACGTAGAGATCGTCACCGATCAAGGCCAGGCCCTTGGGGTCATCCATGCCGCTGGCGAATGGATGGCGCATGCCATCCTTGTCGATATAGCTGATCTCGCCGTCGCCATCCTTGCCGAACTCGCCAATCTCGGAAACGAAGACACGCCCATCGGGCGCTTCGACCACCGACTCAGGCGTCTTCAACCCGGTGACGGTCTTGCCCTGGTGTGCTTGCACGCTCAAGCCGATGCTGGCCAACAGGCCACCGAGACAGAGGGTAACGATGTGTTTCTTGTTCAATGACATAACTTCTCCTAAAACGACATGACGGATACAGCGGGGGCGGGTAACAAGGTCACCATGGCACATGGGCTCGGCGCGTTGTCTGGCGCCACGTTGGTCTTGAGTTCCTGTTGCAGGGCAGCGTCGGCTTTCATCTTCTCGGCGACCTTGGCCATCGCCAGCTTGTAGACGGTGGCGATCTTGCGTTCGCGATCGAGGCGCATATCGAGGTAACCATCGGCCTGACCTTCGCCGATATAGGTTGCCAGGGGCTTGCCACTACCGGAATAGACACTCGCGCGGATCTTGCCGTGATACTGCTTCATCAGCGGATTATAGAAGATCGAAGGCCGCAGCCAAACCAGTGTCTTGCCCGGATTATTCCCCTGGCACATGCCGACATCGCCGAACGCCTGGCCGAGCACTTCCTTGGCCGCGCTTTCGACCTGCGGGCCCTGCGTCACCCAGTAGTTGTAGTAGTAATGCCGCAGGCTGACTTCGCTCGAGTAATCCTGCGGATGGATGAACACCAGCATCGCCGGGGCATCAGCTTCCTTGGCCTGGGCCGCACCCGTAAGCAGGCACATCAGGGCCAGTCCGCCGATGATGCTTTTAATGAGATTGCGCTGCATGATGTTACATCCTTTCATATGGCTATTCTGACGAGCCTGTCGTTCACACAGGCCTCATGTTCGGACAAGCCTCAAGGCTTGTAGGTCACACGGTAGACCAGGCCTGCCCGGTCATCCGATACATACAGTGCGCCATCCGGGCCGACCACGACATCCACCGGCCTGCCCCAGGCTCCGGACTGACTCAACCAGCCGGTCATGAAATCCGTGACCGCGACTGGCTGATCGCCTTCGAACCTGACCTGCACCAGCTTGTAACCGGAAGGCTCCTGCCGGTTCCATGAGCCATGCAAGGCGACGATCGCGCTGTTACGGTATGACTGCGGGAATGCCGATTTGTGCAAAAAAGCGATGCCGATCGGGGTCGAATGCGCCGGGAAGGTCGCTGCCGGACCCTGGGTAGCGGCGCAGAATCCCTCACTGCCGGGAAAAGCGGGGTCGGTCTCGCGCTGGCCCCAGCAATGCGGCCAGCCATAATGTTGCCCGCCCTCGATCCGGTTCAGGTGTTCCGGCGGCAGGGTATCGTCCACCTTGCCGCCTTTGCTTGCCACGCGCATGTCCGAACCGTCGTTGGTGGCATACATGGCGCCGGACAGATGCCAATCGAACCCTTGCGCATTGCGCAGGCCCCTCGCCCAGACAGGCGACTGGGCATGGCGCCCCAGAGTCACCAGCGCACCGGCGGGCTGCCCGGTTTTGGTATATCGCAAGATGGTCGCACGCAGCGGGTCAGACTCGACACAGACGTTACAGCTTGAGCCGACATTCAGGTAGAGATAGCCGTCAGCGCCCAGCTTCAGGGATTTCAGGGTGTGCCCGCCGCTCGGCAGGTCTTTGATCCATGGCGTGACCTTGCGCGCCGGCCACCGGCCCGCATCGTCTTCCAGGCGCACGACCCCATCCTGATTCGCCACCAGCAGCGCCCCATCAACGAAGGCTAGCCCCTGCGGTGCGCTGAGCTTGTCGGCGACGAGCACGACCTCGTCAGCGCGACCATCACGGTCGCGGTCCGGCAGCATCACGACCTTGTTCTGCATGCCGAGCGAGAGGTAGAGCTGCCCCTGGGCATCGAACGCCATGAAGCGCGGGCCGCTGAAATAGGAAGCGCCCTGCTGGTTGAGGTCAGCGTAGACCGTGGCATGAAAGCCCGCCGGCAAGTTGAGCGCCGCTGCCGGGTCTTGCGGCAAAGGCAACGTCTCTGCTGGCTCGGCCTGACCTGGGAGCGCGATGGCGCAGAGCGCAAGCGCCACAACGCACGTCAAAATACCCCTGAAACAGCTCACCAAACGGGATGCGGGAATCGAATAACGCAAGGCGCAGCCTTCTTCAGGTAAGGACATCCGACCAGATGTTCTTCGCCCAGTATTGCGCATAGTCGCCTTCCTGCTCGGAAGGATGTTCCGACAGGCCACCGCCATCAGCCGCGACCATCGCATGCTTGGCAGGATCATAGCGATAGACATGGGCGACATGCATCGCCAGCTTGTCGCTGACATAGCTGTAGCAGGTATTGGCGAACACAGGTGCTGCGTCAACGGGCTGGCCCTGCATCTGCGCCACGATCGCGCTGGCGCAGACTCGGGCTTGCGAGGTCGCGATATGTGCGGACTTGGGCAGGGCAGCGGAGACTGCATCACCAAGGATATGCACGCCAGGCACCACCTTCGACTCATAGGTGACGAAATCGACCTCGCACCAGCGCTTGTCGATATTGACCGCGCCGGCCATCTGCGCGGGTTTGCCCGCACGCTGCGGCGGGATCACGTTAAGGACGTCGGATTGCACGGTCTCGAACTCGGTCTTGACGGTACGCGAAGACAATTCGACATCGACCACGCTGCTGTTCGGGCGGTAATCGATCATGCCCGGATAAAGGTCGGCCCATGCTTTGGTGAACAACCCCTTCTTCGAGGTGATCTCGGGATTGGCGTCAAGGGCGATGATCTTGGCCCTGGGCTTGTGTTGCTTGAGGTAGAAAGCGACCTGGCTGATCCGCTCATACGGGCCTGGCGGGCAACGGTAAGGCGCCTTGGGGATGCTGATGGTGAACACCCCGTTCTCCGGCATCGCCATCAGCTGCTTGTGCAGGTTGACGGTCTGCGGCCCCGCTTTCCAGGCATGTGGCACCAGCAGTTGCGCTTCGAGGCTTTGCAGCATAGGTAGCTGGTCATAGATGAAATCGACGCCGGGAGCGACGATCAGCTTGTCATAGCTGAGCTCGCCGCGCAGCATGCGCACCTTGCGCGCCTGCGGATCGATCGCCGTGACTTCGTCCTGCACCCACTGGATACCGTGGTTGTGCTTGAGCTGGTCATAACTGAACATCAGTTCGCCGATATGCTTGCTGCCGCCAAGGACGAGATTGCTGAGCGGACAGGAGATGAACTGCTGATTGGGCTCGATGACGACGACTTCGATCGCGCCGCCGCTCCACATGCGGATATATTTCGCAGCGGTCGCCCCGGCGTAGCCGCCGCCGATGACGACGACGCGGCCCAATGGCTTGTCTTTGGCGAATACCCGAAGCGGGCTGGAGATCAGGGTCGCGCTGGCGGTCAGCTTGAGGAAATCACGTCGGTTGATGGCCATGTCGACTCCTATTCCACAGTCGCGGGGGCGCTGGTCGTGACACGCTTTTGATGCGCGAAGTAGGCAGCAAGCTGTTGGATTTCCTCAGGCGTGAGGCCTTTGGCGTGGTGATGCATGACCGTGGAAGCCCGCGTGCCGGAACGGAACGCCATCATCTGGCTGACAAAATGCCCCTGATCGAGGCCGGCGAGCACTGGCGTGCCGCCTACGCTGTTGCCGTTGGTTCCGTGACAGGCTGCGCAGGAGGCAGCCAGTGTCCGGATATGGATGGCATCATCCGCGGCTTGCGCCGAACCCAGGGACATCATCGAGATACTCAGCATCCATGCCAAGTGACGCTTCTGCATATATCGGCTCCCCTGCGTGGTCGGATGATGCTATTTAAGCATAGTTACAGGCACTTCTCATCTTTGCAGCCATCGTCCTTGGCGCCGAACTGCTCGAGCAGCTTGACGGTTTCGTCATGGCCTTCGTCACGTGCGGCACGTACCAGGGAAACACCACCACGCATCTTGATGTTAGGATCCGCACCCTTTTCCAGCAGGTACTTCACGATGGCGTCATTACCTTCGTAGGCAGCGTGTGCCAGCGGGGTCATCTTGGTCACGGGATGTTGGTAGTTCATGTTGGCGCCATGTTCGACCAGCATCTTGACTACAGCCAGCTGCCCCTTGCTCGCAGCAGACAGCAGCGGAGACCAGGCGAAGAAGGTTTGATTGACATTGACCGTGCCGGATTCGATGAATTTCTTGGCGACAGCGACCTTACCGGTGGTCACGGCGTCCATGAATTCGACCTGTTCGTCGTCGGTCAACGCCCAGGCGGACAAGGTGGTCATCATTGCAACTGCGACCAGTAACACTTTGATTATTTTCATGCTGATCTATCTCCTGCTGATTATCGTTAAATAAATGTAATTACCCTACATACTTCCTTGCATTGCGGAACATCCTCAGCCACGGTCCATCCTCGCCCCAGCCATCCGGGTGCCACGAGTGCTGCACGCTACGGAAAACGCGTTCCGGATGCGGCATCATGATCGTGAATCGCCCGTCACGTGTCGTCAGACCCGTGATCCCCTGCGGGGAGCCGTTGGGGTTGAATGGATAGGTCTCCGTCGCTTTCCCCGAGTTGTCCACAAAGCGCATACTGACCAGTTTGTCTGCAAGCACCTCATTGACAGCGGTTGCCGAAGAAAATTCCGCATAACCTTCACCATGCGCGACAGCGATCGGCATACGGCTACCCGCCATGCCGCCGAAGAACAGCGATGGCGAGTCCAGCACCTCGACCATGGCGAATCGCGCTTCGAACTGCTCCGACTTGTTACGCACGAAATGCGGCCAGTGTTCAGCGCCCGGAATGATGCTGTGCAGGTTGCTCATCATCTGGCAGCCGTTGCAGACGCCAAGCGCAAAGGCATCGCTGCGCTGGAAGAAGGCCGAGAACTCGTCACGGGCACGGCTATTGAACAGGATGGACTTGGCCCAGCCCTCGCCCGCACCAAGTACGTCACCATAGGAGAAGCCGCCACAAGCGACCACGCCGGCGAAGTCTTTCAGGCTGACGCGCCCGCTGATGATGTCGCTCATGTGCACGTCATGGCTCTGGAAACCGGCACGGTCGAAGGCCGCCGCCATCTCGACCTGGCCGTTGACGCCCTGCTCGCGCAGGATCGCCATCGTCGGCTTCGCGCCGGTGCTGATGTAGGGCGCTTCGACACGCGCATTGAGGTCGAATGTCAGGTGGTGATGGATGCCAGGGTCGCCCATGTCCAGCAGGCGATCATATTCCTGCTGCGCGCACAGCGGGTTATCGCGCAGCTTCTGCATCTGGTACGTGGTCTCGGACCACAGGCGGTGCAGGTTGGCGCGCATCTCGGCGAAGACGATCTCGCCATGCTTGCGGATGACGATGCCATGGTTGTTGGCGACCGCAGTGCCGATGATGTGGATGCAACCGGGCATCACGGCATCAAGTGCGGTCCAGATGGCGGTCGCTTCATCGGCTGCGACCTGGATCACTGCGCCCAGCTCTTCGTTGAACAGCACACTGGCCGTGTCTGCGGCGAGGCGGCTCAATTCGATATCGAGGCCGCAACGGCCGGCGAACGCCATTTCCACCAGGGTGGCGAAGAGGCCGCCGTCGGAACGATCATGGTAAGCCAGCAGCTTGCCGTCACTATTGAGGTTCTGGATGGCGGCGAAGAACATCTTCAAGCGCGCGGCATCGTCGACGTCCGGCGCGAGGTCGCCGACCTCGCCGTAGACCTGCGCCAAGGCCGATCCGCCCATGCGGTTCTTGCCATGACCGAGGTCGATGAGGATGAGCTTGGTGTCGCCACGGTCGGTGCGCAGTTGCGGCGTCAGCGTCTTGCGGGCGTCAGGCGTCGGCGCGAACGCCGTCACCACCAGCGAGATCGGCGCGGTCACGGCCTTCTTCTCGCCGCCTTCTTCCCACACCGTCTTCATCGACATCGAATCCTTGCCCACCGGGATGCTGATGCCGAGCTGCGGACACAGCTCCATGCCGACCGCGTGCACGGTATCGAACAGGGCGGCGTCTTCGCCCGGATGGCCGGCCGGCGCCATCCAGTTGGCGGAAAGCTTGAGGTCGCCCAGGTTCTCGATCTGGCTCGCGGCGATATTGGTGATGGCCTCGCCGATCGCCATGCGGCCGGAAGCTGGCGCGTCGATCAGGGCCAGCGGGGCTTTTTCGCCGATGGCGAAGGCTTCGCCGCGATAGGTCTCGTAGCCCGCCAGGGTCACGGCGACATCGGCCACCGGCACTTGCCACGGGCCGACCATCTGGTCGCGGGCGATGAGGCCGGTGACGGTACGGTCACCGATGGTGATGAGGAAGGTCTTGTCGGCGACGCCCGGCAAGCGCAGCACACGTTGCGCGGCCTCCTTGAGGTCGATGCGGCTGGTATCGAAGCTCGCCTGGCGACGTTCGATATGCTGCACGTCACGCGTCATCTTCGGCGGCTTGCCAAGCAGTACCGAAAGCTCCATATCGACTGGCTTGTTGTCGAAATGGCTGTCTTCCACCGTCAGGTGCCGCGCCTCGGTGGCATGGCCGACGACGGCGAACGGACAGCGCTCGCGTTCACAGATCTCGGCGAAGCGCGGCAGGTCAGCCTGCGCGACAGCCATGACATAACGCTCCTGCGCCTCGTTACTCCACAACTCGCGCGGGCTCATGCCCGGCTCTTCGTTGTGTACGTTGCGCAGCTGGAACAAGGCGCCGACACCGGCATCGTTGACCAGCTCGGGGAAGGCGTTGGAGATGCCGCCTGCGCCGACATCGTGGATGCTGAGGATGGGGTTATCGTCGCCCAGTTGCCAGCAGCGGTCGATGACTTCCTGCGCGCGGCGTTCCAGTTCGGGGTTGCCGCGCTGCACGGAGTCGAAGTCCAGGTTCTCGGTGTTGGCGCCGGTATCCATGCTGGACGCCGCGCCGCCGCCGAGGCCGATCAGCATCGCCGGGCCGCCCAATTGAATGAGCGCGGCGCCAGGCGGGATCGGGTTCTTCTTCGAGTGCTTGGCGGAGATGTTGCCGACACCACCGGCCAGCATGATGGGCTTGTGGTAGCCGCGCAGTTCTTTTTCGCCGTCCACGCCTGCCGCCTCGATCTCCAGCGTGCGGAAATAACCGGCGATATTGGGCCGGCCGAATTCATTGTTGTAGGCAGCGCCGCCCAGCGGGCCATCGATCATGATCTGCAAGGCGGAAGCGACACGGCCGGGCTTGCCGTGATCTTTTTCCCAGGGCTGCTCAAAACCCGGGATCTGCAGGTTGGAGACCGAGAAGCCAGTCAGCCCGGCCTTGGGCTTGGAGCCTGAGCCGGTCGCGCCTTCGTCACGGATCTCGCCGCCTGCGCCGGTGGCCGCGCCAGCGAATGGCGAGATGGCTGTCGGGTGGTTGTGCGTCTCCACTTTCATGAGGTAGTGCATCTCCTCCTCGACGTAGCCGTAGCTACCGTCCGCCTGCGGATAAAAGCGCTTGGTCGTCTCGCCTTCGACGCCAGAGGAGACAATGGACGCGTTGTCGGCGTAAGCGACCACGGTCTTGCCCGGATTGAGCTTGTGCGTGTTGCGGATCATGCCGAACAGCGAATGGGCCTGCGGAATGCCGTCGATGATCCAGTCGGCGTTGAATATCTTGTGGCGGCAATGTTCGGAGTTGGCCTGGGCGAACATCATGAGCTCGACATCGGTCGGGTTGCGGCCGATGCGGCTGAAGTTCTCAACCAGGTAATCCACCTCGTCAGGCGACAGCGCGAGACCCATCTCGGCGTTGGCCTGCGCCAGCGCTGCCTTGCCGCCAGTGAGGATATCGACGCTACTCATGGGCGCAGGCTCGGCCGTGTGATAGAGACGCTCCGCTTCCTGCAGGCTAGCGAATACGGCCTCGGTCATGCGGTCGTGGATCAACCCGCGCAAAACCTGCGTCTCGCTATCGGTCAGCGCGCCGCCATCTGCCGTCGCCGCGTAATAGGCCACGCCGCGTTCCAGCCGCTTGACGCTCTCGAGGCCGCAATGCCGCGCGATGTCGGTCGCACGCGACGACCACGGCGAGATGGTGCCGGGGCGCGGGATCACCAGGAATAACTGGCCTGCAGGTGTCTCTTCCTGCATCTTCGGGCCGTAACGCAGGATCTGGGCCAGCGTCTCTTGCTGCGCGGCATCGAGCGCCAGGTCCGACCACGCGAAATGCCAGAACTCGGCGTACAGATGCGTGATGCGTGGCGCCAGCGTTTTCAGGGAAGACAGGATCTTGTCGCGTCTAAAATCGGAAAGCGCCGCACTACCGCGCAGGCTGAGCATTGTTGGGCTGGACATTCGGGGAATCAGGTCTTGAACGAAAAATGTAATTTTACCAGAAACAAGCGCTTAACCCCTGACCGCGCCACGACAAAACCCCAAAAACAAAAGGCCCGTGAGGGCCTTTTGCGCAGGGATGCATCTCAATCAGCGATGGCCACGACCATGCCCGTATGCGGGGCCGCCATGCCCACGGAACCCGTGCGGGCCTTCGCCACGGTAATAGTGACCACGATAGCCGCCAAAGTAGTACGGGCGGTCATAGTGGTAATAGACCCTCGGCGTGTAATAGTGATAGATCGGCGGCGGGCCGAAATAGACCGGCGGCGGGCCATAGTAACCGGGCGAACCGATGCTGATGCTGAAACCGACATTGTCATGGGCATTGGCGCTACTCATGCCGGCCAGGCCCAGGGTCACTGCTACCAACATCAAACGTAATGCTTTCATGATGAATCTCCTCACTTATCGAATTTGCATCCCCGACAGTTACAAATAACGCGTGGTATCGAGTGAGGTTTACATGACCGGATAATCGCTGTGTCGAGCGCCGACTTCACCGGCAATCATCATCGTAGAGCGCGCCCAATGCTCCCATTATTTCCCGACCGCCCCAAAAACCTTCTTCAGCAAGCTGCTCGTCTGCCCTACCGGGTCCTTGCGGATCGCCTTCTCTTCTTCCGCCATCATAAGGTACACCCCATCCAGCGCCTTCTGCGTGACGTACTGCTCCAGATTCGCCTGATCCTTCTTCACCAAGCCGTAACTGCTGCCCATCTCGGCGAACTTGTTATATTGCTGTGCCAGCTGCACGTTCTCGGTGGCTTTCTTGACGATCGGCAGGAACTTCTCCGCCATGGGGCCTGAGGTGGTCTTCTTGAAATACTGGGTTGCGGCATCGTCACCGCCCGTGAGGATGGTCTTGGCATCCTGCACGCTCATCTTCTTCACCGAATCGACCAGCAGCGCCTTGGCCTCAGGCACAGCGGCCTCGGCGGCGCGGTTCATCTTGAGCACGAGCTCATCGGCCTGTTTACCCATGCCGAACATGCGCATGGCCTTTTCGGCCTTTTTCAGTGAATCCGGCAAGGGGATCTTGACCTTGGGATTGCCGAGGAAGCCATCGACGGCGCCCAGTTTACCGACCGCCTTGCCGGCACCCTGGATCAATGCCTCCTTGAGGCCGCTGCTGGCTTCGGTGTTGGTGAGATCGCCGAGGCTGACTGCACTGGCCTGCAGCGAAAAGAATAGGACTACCAGGGCTGTGACGACGCGACGCATGAAGACCTCCAGATGAAAGATTGGGCAAGCAAGCCTAGTCTACTCTGCTTGCCCGCACAGTTCCAAGGCGGCACGC
>CAMLMA010000072.1 GCA_946481065.1 uncultured Nitrosomonadales bacterium
TGTCCCTGGGCGCTATCCTGTTCTTCTAAGATTTCTTAGAAAAACTTGATACACTGAACGGCACCTTCGGGTGCCGTTTTTATTTGTCAGAACCAGGAGAAAACATGCGAGCTTTGCTCATGATGGCGTTGTTATTGTTGACGGGCTGTGCCCAATTGATGAAGGGGCAACAGCAGCCCGTCACTCAAAGTGGACCTGGACTTTATTTCACCACCTGCAGCGGCACGGTCGAAGATTGGGGCACTTGCTACAGCAAAGCCAAGCAGACCTGCCCGAATGGTTATGAAGTGACCAGCAAGGTCGAGGGTTCCGTAGGTGGAAAACGGGAAATGGAATTCCTCTGCAAGTAATAAACTGCATGAAGGCGTGATGTAGGCGATGCTGGACGCACCTTCAAATCCCTGTAATCAGCCGCCGATTCAAACCAACCAGATTGATATGTCGCAATGATGCAAGCCAAGACCGGCCGCAACGATCCTTGCCCCTGCGGTAGCGGCAAGAAATTCAAGCAATGCTGCATGCAGCAACAAAGCCGCCCGGCAACAAGTCTCGGGCTGGATAGTCAGATTCAGCAAGCGATGCGGCATGCATGGATGCTGCAGTCGATGAACAGGAATACGGAAGCCGAGGCGATCTGCAAGCAGATATTCACGGTGAATCCCAATCATCCAGATGCACTACATCTCCTTGGCGTCATCGCCTTGCGCGATGGCAATATCACGCCGGCGATCACAGCCCTGTCCAAAGCCGTGCGCCTGGATCCTCGTAACCCCCATTATCACTCTAACCTAGGCCTGGCCTACCATGAGAGTGGTCGACTCGAAGAGGCTGTTGAGCATTACCGTGACGCATTGATGCTTTGGGCGGGCTACGCCGATGCACATTACAACCTGCACGCTGCGTTGCTCAGCACTGCCGGTCTGGATGCGGCGATCGCTAGCCTCCAGCGATTGCTAGCGATCACCGCCCATGACCTCGACGCACAATTCATGTTGGCTGTACTGTCAGCTTGTCGAGGTGATCGTACTGATGCGGACGCATCCGCAACGCAGCAGCATTTCCAATCCCTGAGCGAAACGAGCCCTCTCCTTGCCGCGCGCGTCGATGCCTGGCGCTATCTTGAATCAGTCAGTAAGAAGTTGCCGCAGGTCACTGGCAGCAATATCGAAACCTTCCGACTAGCCTTGTCCGCGGCCAAGCGCGAAGGTCTGGTGCTCGAATTCGGCGTCAGGCACGGCAATACCATTCGCCAGATCGCGGGGCTCGCCGGGCAGGACGTCCATGGGTTTGATAGCTTCGAAGGTCTGCCGGAACAATGGCATCACGAACCTAAGGGCAGCTACACGACCAAGGGCCAAATGCCAGAGGTACCCCCCCAGGTGAAGCTGCACGCTGGATGGTTCGAAGATACCCTGCCGGCATTCCTGGAACAGCACCGAGGCGACATCCGAATGGTGAATATCGACTGTGATATCTACAGCTCCACCAAAACCGTACTCGAGGCGCTGGCGCCGAGGATCGTACCCGGCAGTGTCCTGGTCTTTGATGAATACATCGGCAACGAGCACTGGCGTGAAGACGAGTTCAAGGCATTCCAGGAGGCCGTTACCAAGTACCGCTGGGATTACGAGTATCTCAGTTTCAGTTTCTTTACGAAGCAGGTGACTGTTCGTATCAAATAAATCGTCACCTACAGTCTAGGTCAGACTGGGGTCACTCCTCGATCCCCAGCTCCTGGATCTTGCGCGTCAGCGTGTTGCGGCCCATGCCGAGTTGCGTGGCCGCTTCGATACGGCGCCCACCAGTGTGCTGCAACGCGCGCGTGATGAGGATCTTCTCGAACTCGCGGGTACGGGTCTCAAGCACATTTTGCTCACCACGATTCAAGGCATCCATGACTTCTGCTGCCAGGGCCTCCTGCCAAGAAGCGGCGCTGAGGGGCTTGGCTGAATCCTCCTTCAGCTCTGGCGGCAGATCGGCGACATCGATGTTCTGACCTGGCGCCATCACGGTCAGCCAGTGACAGACATTCTCCAGCTGACGTACATTGCCGCTCCAGTTCATGGTCGAAAGATAGCGCAAGGCCGCGGCCGAAGGCTGCTTGGGTTCGACGCCCAGTTCCTGCGCGCTCTGTTGCAGGAAGTGCTTGACCAGTAATGGCACATCCTCCCTCCGCTCGCGCAAAGGCGGTAGCTTGAGCCGGATGACGTTCAAGCGATGGAACAAGTCTTCGCGGAACAGCCCTAGTTTGACGCGTTCTTCCAGATCCTGGTGGGTGGCGGCGATGATGCGCACATTGACCTTGACCGGTTGGTGGCCGCCGACACGATAGAACTGACCGTCGCAAAGCACACGCAGTAAGCGCGTCTGCAGGTCGGAAGGCATGTCGCCGATCTCATCGAGAAACAATGTGCCGCCATCTGCCTGCTCGAAGCGTCCGCGTCGCGCTGCCTGGGCTCCGGTGAAGGCGCCGCGTTCATGGCCGAACAGTTCGGATTCGAGCAGATCCTTGGGGATGGCCGCGGTGTTGATGGCGATGAAAGGCTTCTCCGCGCGCGGACTATGGCGATGCAAAGCGCTGGCGACGAGCTCCTTGCCCGTGCCGGATTCACCGTTGATGAGTACGGTAGCATGCGAACGACTCAAGCGGCCGATGGCGCGAAAGACTTCCTGCATCGCCGGTGCCTGGCCGATGATCTCTGGCGTCTCTTCGGTCGAGACGGCCTCGGTCGCCTGGCGCATGCTCTCGTCAACGGCGCGGCGGATGATCTCGATGGCCTGGTCGACATCGAACGGTTTTGCAAGGTATTCGAAGGCCCCGCCCTGGAATGCAGCAACCGCGCTCTCCAGGTCGGAATAGGCGGTCATGATGATGACCGGGATATCCGGCAATCGCTTCTTGATCTCTTCCAGAAAGTCGAGGCCTGAGCCGTTTGGCATGCGGATGTCGCTGACCACTACTTGTGGTTCTTCACGGTCCAGGGCGTTGAGCGCTTCCGGTACCGATGAAAAGGTCTTGAACTCCATGTCGGTGCGCGCGAGAGCCTTTTCGAACACCCAGCGGATGGAGCGATCGTCGTCTATGATCCAGATTGGTTTCATGGTTTTGCCTGTGATGCGGTTAAGAGATCATTGCTTGCTGATCGAGCATTTCATGGCCGTGGTCTCGATCGGCAGCATGATGGTAAAGCACGTGTGTCCAGCCTGGCTCTCGCACTCGATCATGCCGTGATGCTGCGTGATGAAGGTCTGTGCCAGTGTCAGGCCCAGACCTGAGCCGCCCTCACGGCCGGATACCAGGGGGTAGAAGATGCGGTCACGGATCTCGGCGGGAATGCCGGGGCCGTTATCGATGATCTGGATCTTGATGGCGACGCGGTAGCGCTTCTTGGCTAGCGTCACCTGGCGTTCGGCGCGCGTACGCAAAGTGATCTGGCCCTGGCCTTGCATGGCCTGTACGGCGTTACGGGCGATATTGAGCACCGCCTGGATCAGTTTTTCGCGATCGCCGATAAGCTCAGGCAGGCTGGTGTCATAGTCGCGCCGCACCATCACACCCTTTGGCGACTCAGCCAGTAGCAGGCTACGTACACGCTCCAGCACTTCATGCACATTGGTCGGTTCGTATTTCGGCACGCGGTGCGGCACCAGCAATCGATCCATCAGTGATTGCAGGCGATCCGCTTCCTTGATGATGACTTGGGTATATTCGCGCAGGTTCACCTGCGGCAACTCGTGTTCTAGCAGCTGCGCGGCACCGCGCAAGCCCCCTAGCGGATTGCGGATCTCGTGTGCAAGGTTACGCAACAGCTCGGCATTGGCCTGCTGCTGGATGAGCATGCGTTCTTCGCGTGCGATACGCAATTGTTGGTCCATCTGCTGGAATTCAAGCACCAGGCATGCAGGGGCAAGATCAGCCGGCGTCACGGTGCAGGTCACGGCCAGAGAGTGCTGACGCATGGTCGTGATGAGGAACTCATGTTCGCGGAACGGACTATGATTGACGATGGCGTTTTCCACCGCCGAATGCAGTATCTCGGAACCGGGGAAGACCTGCGAGATGTTCTGGCCGGTGATCTGTTTGGCGCTGACCGCGAACAGGACCTCTGCGCCGGGATTGGCGTAGACGACTCTGCGGGATTTATCTAGAAGGATGACCGCGGTGGCGAGATGTTCGAGACCGGCGTAGGAAGTGGGGATAGGCTGTACCATGGCTCTCTGATAAGCAAAAGCTAGGCCAGAGCGCCGCTGCGCTTATTTGAGGGAGTCGAGCTCTTTTTGCAGTAGTTCGACATTTCGCTTGTGCGATTCGACTTCGGCTTCCAGGTGCTTGAGATTCTCATCGTATTTGATGATGTTGGCGGGCTCCTTGAGATTGTTCGAGCGGAAGAATTCGGCATTGGTCTGATTCTCGCCATAGGTCTTCTTGGCCTCTTCGAGCGCCTTCTTTTCACTGGATAATTCGTCTTCCAGGATCTTCTTGCGCTTCAGGTCACGTTGCACCTGGGTCTGCTTATCGACGCGCGGAAAGTTCGAGGGCGTTTCGCTGCGTTCGCGCGGCTTGCTGTCGAAGCCGGTGTTCGCTGGTGGTTCGAGTTCGAGTTTCTTTGCACCTTTTGAGGGCATGTTGGAATACGTGACATGGCCGTTGGCGTCGACACTTTTGTAGATCTCGGCCGAAGCTGTGGGCGCCATCAGCCATAGACTTACGCCCAGGATCAATATGCAGTTTTTCATAGCAGGCAGTGTAGTTGAGAACATATGCACAGGCAACGCGGATGCGCGACGGCTTGTTGACGTGCGAGCACCATAAAAAAAGGCGGGGTTCTCCCGCCTTTGGTGCCTGGCCTGCCTTTGATTCGGCAAGCCAGGAGATTGGGCCATCGCTGGCCCGGTCGAATTAGCAGCTGTAGTACATTGCGAATTCAATTGGGTGCGGGGTCATCCGCATCTTCGTGACTTCTTCCATCTTCAGGTCGATGTAGCTGTTGATCCAGTCATCGGAGAACACGCCGCCACGGGTCAGGAACTCGCGATCCTTGTCGAGGTATTCCAGCGCCTGGTCGAGCGAGGAACACACGGTTGGGATCGCTGCATCTTCCTCAGGTGGCAGATGGTAGAGGTCCTTGGTCGCTGGCTCGCCTGGGTGGATCTTGTTCTGCACGCCGTCCAGGCCGGCCATCAGCAGAGCGCTGAATGCCAGGTATGGGTTGGCGGTAGGATCCGGGAAGCGGGCTTCGATACGACGGGCCTTGTCGCCATGGACGAACGGCACGCGGATGGAAGCAGAACGGTTCTTGGCGGAGTAAGCCAGCTTGACCGGGGCTTCGAAGCCTGGGACCAGACGCTTGTAGGAGTTGGTGCCTGGGTTGGTGATCGCGTTCAGGGCACGTGCGTGCTTGATGATACCGCCGATGTAGTACAGGGCGAATTCGCTGAGACCGGCATAGCCATTGCCTGCGAACAGGTTCTTGCCATCTTTCCAAACGGATTGGTGCACGTGCATACCGGAACCGTTGTCGCCGACGATCGGCTTAGGCATGAAGGTGGCGGTCTTGCCGTAGGCATGAGCGGTGTTCAATACGACGTACTTCAGGATCTGGGTCCAGTCGGCACGTTGTACCAGGCTGCTGAACTTGGTGCCGATCTCGCACTGGCCAGCGGTCGCCACTTCGTGGTGATGCACTTCGACAGGTACGCCCATCGCTTCCAGGGTCAATACCATGGCGGAGCGGATGTCCTGCAGGGAGTCGACTGGCGGGACAGGGAAATAACCACCCTTCACGCCAGGACGGTGACCGGTGTTGCCGCCTTCGAACTGTTCGCCGGAGGCCCATGCGCCTTCTTCGGAGTTGATCTTGACGGAGCAGCCTTGCATGCCGGATTGCCATTGGATCGAATCGAAGATGAAGAATTCTGGTTCAGGACCAAAGTAGGCGACATCACCGATGCCGCTGGACTTCAGATAAGCCTCAGCGCGCTTGGCGATGGAGCGTGGGTCGCGGTCATAGCCCTTGCCGTCGGTCGGGTCGACCACGTCACAGGTCAGGATCAGGGTGGGCTCGTCCATGAAAGGATCGATGTTGGCGGTCTCAGGATCAGGCATCAGCTGCATGTCGGATGCCTGGATACCTTTCCAGCCGGCGATCGAGGAGCCGTCGAAAGCATGGCCTTCGGTGAACTTGTCTTCGTTGAAAGCAGAGACAGGCACGGTTACGTGTTGCTCTTTCCCCTTGGTGTCGGTGAAACGAAAATCGACGAACTTGATGTCGTTCTCTTTCACCATTTTCATTACGTCGGCGACCGCCATTTGGTTCTCCTAAAATACAGTTAGAATGAGTAAAATTTTAAGACACGAGAATCTAGCATGAAGTGTGCCACCCCTGTGCACAGAATTTCCATTTTCACACAGATATTTACAAATGAGAACTCCGGTCACGAGCACCGAAATGATGCATACCGGGCGTTTGTTGCACCAATATGGTGCTTTGCTGGGAAGCCCCTGTAATAACGCTATACTTCCTGCTTGTTCAGGCACAAGAAAGGTGGATGCCATGGAAACCCTCAATCAGATCCTGCAACGCGCGCGCGACCGTGCGATGCAGCATGAATTGCCCTATGCCGGCGCATTGACGCCAGTGGAAGCCGCTCACATCCTGCAGCTCGCGTCCAACGCGGTCCTGGTCGATGTCCGCAGCCGCGCGGAGCTGGAGCTGGTAGGACGTATCCCCGCCGCGCAGCATATCGAATGGGCCTTCTATCCGGGGATGGTGCCCAATCCGGATTTCGCCACGCAGCTCGATGCCCAGGTCGACAAGGAATTGCTGACCATGTTCATCTGTCGCACCGGGGGGCGTTCACACAACGCAGCCGCGGTAGCGGCCAAGCTCGGCTTCACCGAGGCCTACAACGTGCTCGAAGGTTTTGAAGGCGAAGCCACGCCGGATACCCGGCAGCGGAGCCGGATCAACGGCTGGAAAGCGGCCGACCTGCCCTGGACCAACGGTTGACCATGACGGCGCGTTACGCGGTCATCGGCAATCCGATCGAACATAGCAAGTCTCCCCTGATCCACCAGGCGTTCGCTCGCCAGACCGGGCAGGATATCGTCTACGAGCGGGTACTGGCGCCGCTCGACGCTTTCCCGCAGGTCGTGCAGGCGATGATGGCGCAAGGTTACGCGGGTGCCAATGTCACGGTGCCGTTCAAGCTGGAGGCGTTCGCGCTGGCTCAGCAGCTGACTGAGCGCGCGCATGACGCTGGCGCAGTCAATACCCTGATCTTCACCGCCGAGGGTGTCTTCGGTGACAACACCGATGGTGTCGGCCTGGTGACCGATATCCAGCAAAACCTCAGGGTGCCATTGGCCGGCAAGCGCGTGCTGCTGATCGGTGCCGGCGGCGCAGCGGAGGGCGTGCTGCATCCATTGCTGGAACAGGGGCCGAGCCTGCTCGTGATCGCCAATCGTACGTTGGACAAAGCTTTGCGCATGGTGAAGAAGATCGAGGAGCAGGGGGATTTTCGCTATGTCTCGGTCAACGCCTATGCCTTCGATGACCTGCAAGGCCAATCCTTCGATATCGTCATCAATGCCACCTCGGCCGGGCTCAGCGATAGTACCTTACCCCTGCCGCCCGGCATCTTCGCCCCCGGCGCGCTAGCCTATGACATGATGTACGGGCGCGAGACGCCCTTCATGCGCTTTGCGCGCGCGCATGACGCCGCGCGCATTGCCGATGGCCTTGGCATGCTGGTCGAACAGGCCGCAGAAGCCTTTGCACTCTGGCGCGGTGTACGACCAGAGACCGCGCCCGTCATCGCCCAGCTACGCACATGAGCTTGAAGGGCTTCCTCTGGCGTGCGGTATTGACGCTCTCGCTGCTGGTCGTGCTTTATCAGCTATGGATCTTTATCCACATCTGCTGGTGGATCGATCACAATCCGTCTCGTAGCGCATTCATGAATTCGTCGCTGGCCGAGATGCAAGCCATTGACCCCGATGCCACGCTCAAGCATCAATGGGTCGATTACAAACGTATCTCACCCAATCTCAAGCGCGCCTTGATCGCGGCCGAGGACACCAAGTTCATCGACCACGAGGGCTTTGACTGGGAAGGGATCCAGAAAGCTTATGAAAAGAACCTGAAGAAGGGCAGGATCGTTGCTGGCGGCTCTACCATCAGCCAGCAATTGGCGAAGAACCTGTTCCTGTCGACCAGGCGCACGCCGTGGCGCAAGCTGGAAGAAGCGGCGATCACTTTCATGCTGGAGCAGATGATGACTAAGCGTCGCATCTTCGAGATCTATCTCAATATCATCGAATGGGGCAATGGCATCTTCGGTGCCGAAGCCGCCGCACGCCATTATTACGGCACCAGCGCCGCCAATCTCAACGCGTATCAGGCAGCGCGGCTGGCGGCCATGGTGCCGAAGCCCAAGTTTTACCAGAAGCATCCGTCAGCGCGCGGACTGGCAAGGCGTACCGCGACCATCCAGGCGCGCATGCATCTGGTGCAGGTGCCATGAACCCAAGTCAACCTGACGCAAGGCGATTTGGCGTAAGGCAATCTGGCCCAAGACACTCAGGAGAGACAAGCTAGATGGAATGGTTATGGCTCGTGGCCGTGTTGCTGGTGCTCGCTGGTATTCTCGGCGCTTTCCTGCCGGTCGTCCCAGGCGTGCCGCTGGTGTTCGCGGGGTTGCTACTCGGTGCCTGGATCGATGATTTTGCGCGCGTCAGTACGACGACCATGATCCCGATTGGCTTGCTGACCATCGCCGGATTCGCCATCGATTTACTTGCCTCCGCCGTCAGCGTCAAAGCCGTGCGTGCCAGTCGCCAAGCCATGATCGGCACCATGATCGGAGGCGTGATCGGTATCCTGGGCGGATTACCCGGCTTGATCCTGGGCACGGTGGCGGGCGCGGTGGTCGGCGAGATCTTCGCCTGGCGCAGCCTGAATAGGCAGGGTCTGGCGCAGATCACGCGTGTCGGAGTCGCCGCCGGGCTGGGATTCGTCCTCGCGGTGGCGCTCAAGTTGGCCATCGCCTTCGTCATGCTCGCCACCTTTGCCTGGGCCTATTACTACTAGACGCCAGCATGAGCCCTAGGGTTGGCAGAGCTATTGCGGCAGATATGCCGCGGCCTGGCGACTATTTCAGCATCGGCTTGAGGTATTTGCCGGTGTAGCTCTTGGCGTTCTCCGCCACCTGTTCTGGCGTACCTTCCGCAATGATGAGGCCACCGCCGTCCCCACCCTCTGGGCCAAGGTCGATGAGCCAGTCTGCAGTTTTGATCACGTCCAGGTTATGTTCGATGATGACGATGGTGTTGCCGTGATCGCGCAGGCGATGCAGCACGTCAAGCAGCAGCTGGATATCGGCGAAGTGCAGGCCGGTGGTCGGTTCGTCGAGGATATACAGCGTGCGGCCGGTGTCGCGCTTCGACAGTTCCAGCGCCAGCTTGACGCGCTGCGCCTCGCCACCGGACAAGGTCGTCGCCGACTGGCCCAGCGTGATGTAACCCAGACCGACGTCGAGCAGGGTCTTGAGCTTGCGCTGCACCACCGGCACGGCGTTGAAGA
>CAMLMA010000073.1 GCA_946481065.1 uncultured Nitrosomonadales bacterium
GCGACTCAAAACATTTGAGGAGACGACCGTGGCTGGCGATATGCGACAGCTCGATACGGCGATCCGGTCGCGACTCGCATGTCTGAAAACCTCCTCTTCCTGACCGGAAGGCTCGCAGAAAAGAGCCTGCAGAAGGTCTTGGCTGGCATGCAGCCGACAGATTTCAAGTATCGTATCGCCCAGATCGGCGTCTCTGTCGCCGCACTGATGACGCCCGAATTGATCCTGCGCCGTTTGCCTGATGCAGGCGACGCCGATAGGATCGTCTTGCCTGGCCTCTGTCGGGGTGACCTGAACCTGCTGGAAGCCAAATACGGCATCCCGGCCGAGCGTGGCCCCGAGGATCTGAAAGATCTGCCCCAGTATTTTGGGCAAGGCGGCAAGTCACCTGATCTATCCAGGCACGATGTGAAGATCTTCGCCGAGATCGTGGAGGCTCCAGACCTCAGTGTCGAGGGTATCTTGCGGCGCGCGAGCCGTTATCGGGAGCAGGGCGCGGATGTCATCGACATTGGCTGCCTGCCGAATACGCCGTTCCCGCATCTTTCCGAGGCTATTCAAGCGCTCAAGGCGGAAGGGTATCAGGTCAGTGTGGATTCGCTCAGTAGCGAAGATCTCTTGCTTGCAGGACGCTCGGGTGCCGATTACCTTCTGAGCCTGACCGAGAAGACGCTCTGGATCGCCGATGAAGTGGCGGCGGTGCCGATCCTTATCCCTGCCAAGCCAGGCAATCTCGCCTCGCTTTATCGTGCCATCGAGGGCATGCAGAAGAAACAGAAGCCATTCATTGCAGATGCGATCCTGGATCCGATCCCTTTCGGTCTGACGCAGTCGATCGTCCGCTATCAGCGTCTACGCAAGCGCTATCCCGATATCGAGATCATGATGGGCGTCGGCAATCTCACCGAACTTACCGATGCGGATACGACCGGGATCAACGCCATTCTCTTCGGTGTGATCGCCGAGCTTGGGTTGAACGCCGTCCTGGCGACTGCCGTCAGTCCGCATGCTGCCAATGCCGTTGCCGAAGCGGATGTCGCAAGACGCGTTATGTATGCCGCACGCGAGGATCGGCGTCTTCCGAGAGACTACAGCGATGGGCTGCTGGGTTTGCATGACCGCCGGCCATTTACTTACAGCGTCGAGGAGATCGCCGAGCTAGCAGCCCAGATCAAGGATCCCAGTTTCCGCATCCTGGTCAGCGAAGCAGGTGTGCATATCTTCAATCGGGACGGTTTGTTCCACGATACGGATCCTTTTCGACTCTATCCGCATCTCAAGGTCGATGACGATGCCTCGCACGCCTTTTATCTTGGAGTCGAACTCGCGCGCGCGCAGATCGCCTGGCAGTTGAAAAAGCGTTACCAGCAGGATGAAGAGCTACAGTGGGGCTGCAGCGCGACATCGCCCCCCAAGGATGGGCGCGTGGCGCATCGCAACGCATCGCTCAAGGAAAAGCGGGAGAAAAAGAAGACATGATGATCCTTGAGGCCATCATCACGAGTGTCGATGCCAGCCAGCAAGCGCATATCGCGCCATTCGGGGTGCGCGAGCATGGTGAACTGGTCGTTATCGCGCCGTTTCGGCCATCGACCAGTCTGGATAACTTGCTGTCCAGTCGCAGTGCCGTGATCAACTTGACGGATGATGTGCGCATCTTCGCCGGTGCGCTTACGGGCCGGCGCACTTGGCCTGTGAGGCCGGCCGAGCGGGTCAGTGGATATGTGCTTGAAGCCGCGTTGGCCCACCGTGAACTGGAATTGGTCGAGGTCAAGGATGATGCCTTGCGCCCTGAGCTCTATTTCCGTGTCGTCCATGAGGCGAATCATCGCCCTTTCAGGGGATTCAATCGTGCTCAGGCTGCGGTGATCGAATTGTCCGTGCTCGTCAGCAGGCTACACATGCTACCGCTCGACAAGATCGACAACGAGCTTGCCTATCTTTCTATCGCGATTGAAAAGACCGCCGGCGAGCGCGAATTGGAAGCCTGGCGCTGGCTTATCGAGGCGGTGGAGAATCACAGAGCGGCGATCCGTGGAGACAATCAGGCATGAGCGTACCAGGCCAGACCAGTCGCTTGCTGGTCAGTGTATCCAGCCTTGCTGAGGCGGAGATGGTGATGCAGGCAGGGGTCGATATTCTCGATCTCAAAAATCCACATGCGGGCGCCCTCGGCGCGTTGGCATTGTCAGACATCCGTTCGATCGTCAATGCCACTGATGGGCGCAAGCTGGTCAGTGCGACCATCGGAGACGTGCCCATGCAACCGGCATGCATTGTGGATCGGGTCGACGATACCTTGTCCACGGGCGTGGATATCGTCAAGATCGGGTTTACCGACGCGGCAGAGCGCGATGCCTGCATCGCTGCGCTAGGCGATATTGCGCGACGAGGCGCCAGACTCGTGGCGGTGTTGTTCGCGGATGCGGGCTATGACCTGTCGGTATTATCCATGCTGAAAACGGCCGGGTTCTATGGGGTCATGATAGATACTGCCGTTAAAGATGGTCGCCACTTGCTGGATCATATGACGCTGGCTGAATTGCGGGATTTTGTGCAAACCGCCCGCGAATTGGGTCTTCATTCAGGGCTGGCCGGTTCATTGCGTGCGGAACATCTCGAGATGCTCATGCCGGTCGGTGCTGACTATATTGGCTTCAGAGGCGGCGTCTGCGATGAATTCGAGCGTTGCAACAGGATCATCCCGGACAAGGTATCGGCTTTGCATAAAATGTTGCATAAATGCAACACAATGCGGCTTTGATGTGTAAAGACGCCGGCCTTGCGCGGTGCAATCAATTGCCAGTGCCGCTGTCTTTGCGTATAGTGAAATCAAATGTTTCGACCTACACGGAGTGAATAAAATGAAGAAATCCCTGATTGGCCTCGCAGTTGCTGGTGTCATCGGCCTGACCTCTATGGCGGCCAGCGCAGAAGAAGCGTTTACCGGTTCTTGGTATGCAGTCCCTGGTGTGAGCCTGACCCACCCAGACAGTGACTTGGATGCTGACAGTACCGGTGCAGGCGGCTTCCTTCGCCTCGGTAAGGAATTGAGCGAGCACTGGGATGTGCAGATCGGTGTAGGTCATGCACGTACGGATGAAGATACTGGCCTTGCTGGTGTCGGCGGCCGCTACAAACAAACGCTGTTCGGTGTCGATGCTCTTTACATGTTCAGCCGTGACAAGTTCCGCCCATTCCTGCTTGCAGGTATCGGCGCTGCCCGCAACAAGGTCGATTACAGCAACCTCGGCCTGACCGACGACAGCAAGACTTCCTGGATGGCGAACGTGGGTATCGGTGCACAATATCTCTTCAACGATACCTTCGGTATTCAAGCTGACCTGCGTCATGTCTGGAGCCGCGCAGAAGTACGAGGCGCTCCAGCAGGCACCTTGTTCAATGGCGATGAGACCATTGGCAATACCTACCTGAACCTCGGCGCTATCTTCCGCTTTGGCGCACCTAAGCCAGCTGTGGCAGCAGCCGAGCCGATGCCGATGTCTGAGCCATTGCCAGAGATTGCACCTGTTGACGAACCTACTCCAGAGCCTATCGGCCCTGCTGCGCCGGCTTTCGAGAAGATCACTCTGGCCTCCGAAGTCCTGTTCGCATTCGATAAGGACACGCTGAAGGAAGAGGGCAAGGCCAAGCTGAACGATGAAGTCGTCGGCAAGATGAAGGCGCATCCTGAAGTCGAGCTGCTGCTGATCACTGGTCATACCGACCGTATCGGCGATGCCAACTACAACCAAAAGCTTTCCGAGCGTCGTGCCAATCAGGTTAAGAAATACCTGGTCAGCCAAGGTATCGAAGCTAATCGTCTGCATGCTGTCGGTAAGGGCGAGAACGAGCCGGTCGTAGATTGCAAGGGTGTTCGCGGCAAGAAGGCCATCGAATGCCTGCAACCTAACCGTCGCGTGGTTGTTGAGATCGAAGTACAACGTGCCGGTAACTAAACGTTAACCCGGAACTTTAAAAGCCCCGCTTAGCGGGGCTTTTTTATGGCTGAAAATGGTATAACACACGCATGGATCACAAATTGGAAATCGACCAGCTAATCGAAGCTAGATGGCTGGTGCCGATATTGCCGGAGACCAAGGCATTGGAAGGTCAGGCGGTCGCCATCCACGACGGCCTTATCCTCGAAGTGTTGCCTGTAGAGCTTGCCCGCACAAAATACCATGCCAAACACCACCAAGTGCTCAGCGAACATGTGCTGATGCCGGGTTTGATCAATCTGCATACCCATGCTGCGATGTCCTTGATGCGCGGTTTGGCGGACGATCTCGGCTTGATGCCATGGCTGCAGGAACATATATGGCCTGCCGAGAAACAGCTGGTCTCTGAGCGATTCGTACATGACGGTACGCTGCTCGCTGTAGCAGAGATGTTGCGAGGCGGCGTCACCTGTTTCAACGATATGTATTTCTTTCCGCAGGCTGCGGCAGAAGCCGTTATCAAGGCCGGCATACGGGCCAACCTTGGTTTGGTGGTGCTGGAGTTTCCTTCAATCTATGCGAATGATGCGGACGATTACCTGCAAAAAGGCTTCGATGCTCGCGACCAATGGCGTGATCAAGCCTTGATCACAAGTAGTCTGGCACCTCATGCGCCATATACTATCGAGGATCGCACCTTCGAAAAAGTGATCACCTATGCCGAGCAATTGAGCCTGGGGATCCATACCCATCTTCATGAAACCACCACCGAGATCGAGCAGAGCCTGCTCCAGCATGGTAGACGACCAATACAGCGTTTATCCGATCTTGGCCTGTTAGGGCCCAACCTCGTCGCGGCTCATTGTGTCCATCTGCAAGAGGATGAGATGGAGCGCATGGCGCAATATGGTTGCCATATCGCCCACTGCCCGACATCCAATCTTAAATTGGCGAGCGGTATCGCCCCCATCGCAATGCTGGAGCGCCATGGCATCAATATCGGTATCGGGACAGATGGCGCGGCGAGCAACAATCGTCTCGATATGTTCGCCGAGATGCGATTGGCGGCGTTGCTGGCTAAAGGCAGTACGGGAGATGCGTCCGCGATACCGGCACAGACAGCGTTGCGCATGGCGACCATCAACGCCGCCAGAGCGCTTGGTCTGGACGAACGCATCGGTTCTGTGGAGGCCGGTAAGGCAGCTGATCTGATCGCCGTGCGTATTGCCAGCCCGGAAACGCTGCCTTGTTTCGATCCGGTCTCGCACCTTGTCTACGTCAGTGGACGCGAACATGTCACCCATACCTGGGTGGCTGGCGAATTGTGTTATCACAAACCCGATGGCACCGATGGCGTCTATGCTCATCTGGAACCTACGGAACTGAAAGCCATCCATGCAGTATGGCAACCACGATTGAATGCATTCAAATGACAGTCAGAGAAAACGTAGATCAAGCGGAATTACAGAAATTCGCAGCCCTCGCACATCGCTGGTGGGATCCCAACAGCGAGTTCAAGCCTTTACACGAGATCAATCCATTGCGACTGGATTATATCGACCGGCATGCCGGTTTGCAGGGCAAGCGGGTGTTGGATGTCGGTTGCGGCGGTGGGATCCTGTCGGAATCAATGAGCGCCCGCGGTGCCGACGTGACCGGTATCGACCTGGGCGAGAAAGCGCTGAAAGTCGCTCAGTTACATCAGTTGGAATCCGGTGCCCGAGTCAATTACCGACTTGTGGCGGTCGAGACCATGGCAACAGAGCAACCGGCTAGCTATGACGTCGTCACCTGCATGGAGATGCTGGAGCATGTACCCGATCCCGCTGCCGTGATAGAGGCCTGCGCCAAGTTGGTCAAGCCAGGCGGGTCGGTGTTCTTCTCTACCATCAACCGCAATCCGAAAGCCTACTTGTTCGCGGTCTTGGGTGCGGAATATATCCTTAACATGCTGCCCCGCGGCACGCATGCCTACGAGAAATTCATCAAACCTTCCGAACTTTCACACTGGGCTCGCGTTGCAGGGCTGACCACGAATGATATCAAGGGCATGAGTTATAACCCCCTTACCAAGCAGTATCGTCTTGGAAATGATGTCTCCGTCAACTATTTGATGTGCATGGCGAAATAGCCGTGTCGTCAGTCATTCTGTTCGATCTGGACGGTACGCTTGCCGATACGGCACCTGACCTTGCGCTTGCGCTCAACATGCAGCGCGAGCGGCACGGACTCGCGCCATTGCCGCTGGAAGCGATCAGGCCATACGCCTCACATGGATCGCGAGGGCTCTTGTCCATCGGATTCGGGCTGACGCCGGCAGATGCTTCTTTTGAGGCTATGCGTGATGAATATCTCAGCCTATATGATGCGGTGTTCACGAATGCCCCGCAGTTATTCAGTGATATGGCAGTGTTATTGAGCGAGATCGAATCCGCCGGCAAGGCATGGGGTGTCGTCACTAACAAGCCGCGCCGGTTCTCGGCGCCGTTGATGCAGGCCTTGGGTCTGCATGCGCGTGCGGCTTGCTTGGTCTGTGGTGATGATGTGGCCCAGGCCAAGCCAGCCCCGGACAGTCTCTTGCGCGCCTGCGACCTGGTCGGGCGTAATCCTGCCGATTGTGTCTATGTCGGTGATGCAGAACGGGATATCGCGGCTGGGAAGGCTGCCGGGATGCGTACCGTGCTGGCCCTGTATGGCTATATCGATGCGACGGAAGAGCCGGAAGCCTGGGCTGCCGATGCGTCGATCAATACGCCATTGGAGTTGTTGCAGCTGATCAGTTGATCAGCTTTCGGGATGAGGTGAGAATCAGCTGACGCTGCGGCGTTCCATGATCGCTTGTGCCAGAGTGCCACTATCGACATGCTCGATCTCGCCTCCCATCGGCAATCCTCGGGCGATTCGACTCACTTTCAAACCTCTGGTCTTCAATAGCGCGCTGACATAATGCGCCGTGGCTTCGCCCTCGACCGTGTAATTGGTGGCCAGAATGACCTCCTCGACGGTGCCGTCCTGCGCGCGCTTGAGCAGCTTGTCGAGATGGATGTCGCGCGGACCGATGCCGTCGAGCGGCGACAATCGTCCCATCAATACGAAATACATCCCGCGGAAGGACTGCGTCTGTTCCAGCATCATGAGGTCTGTCGGCATCTCGACCACGCAAAGTAGCGAGCCATCCCTGGTTTGCGCGTTACATAGCGGGCAGATCGGTTGTTCGCTGAAATTGTTGCAGAGGTCGCAATGACTGACCACTTGCAGGGCGCTGTCAAGCGCATTTGCCAGGGTATCAGCCCCCTTGCGATCGCGCTGCAGCAGATGATAAGCCATGCGCAATGCTGACTTGGGCCCCACGCCGGGCAGGCAACGTAGAGCTTCGATCAATTGTTCCAGAGCGGGTGGGTTGTGCACGGTGTGGCCGTTAGAACGGAAGCTTCATCCCGGGTGGCAGGGGTAGGCCAGCGGTCAGCCCCGACATCTTGTCATTGGCGGTTTGCTCCGCCTTGCGTGCTGCATCGTTGAGAGCCGTCACGATCAAATCTTCCAGCATTTCCTTGTCGTCACTGAGCAGGCTGTCGTCGATCTGTATGCGTTTGACTTCATTGCGGCAAGTCATGATGACTTTCACCATGCCGGCGCCTGCCTGACCTTCAACCTCGATGTGGGCAAGCTCCGCCTGCGCACGCTTCATGTTTTCCTGCATTTGTTGGGCTTGCTTCATGAGATTGCCCAAACCACCTTTCATCATGCTGTATGACTCCTAAAGTTGGATTACTGGATAGGTTTGATGCTGGATGGGATGATCTGTGCGCCGAAATCCTTCACTAGCGCCTGCACGAAATCATCTTCCTTGATTGCCGATTCTGCCTGCGATTGCAAGACTGCCTTCTCCTGGCTGATCTGCTCGGCAGGGGTGTTGCCTGTGCCGCCGATCTCGAACCGCAGTTGGATCTTGCGACCGAAATGCTGTTGGATCGCTGCCTTGAGTTTCTCCTGATAACTTGATTCCAGCAGATGTTTTTGCGCATGCGGCACAGAAAGCTGGATATGCTCCTGATCAAAACTGACCAGCTCACAGTGCTGGGCTAGCGCACGTGCAAGACCAAGTTTCAATTCATCCACCAGGCCTCGCCAGTTACCATCGAAATCAGTACTGCGACCGGAACTCTGAATGGATGTGGCGGGTTCAGTGACCTCGACACGCGAGGGCGCTTCTGACGAGGCTTCTTCAGGCGAGGGGGGCAGCGATTGGGACGATGCATGCTGCGCTGAGGTGTTGTCGGCTGCGGTGGTTGTTGGTATGGATTTCTGTATCGGTCGGGGCGTAGAAGCCTGCGCCGCGCGCGACACGTTGGTACCAGCGTCGCTGCCGACGGGTGCGAATGCCAGCATACGTAGCATCGACATGGTGAATCCCGCGTATTCATCCGGAGCGAGCCCGAGATCACGACGACCCAGTAGCGCGATCTGGTAATAGAGCTGGATCTGTTCCGCCGTCATGCTTTGTGCGAGCGCCAGTAGGCGATCGCGGTCTGGCATGTCCTGCGCCACACTCTCGGGCACCGCCTGGACAACGGCAATCTCGTGCAGCAGGTTTGCAAGATCGTTCAAGGCGCTTTCGAACGAGATGCTGCGTTGCTCCATGGTGCGCGCCTGAGACAGTAGGCTCGCGCTGTCGCGGTTCAGCAGGGCATCGAGCAATTCGAACAGATAAGTCTGGTCGATGGCGCCCAGCATGGACCGTACTTCCGGCTCTTTGACTGCGTTGTTGCCGTAGGCGATGGCCTGATCGAGTAGCGACAAGGCGTCGCGCATGCTGCCGGCAGCTGCACGTGCGATCAACTGCAGGGCGCTGGGATCGAAGGGGATCTGCTCCTCGGCCAGCACTGCTTGCAGGTGTGCCGTGATGGAGGAACCAGCCATTTGCCGAAGGTTGAATTGCAGGCAGCGTGAAAGCACGGTGACCGGCACTTTTTGCGGATCGGTGGTTGCGAGGATGAACTTCACATGTGCCGGCGGCTCTTCCAGTGTCTTCAGCATCGCATTGAAAGCAGAGCGGGACAGCATATGCACTTCGTCGATGATGTAGACCTTGAAACGACCTACGGTAGGCGCGTACTGCGCGTTCTCCAGCAATTCACGCATGCTGTCGACCTGCGTATTGGAGGCCGCATCGACTTCCAGCAAATCGATGAAACGGCCACGATCAATGTCGACGCAGGCAGCGCATCGGCCACAAGGGTTTGCAGTAATGCCGGTTTCGCAATTAAGGGATTTGGCGAGTATGCGTGCCAGCGTGGTCTTGCCGACGCCGCGGGTGCCGGTGAACAGATACGCGTGGTGCAAGCGCTGTTGTTCGAGCGCGTTGCTGAGGGCGCGCACCACATGTTCCTGGCCGACAAGCGCGTCAAACGACTTCGGGCGCCATTTGCGGGCAAGAACTTGGTAGCTCATGGATACGTAAACTCACTGAATGAAGGCTTCAACTTTAGCCCAAAAGCCCGGTTTAGTCCAAAAGCCCGGTTTAAGCTGAATCAAAAAGTAAGACCAAAAAATGAAGAGGCGAGCCCAACCCCCGGCACTTGCTTCAACAGTTGTGGCTGCTTCCTTCCGGACCTGACCA
>CAMLMA010000074.1 GCA_946481065.1 uncultured Nitrosomonadales bacterium
CCGGCCGCAAGAAGAACATGTTCATCACCTCCTATGGCCGCAATGTGGCGCCGGAGTGGGTGGAGCGCGAACTGGTGCTGACCGCGCCGATCGCGCAAGCGGCCTTGTTCGGCGAAGGCCGGCCATGGAACACCGCGATCATCGTGCCGCGCAAGTCGGCGGATGGCCAGGTGGCCCAGATCGAAGACATCGAGCAGGCCGTGGCACAAGTCAACGCCAGCCTGCCGGACTATGCCCGGATCGGCATGTGGGTGTTCGCCGAGGCGCCGTTCAGCGTCGCCAACGACCAGCTCACGCCCAATGGCCGGTTGCGCCGCGCGCACATCTGGCAACAGCACGAATCCAAAATCGTTTCATTGTATGAGGAAGCACTCAATGCCGTTCTATGACACCCTGCTGGCCGCGACCGCAAGCGAGCGCCAGCAACTGCAGACCCTGCCCCTGCTGCAAGCCGGGGCAGCCGGCGCGGTGAGCCGGGAGGCCTATGTCGCCTTCCTCACCGAAGCCTATCATCACGTCAAGCACACCGTGCCCCTGCTCATGGCCTGCGGCGCGCGCTTGCCAGAACGCTACGAATGGCTGCGTGAAGGCATCGCCGAATACATCGAGGAAGAGACCGGCCATCAGGAGTGGGTGCTCAACGACATCGCCGCCTGCGGCGCCGACAAGGAGGCCGTACGTCACGGCCGCCCGGGGCTCGCCACCGAACTCATGGTGGCCTACGCCTACGACATGGTGGCGCGGGTCAACCCCATCGGCTTCTTCGGCATGGTGCTCGTGCTCGAAGGCACCAGCACCGCCATCGCCTCGCAGGCTGGCGAAGCCATCCAGCGTAGCCTGAAGCTCGACAACCGCGCCTTCACCTACCTGACCTCGCATGGCGCGCTGGATGTCGGCCACACCGAGTTCTACGCCAACCTGGTCAACCGCATCACCGACGAAGCCGACCAGCAGCAGCTGATCCATGCGGCCAAAGTGTTCTACAAACTCTATGGCGATATCTTCCGCGATCTCGCCGACCGTTTCCTGGCGCAGCCAGCGCGGGAGGCCGCATGAGACTTCAGGGTAAGCGCATCCTCATGACTGGCGCCACCGGCGGCATCGGCCACCATCTGGCCATCATGCTCGCCGGCGAGGGCGCGGAACTGGCGCTGGTGGATATCGATGCCCAGCGGCTCAAGACCTTTTCCCATGCCATCGCCGCCAAGGGCGGCAAGGCCGTGGAGATCGTCGCCGATTTCAATCATGCGCATGCGGCCCAGGGCGTGGTCGACGCGGCACTGCAACAGCTGGGCGGCGTCGATATGCTGGTCAACAACGCCGGTGTGATGGATTTCATCGCCTTCGAGCAGCAGAGCCCTGAACGCATCGCGCAGATGGTGCAGATCAACCTGACGGTACCCATGCAGCTCGCGCGTGCCGTGTTGCCTGGCATGCAGGCCCGTAACAGCGGCCAGATCGTCAACATCGGCTCCATCTTCGGCTCGCTCGGTTTTCCGCACTATGCGACCTACTGCGCGACCAAGTTCGCCATGCGCGGCTTCTCGCAGGCCTTGCGCCGCGAGCTCGCCGATACCGCGCTCAAGGTGACTTACGTCGCGCCACGCGCGGTGAAGACCCCGCTCAACGACGAGGCCACACGCCAGATGCTGGCCGCTGCCAAGATCGCCATGGACGAGCCGCAAGTGGTCGCCGGTCAGATCCTGCAGGCCATCCTCGCCCAGCGCGAGGAGTGCTATATCGGCCAGCCGGAATCCTTCTTCGCCTGGCTCAACGGCGTGCTGCCGAAGGTCGTCAGCCGCGGCCTGCGCAAGCAGACGCGTCTTGCCCGGCCCTACGCGCAGCGCACGCCTTCCTGACGCCAACTTTGCTTGAAGCCCACTATTTGACAGAGGACTAGAACGATATGAAGAACCTACTCGCGATACTGACCATGCTGCTGACCTTCGGGGCAGTCCAGACCACAGCACAGGCTGAAGACAAGCTCGACCCCGCGATCGTGCAGTTGCAGCACGACTGGGCGCGCGTCAATTACCAGGTCCCCGAGAAAGCGCAGGAAGAAGCATTCAAGGCGCTCACGGAACAGGCCCACCAGGTCACCGCCAACAGCCCCAACCAGCCCGAAGCCATGATCTGGGAAGCGATCGTGCTCAGCGGCTATGCCAAGGCCAAGGGTGGCCTCGGCGCGCTGAAATATGCCGAGAAAGCCCGTGACCTGCTGCTCGAGGCCGAGAAGTTGAATCCGCAGGCGCTGCACGGCTCGGCCTACACCACGCTGGGTTCGCTGCACTACAAGGTACCGGGCTGGCCGATCGGCTTCGGCAACAAGAAGAAGGCCAAGGCCTATCTGGAGAAAGCCCTGCAGATGAACCCGACCGGCATCGACCCGAATTATTTCTATGCCGACTTCCTGCTGGAGCAGGGTGACAAGGCGGGCGCGATCGAATACTTCAACAAGGCGCTGGCTGCCCCCGCACGCCCCGGTCGCGAGGATGCCGATGCTGGCCGCAAGCGCGACATCGAAGCCGGCCTGAAGCGCGCGCAGGAATAATTACAACAACACCGAAAGACCTGGAAGATATCGATGACGGCTCCTGATTCCCGACGCGCAGCGTCGGTGCTTTACTTTGTCCTGACCTACCTGCTGCTGTGCTGGCTCAACCTGGCCAACATCGACTGGGAGCTATTGCATCACAACGGCTTCAGCGGCGCGCTGTTCCTGGTCAACGCCTACGCCAGCTATAACTTCATGTATCTGCTGCCAGCGCTGCTGCTGACCTGGCTCGCCAGCCGGCCACTGTGGTGGCGCTGGACAGGCAAGCCAGCCCTGGCGTCGCAAGCCGGTATCGTCATGGCGATAGCGGCAGGTACCCTGACCACGCTGTTCTTCTATGCCAATGCCAAGCTGCACATGCTGTACGGCATGTATATCAACGGTTTCGTGCTCAACCTGGTGACCACACCCGGCGGTCTCGAATCGATGGGCGGCAGCGATGCGTCCAACGTCGGCTTTGCCCTCATCGCCGGCGGTTTCCTGCTGCTGCAGGTCGGGTTGTACGTCGTCAGTCGCCTGGTCGTCAGCATCACGGGTTGGACGCCACCCCAACGCCGCCGCCTGTTGACGACGCTGACGGCGGTGTTCCTGCTGTCGACCGTGGCTGACCGGGCATCGTATGCCTACCAGAACGCGTTCAGCGATTCCGAGATCCTGTCGCTGAGCCAGGGCGTGCCTTATTACACGGGATTCACTTCGCGTCATTTCTTCCGCATGCTGGGATTCAACATCTCGCCGCAGGAAAAGGTCGTCAGCATCAAGGGCGAACTCAACTATCCGCTGCATGCGCTCAACGTCAGCAAGCCGGCCAAGCCCTACAACGTCGTCTGGCTGGTCTCCGAATCCTGGCGCGCCGACACGCTGACGCCGGACATCATGCCGGCCACCAGCGCTTTCGCCGCCAAGGCGCAGGATTTCAAACTCAACTACAGCGGCGGCAACGGTACGCGCATCGGCGTGTTCAGCATGATGACCGGCGTCCCCGGCAGCTACTGGCCGGTGTTCCTGCAGTCGCACCGCAGTGCGGCGATGATCGACGTGCTGCAGCAGCAGGATTACCAGATGTCTTTCTACACCAGCGCGCGTTTCTCCTATCCTGAGTTCGATCAGAGCATCTTCAGCAAGGTACCGAAGGACCAGCTGCACTGGATCGATGCGCCGCTCGCCGGCTGGGAAAAGGACCGCAAGAACGTCGGCGACATGCTGCAGTTCATCGACCAGCGCGATCCGTCGCGGCCGTTCTTCACCTTCATGTTCTTCGAGTCACCGCATGCGCGCTATTACTTCCCGCCGGAGAGCGTGATCCGCAAGCCTTACCGCGACGACATCAATTACGCGACCATGGACCGCGGCTCGCTCAAGGGCGACATGACCCTGATCAAGAACCGCTACCTGAACGCCGTGCATCATCTCGACAGCCAGTTCCAGCGCGTCTTCGATTATCTTGAGGCACATCAGCTGCTGGATAGCACCATCGTCGTCGCCGTCGGCGACCACGGCGAGGAGTTCATGGAGCATGGCTACTGGGGCCATAACTCGACCTTCTCTGACCAGCAGACGCGTACGCCGCTGGTATTGTGGATGCCGGGCCAAAAGCCGGCCGTGCACGAGGAGCTGACCAGCCACCTCGACCTGCCGGCGACCATCATGCCGCGGCTGGGTGTGACCAATCCGGCCAGCGATTATTCCGTGGGCCATGACCTCTTGTCCGGCGTGCATCGCGATCACGTCATCCTCAGCGACTGGTCGAGTGTCGGATACAAGGACAGCCAGGTGAAGATCCGTCTGCCGATGAACGCCGGCGGTTTCGCCAGCAAGCAGATCACCGGTCCGCATGACGAGATGCTGAACATCGCCGATGCCCAGAGCCGGTTCAAGGTCGCGCAGCCGGAGCTTGTCGACATGATGCGCGAGCTGGGCAAATTCTCGGTCAAGGCATCCGCTAAAACGCAGACAAAAGTGGCGTCGACGCCAGCACAAGAGCAGGCTCCATGAGCGCCGTCACGCAGACGCCGGGCCAGACTCGCGCATTCACGCGGCCATTGCCGTTCGTGCTGGTCTTGAGCCTGGTGGCTGTCAGCTGCTGGACGCTGCTGCGGCTGTTTCTCTGGCTCGAAGTCGGGCCGGAGGAGCTGACCCTGCGTGAATCCGCCAGCAGTTTCCTGCTAGGCAGCTGGTTCGATCTATGGACGCTGGCTTACCTGGTCAGCCCGCTGTTGCTGGTGTCGAGCCTGCTCGGCAACCGCCTGCGCGCTTCGTTCACGATGCAGGTGGTACGTTGCGGCGTACTCTGGCTGGCGGTGGCTGCGCTGTTATTCGGCATCACCGCCGAATACCTGTTCTGGCAGGAATTCACCACCCGCTTCAATTTCATCGCCATCGACTACCTGATCTATACCAATGAAGTCATCGGCAATATCCAGGAATCGTATCCGGTCGGCGTGATCCTGGGCGTGATCGGCCTCATCTCTGCGTTGGTGGTCTGGCTTTGCCGGCAGTACGTGCAATTCGATAACGCGCCGCGCAGTGGCATCCAGCGCCTGCGCTTGCTAGGTATCGCGCTGATCCTGCCTTTGGCCGCCAACATCGTCGCCGATCTCGACCAGACCAGGCTCGGCGGCAACAACTACGCGCAGGAACTCGCGGGGAACGGCCTCTATACCTTAGCGGCCGCCATGCGCAGGAATGACCTCGACTACGACCGTTTCTACCAGACCATGCCGAAGACCGTCGCCCAGCAGACGCTGGATGCGCTCGGCCTGCGCCGCGACCCGGCGGCCAAACTGGTGCGTTATCTCAGGCCGCAGGAAGCGTCCATGGGGCCGTTCTACAAGCGGCCGCGCAATGTCGTGCTGATCACGGTGGAAAGCCTGTCCGCCCGTTATCTCGGCGCCTACGGCAATACCCAAAAGCTGACACCCAACCTCGATCGCCTGGCCAACGAGGGCTACCGTTTCGACAAGCTCTACGCCACCGGCACGCGCACCGTGCGCGGGCTGGAAGCGCTCTCACTCGGTACGCCGCCAGTGCCGGGCCAGGCCATCGTGCGTCGACCCCATAACCAGCACCTGGCCACCGTCGGCGAATATCTCGAAGCCCAGCATTACACGACGCAGTTCATCTACGGCGGCTACGGCTATTTCGACAACATGAACGCCTACTTCAGGGGCAACGACTATCAGGTGATCGACCGCACAGATTTCGATCCCAAGCACATCGCCGCCGAGAACATCTGGGGCGTCGCCGACGAGAGCCTGTTCGACAACACCTTGCACGTGCTTGACCAGGATGCCGCGAAACAGCGGCCGTTCTTCGTGCAGATCATGACCACCAGCAACCACAGGCCCTATACCTTCCCCGCAGGCCGCATCGACCTGCCGCAGGGCACACGCAAGTCCGCGGTGAAATACACCGATTACGCCATCGGCCGCTTCATCGCGCAAGCCAGCACCAAACCCTGGTTCGACGATACGCTGTTCGTCATCGTCGCCGACCACTGCGCATCGGTCGCAGGCAAGACCAGCCTGCCGGTGGACAAGTACCACATCCCGATGATCTTCTATGCGCCGCAGCTGTTGAAGCCAGGCCGCCATACCCTGCTGGCGAGCCAGATCGACCTCGCGCCGACGCTGCTCGACTTGCTCGGTGCCCGCGGCAGCGAGCAGTTCTTCGGGCAGAACCTTTTCGACACGGCGCACTACGAGGAAAGGGCTTTCATCAGCAACTATCAGTCGCTCGGCTATTACAAGCGTGATAGGCTCGTCGTCCTCTCGCCGAAGCAGGAAGTCGAGACCTTCAAGGTCGATCCGGACAGCTTCCAGACAACGCCTGATCGCCCGGAACCTGAACTGCTGAGAGAGGCGATCGCCTACTACCAGACGGCATCCGAAGCCTACAAGAACGGCGGCCTGCGCGAACGTGCGCTACAGGTGGAACAGGAAGCGCTGCCGCGGCGGACCATGGTCGGCATCGCTCGATGACCGCTTCCGTATCGGCCAGCGAATAAGAAAACAAGCGAACGAGGCTACCAGCCAATAAGACGAAAAGATGCGAATGATCACTGCACAGAATCGAATCATCCTGCTGGTGGGCCTGTTCATCACGCTCACCGGTAACGCCACCCTGGCCCAGCGCCTGCTTGAGGTCTACCCGTTACACGGCAACCTACCCTTTATCATCGGCCTCGGCCTGTTCTTCACCGCCGGCACGCTGATCTTCCTGTTGCTGGTGGCCGCCGGCCGTGCGGGCCGCTGGGTGCTGGCGTTCTTCCTTGTGGCGGCGGCGGTCGCTGGCTATTACATGGACCAGTACGGCGTGGTGATCGACGCCGAGATGATCGTCAACATCGTCGAGACCAATCCGCAGGAGCTGGCAGGGCTGATGAGCCTGACCCTGCTATTGCGTGTGCTGCTGCTCGGCCTGCTGCCAGCCTGGCTGGTGCTGCGCTACTACCCGCAGGCCGGCAAGCTCAGGCATGAATGGCGCAGCAAAGGCATCCTCGCCGGCCTCATCGCGCTCATCGCCGTCATCAGCATCGCGCCGTTCACCGCGCAGTTCGCCAGTTTCGTCCGCGAGCACAAGATCACGCGGCTCTACGCCAACCCGCTGGGTTTCACCAATTCACTGATCAAGTTCAGCATCCAGGCGCTGACGCCCGCCCCTAGCGGCGTGCTCGAAAAGACGGCGGCGGACGCACGATCACTGGAGACCAATGGCCGCAAGGAGCTCATCATCCTCGTCGTCGGCGAAACGGCGCGCGCCGACCGCTTCTCGCTCAACGGCTATGCGCGTGAGACCAATCCACTGCTCAAGCAACAGGGCGTACTGAGTTTCCGCAACGCGTCGTCGTGCGCGACCTCGACCGGCGAATCCTTGCCCTGCATGTTCTCGGCGCTGGGCCGCGCCCATTATTCGCGGGAGAAGGCCGGTCGCTACGAGAACGCGCTCGACGTGTTGTTCGAGCATGGCGTGCAAGTCCTCTGGCGTGACAACAATTCCGATTCCAAGGGCGTCGCCACGCGCATGACCTACGAGAATTTCAAGAGCCCGGCCAAGAACCCGGCCTGCGACAACGAGTGCCGCGACATCGGCATGCTCAGCGGGCTGGATAAATACATCGCGGCGCGCGAAGGCAAGGATATCCTCATCGTGCTGCACCAGATGGGTAACCACGGCCCGGAGTATTACCGCCGTTATCCGCCGGAATTCAAGAAATTCACGCCGATCTGCGAGACCGGCGAGCTGCAGAAATGCAGCAAGGCGGAGATCGACAATGCCTACGATAACGCCATCCTCTATACGGATTATTTCCTGTCGTCGGTGATCGATTTCCTCAAGCGCTACGACGATACGCATGCCACCGCCATGCTTTACATGAGCGATCACGGCGAATCGCTGGGCGAGAACGGTATCTATCTGCATGCCGCGCCCTATGCCATCGCGCCCGAGGCGCAGACGCACATCCCGGCCATTCTCTGGACCGGCAGCCATTTCGATTACCCGCTGCAGGAGTTACAGCAATACCAGGATGCGGAGATCAGCCACGACTACCTGTTCTGCAGCCTGCTCATCGCCTATGAATTGAAGAGCCAGACCTGCGAGACGCTCAACCCCGCCTTGTTCCTCAACCATGAGCTGGCGCAGCAGGCGATGTCACAGGCGCCCGGTTCGACCAAGGCCGAGCCGCAGAAGGCCGGGGCCCACAAAGCCGATTAAAGGTCAGCCGGCCGTCAAGCCAGCCCGTAACGCACTGCAGGGGCCTCGGCAGCAGGGCTTGATCCGGGCTGGGGCGACAACCCCGCGCCGTGGCGTATCGGGGTCGCCGCCAGGCTGCTTTAGGCAGGCAGATGGCCTCTGTCACGCGGCCTCCGGCATGGTCCGAACGGCCTAAGCACCTTGCTTTTATCCTGTTTTTCAAGTACTTTTACGCCATTGCTAGGGGTCTGGTCGCGACCTGTTTTCGTCGTAGCCAGTGAGATAAACCCTTTGAACCTGATGCGGGTCATGCCGCCGTAGGGAAGCACAATGTCTGCTTCCCGTATTGAATCGATGAGCGAAGCACGCACTCCGAAACACGCTTCCCCATCACCAGCCCCAGAGCGAAGCAGACGGACTGCTTCTCCACTCTAGAATATGTCCTCCGAGGAGCAGCCAATGAACGCCACCGACAAGAATCTCACCAAATTCCTCAATGAAACCGCGTCAGTAGACGAAGGCGCGACCAAGCCTTTCGCCAAGTCGCGCAAGATCTACATCGAAGGTTCGCGCCCTGATATCCGCGTGCCGTTCCGCGAGATCTCGCTGTCCGATACGCCTTCCGCCTTCGGTGCCGAGCAGAACCCACCGGTCGTGGTCTACGACACCTCCGGCCCTTACACCGACCCGGACGTGAAGATCGACATCCGTAACGGTTTGCCTGCGCTGCGCGCCGGCTGGATCATGGAACGCGGCGATGTGGAGCAGCTCGACGGCCCGACCTCGCAATTCGGCCATGAGCGCCTGCATGACCCGGAGTTGTCCGAGATGCGTTTCAACCTGCACCGCAAGCCGTTGCGCGCCAAGGCCGGCAAGAACGTGTCGCAGATGCACTATGCGCGCCAGGGCATCATCACGCCGGAGATGGAATTCATCGCCATCCGCGAGAACCAGCGCCGCGAGAACATGAGCGAGTTGCTGCAGACCCAGCACGGCGGCCACAGCTTCGGCGCCAGCAT
>CAMLMA010000075.1 GCA_946481065.1 uncultured Nitrosomonadales bacterium
ACGCAAGAAGGGCCTGCGCATGCGACCCATTAGGCTTGGCACGATCTACCTCTCACTGCTGGCGGCACTGGTATTGCAGCTCTTGCCGTGGTCCGGCTTCGGACTATTGCTACGGCCGGATTTCGTCCTGCTCGTGCTGCTCTACTGGTTGCTGCGCGCGCCGCAGCTGTGCAATATCGGCACGGCCTGGTTCGCCGGCCTGGTCATGGATCTGGCCACCGGCGGCCTGTTCGGCCAATACGGCCTCGCCTACGCGCTCACCGCCTATCTTGCCGTCAGTTACCAGCGGCGTCTGGCGCTATTCACCCTGTGGCAACAGGCGGGCTACGTATTCGTGCTGCTGCTGGTGGCGCAACTGATCCTGATGATCCTCAAGCTGTTCGCGGGTGATGAAAGCCCGGGCTGGCACTACTTCCTCGCCAGCGTCACCGGCATCCTGCTCTGGCAATTGTTCATCTTTTCCCGGCTGGGTGCCGACAGCCATCCGCATCGCAGTTGATGAAAGTCCGTTCCGAACTTAAAAACTACCGGCACGAACAATACTATTTCCGCGTGCGCCTGGCGATCGCCGCCATCGTCGTGCTGGTCTGTTTCGGCATCCTCGCCAGCCGCTTCTTCTATCTGCAGATGGCGAAGTACGACTACTTCCAGACCCTGGCAGAGAATAACCGCATCTCGCTGGTGCCCATCGTGCCCAATCGCGGGCTCATCGTCGACCGCAATGGCGTCGTGCTCGCCCATAACTTCTTCGTCTACACGCTGGAGATCACGCCATCGCGCGTGGAGAACGTGGAAGAGACCATCAACGAGCTCGCCAAGCTGGTCGAGGTCAGTGCGGCAGACCGCAAGCGTTTCAAGAAGCTGCGCGCGCAAAGCCACAGTTTCGAGAGCGTGCCCTTGCGCACGCACCTGAACGAAGTCGAGGCCGCGCACTTCGCCGTCAACCGCTATCGTTTCCCCGGCGTGGAGATCAAGTCACGCCTGTTCCGGCATTACCCGCAAGGTCAGCAGGGTTCGCATTTCATCGGCTACATCGGCCGCATCAACGACAAGGACCTGGAAGCGCTCGAAGAATCCGGTGACCTGTCGAATTACAAGGGCTCCGACCATATCGGCAAGAGCGGTATCGAACAGTATTACGAGCATGACTTGCATGGCACCACCGGCTTCCAGCAGGTCGAGATCGACGCCGACGGTCATGCGGTGCGCGTGCTGTCGAGCACGGCGCCAGTGCCCGGCAACAACCTCGTGCTCTCCATCGACAGCAAGCTGCAGCAGATCGCAGAGCAGGCCTTCGGCGAACGACGCGGCGCCATGGTCGCCATCAACCCGAAGAACGGCGAGGTGCTGGCTTACGTCAGCATGCCGACCTTCGACCCCAACCTGTTCGTCGACGGTATCGATACCGAAAACTGGAAATCACTCAACGAATCGCTGGACAAGCCCCTGATCAACCGCCCTTTGCGCGGCATCTATCCGCCGGGCTCCACCTTCAAACCCTTCGTCGCGCTGGCCGGGCTCGAAGCGGGCAAACGCGAGCCGCCGTTCAGTATCAGCGACAACGGTTATTACACGCTGCCCGGCAGCAGTCACCGCTACCGGGACTGGAAAGCCGGCGGCCATGGCCAGGTCGATGTGCGGCGTGCGATCACCGTGTCCTGCGATACCTTCTTCTACGGGCTCGCTGTGGAGCTGGGCATCGAACGACTGACCGACTTCGTGCAGCACTTCGGTTTCGGCCGCAAATCCGGCATCGACATCAAAGGCGAGATCGGCGGCCTGTTGCCGACACCGGACTGGAAGATGCGGCGATGGAAACAGAAATGGTATCCGGGCGAGACCGTGATCGTCGGCATCGGCCAGGGCTATACCCTGGTCACGCCATTGCAGCTAGCCCAGGCTACCGCGATCTTTGCCAACAATGGCGTCGCCATCCAGCCTCGGCTGGTCGCCAGCATCCAGCAGAACAGTACCGGCATCAGCCGGCCGACGCCCATCGTCCGTTCCGACCAGATCCCGCTCAAGCCTGAGAACGTCGAGCTTGTGAAAGAAGGCATGATCGACGTCACCCGGCCTGGCGGCACTGCCGCCAGTATCGGCGCTGGCGCTCCTTATGCGATCGCAGCCAAGACCGGCACGGCGCAGGTCATCGGCATCAAGCAGAACGAGAAGTACAATGAACACGCCGTCAACGAGCGGCATCGCGACCATGCGTTATTCATCGCCTACGCGCCAGCCGAAGATCCCAAGATCGCGCTCGCCGTCATCGTCGAGAATGGTGGCCATGGCGGTTCTGCCGCCGGCCCCATCGCACGCAAGGTGATGGATTACTATCTGCTGGGCAAACTACCGGACCAGCCCAAGGCCGTCGAAGCGCCCATTCCGCCGGAAGAGGAGGAAGCCCATGATTAGCCGACTGGCGAAGCGCCTGGTGTCCCATATCGATTCATTTCTCATGGGCAGCCTGTTCTTTACCCTGCTGGTCGGCCTGTTCGTGCTGTATAGCGCCTCAGGGCAGAGCCTCGAACGCGTCGGCGCACAGTTCGCCAATATCGTCGTCGCGCTCGTCGTGATGTGGATCGCCGCCAATATCCCACCCCAGCACCTGGAGCGCATCGCGTTGCCGCTCTATATCCTCGGCCTGTTGCTGCTGCTCGGCGTCGCACTGTTCGGCGAGATCAGCCATGGCGCGCGGCGCTGGCTGCATCTCGGGGTCGTGCGCATCCAGCCCTCGGAGCTCATGAAGATCGCGGTGCCCATGTTGCTGGCCTGGTATTTTGCGCGGCGCGAGGAAAGCACCAAGTTCTCGGACCATGTCATCGGCGCTGTACTGCTGGCGATCCCGGTGCTGTTCATCATGAAACAGCCTGACCTCGGTACCTCGCTGCTGATCGGCGCCTCCGGCTTCTTCATCCTCTTCCTGGCGGGGCTCAACTGGCGGCTCCTCGCTGGGGGCGCCGTACTGGCCGGCGTGCTGGCGCCTATCTTCTGGAATCTGCTGCACGATTACCAGCGCAAGCGCATCGAGATCCTCTTCGACCCCTACCAGGATCCGCTGGGGGCCGGTTACCACACCATCCAGGCCAGCATCGCCCTCGGCTCCGGCGGTATCGCCGGCAAGGGCTGGCTCAACGGCACCCAGGCGCAACTGGATTTCCTGCCGGAGCGCACCACCGATTTCATCTTCGCGGTCTTTGGTGAAGAATTCGGCCTGCTCGGAAACCTTTTGCTGTTGACGCTGTTCACACTGTTGATCGGCCGTGGGCTGGTGATCGCGGCGCAGGCGCAGAACACGTTCTGCCGCCTGCTGGCCGGCAGCATCACGCTGACCTTCTTCACCTATGTCTTCGTCAATATCGGTATGGTCAGCGGCATCCTGCCTGTCGTCGGCGTACCATTACCCATGATCAGCTACGGCGGCACCTCGCTGGTGACATTGATGCTGGGATTCGGCATCCTGATGAGTATCCAGACCCACAAGAAACTGGTCACGACCTGATAGGATCAACGCGTGAATACCATGAAAAACCTCCTGCTCTATTCGACCCTGACGCTGGCACTGCTACTCGTCGGCTGCGGTGGCGGCACAGCCGTCAAACCCGGACCCAGCGCTCCGGCAGCGACCACCGGCGACAAGCCGGTGACGCCGCCGAAAAAGGGCGGCGGCTATTACCTCGACGACGGCCCGGGCGACAACCCGCCTGCCGATATCGACGCCATCCCGGACGCCATGCCCCGCGCCGAACCACCGCTGGCGCGTGCCAATCGGCCCTACAGCGCACTGGGCGTGCGATATACGCCGATGACCGAGTACCAGCCCTACAAGCAGCGTGGCATCGCCTCCTGGTACGGCAAGCGCTATCACGGACAGAAGACCTCCAGCGGCGAGATCTACGACATGTACGGCATGACCGCGGCGCATACCACCCTGCCGTTGCCCAGTTATGCCCGCGTCACCAATCCGGAGAACGGCCGCTCGGTGATCGTGCGCATCAACGACCGCGGTCCATTCCACAGCGACCGGCTGATCGATCTCTCCTACGCCGCAGCCTACAAGCTGCGCCTGATCGGCAAGGGCAGCGGGCTGGTCGAGGTCGAGGCCATCGATCCGCGCGGCGAACTGTTCAAGCCGCAGACCGCGAGCGGCGCGAGTACGCCGCAACCGATCGCCAGCAGTTCAACCCCCGCGCCCTTGAACGTACCGCCACCGATCGACCCGCCCACAGAGTTGCAGGCGCCGCCGCCTGAAGCGCAACCGGCGCAGCTGGCCGAAGCCAGCCCCAACGCTGCCACCGCCAGCACTACCAGCAGTGCCGCGAACGCGGCGGCGGCAAGCCCCGGCAATTACGTACAGGTCGGCGCTTTCAAGTTCAAGGACAACTCCGACAAGCTGACGGAGAAATTGCGCCAGCAAGACCTGGCGCAAAATGTGCCTGTCGAGAGTTGGTATAATGCCGGAACTTATCGGGTTCGACTCGGGCCCTACAGCAGTCGCACCGACGCTGAACGCGCTGCCGCCAGGATCAAGCAGGTGTTGAAAGTGAACGCCATCGTCATCGATCAGAAATAGATCGCCTGGTATCGCACCTTCCTGAAACCATCTAGTACGAATCGAGATCTATGCCTTACTTCATCACTCGCCTAAGCCTGCTGCTTTGTCTCGCCTTCATCGGCAACGCCTACGCCGTCGATATCCCGCCCGCACCCAGCCTGGCAGTCAAAGCCTACCTGTTACGCGACCACAACAGCGGCAACATCGTCGCCCAGCAAGGCAGCAACGAGCGGGTCGAGCCGGCGTCGCTGACCAAGCTGATGACGGCCTACGTGGTTTTCGAGGCGATGAAGAATGGCTTGCTGAAGCCGGAGCAGACCCTGCCGGTGAGCGTCAAGGCCTGGAAAGTCGAGGGCTCCAAGATGTTCATCGAACCCAACAAACCGGTGACGGTGGATGAACTGCTGCATGGCTTGATCATCCAGTCCGGCAACGATGCAGCGATCGCCCTGGCTGAGGGCGTGGCGGTGACCGAAGAGGCCTTCGTCGCCATGATGAACAAGGATGCGGCGCGCCTCGGCATGCTGCACACCCACTACGTCAATGTCACCGGCCTGCCGGACCCACAGCACTACACCACGGCCTACGATCTCGCCCTGATGGCGTCGGCGCTGATCCGCGATTTCCCGGAAGAGTACAAGCGCCTCTACGGCGTCAAGGAATACACCTACAACAAGATCACGCAGCCCAACCGTAACCGCCTGCTGTGGCTGGACCCCTTCGTCGACGGCATGAAGACCGGGCACACCAACAGCGCCGGCTATTGCCTGATCGCGTCTGCCAAGCGCGGCGACACACGCCTGATCTCGGTGGTGCTGGGCGCGCCTACGGAGAACGCGCGTGCCAGCGAGAGCCAGAAGCTGCTCAACTACGGCTTCCAGTTCTATGAGTCGCACCTGGTCTACAAGCGCGGCCAGCCGGTGAATCAGCTCAAGGTCTGGAAGGGCGCTGACAACACGGTCGCTGCCACCGTCCCCAGCGATCTCTATATCACCTTGCCCAAGGGCGATTATGATCGCGTGAAGGCGACAGTGACCAGCAAGCAGCCGCTGCTGGCGCCGATCTCGGCCAATCAGGAGATCGGCAAGATCCAGTTCACGCTGGATGGCAAAGTCATCCATGAAAGCAAGCTGGTCGCGGCGGACAAGGTCGGCGTTGCCGGTATCTTCGGCAGGTTGTGGGACAGCATCAAACTATTGTTCCAGTGACGGCATGACGCAAATCGTCTATCTCAACGGCAAGTTCATGCCGATCGAGGAAGCCCATATCCCGGTACTGGATCGCGGCTTCATCTTCGGAGATGGCGTCTATGAGATGATCCCGGTCTACTCGCGCCGGGCTTTCCGCCTGCAGGAACACGTTCGGCGGCTGGGCCAGAGCCTGGCCGCGGTCCGTATCGAAAACCCTTACGACGCCGAGACCTGGCAAGCCCTGCTGCTGGAGCTGATCGACAGGAACGAGGCTGAGGACCAGTCGCTCTATCTGCAGGTGACGCGTGGCCCGGCGCCGCGTGACCATGCCTTCCCGGCGATGTCGGTACCGACCGTGTTCATGATGAGCACCCCGCTTGTCGTCTCGACACCGCTACAGGTCGCGGAAGGGATCGCGGCCATCAGCACTGCCGATATCCGTTGGGATCGCTGCGACATCAAGGCGATCTCGCTGCTGCCCAATGTCCTTCTGCGGCAGATGGCGATCGATGCCGGCGCAGTCGAGACCGTGATGTTCCGCGACGGCATCCTCACCGAAGGTGCGGCCAGCAATATCCTTGCGGTAGAGGCTGACGTCATCCTGGCGCCACCCAAGGACAAGCACATGTTGCCGGGGATCACTTACGACCTCATCCTGGAACTCGCCGCGGATAGCGGTATCCCGGTTGAGATCGGTTATTTCGATGAAGCGCGCATCCGCGCCGCAAATGAACTATGGATCACATCGTCGACCAAGGAGGTGCTGGCGATCGTGACGCTCGACGGCCAGCCTATTGGAAACGGCAAACCCGGCCCCATGTTCAAACGTATGTACCAATCCTACCAAGACTACAAGAATCAGGTGATGCGCCATGGCTGAACAGCAAGAGACCCTTATCGAGTTTCCGACCGACTTTCCCATCAAGGTCATGGGCGAGACGCATGACGAATTCGCCGCCAGCATCATCGACACCATCCGCATCCACATGCCGGAGTTCGACGCCAGCCGCGTCGAGATGCGCGCGAGTTCAGGCGGACGCTATATCAGTCTGACCTGCACGGTGTTCGTTGTCTCGAAGCCGCAGCTCGACGACATCTACCGGGCGTTGACCTCCCACCCAAAAGTCAAATACGTGCTCTGATCGCAAGTGAAGAAGCGTCATCTTTCGCCGCGCGTCATCCCTTGAAACCCGACCAAGCCATCATCATCCGCCCCCTGGGCCGGACCGATTACGAGACGACCTGGCATGCCATGCAGCGTTTCACGGCAGAACGGGATGCGGCCACGCCCGACGAACTCTGGGTCACCGAACACCCGCCGGTCTATACCTTGGGCCTCAACCGCAAGGGCGTGCGGCTGCCTTCTCGCGCCGATATCCCGGTGATCGCGGTCGACCGCGGCGGCAAGATCACCTATCACGGCCCGGGCCAGGTGGTCATCTATCTGCTACTCGACCTCCAGCGCCGCGGCCTCAGCGTGCGCCAGCTGGTGAATGTGATGGAAGGCGCGATCGTTTCATTGCTGGCCGAGCACGGCATCGAATCGGCCGCCCGGCCCGATGCCCCGGGTGTCTACGTCCGTGACAGCAAGATCGCCTCACTCGGCTTAAGGCTCAAGCAGCAACGCTGTTACCATGGCCTGGCCTTGAACGTCGACATGGATCTCTCGCCCTTCCTTGCCATCGACCCCTGCGGCTATCAAGGCATGCAAGTGACGCAACTCAAGGACTTGGGCATCACGCTGGATGCAGCGCACGCCGGTGAGCGATTGCTGCGCCTGCTGCAAGACGGCCTCAGGCAAGCAAGCTAAGCGCTTGAGAATTTGAGATAATCACGCTCATGAGCGAATCCACCACCCTAAAACCTGCAGCGAAGCTCCCCGGCGTCAAGGAATCCAGCGCGGAGAAAGTCGCGCGCATACCGATCAAGATCGTGCCGCAGCCCGCCATGCGCAAGCCGGAATGGATCCGCATGAAAGTGCCCGATTCGGCGCGTTTTCAAGAGATCAAGCAAGTATTGCGCGATAACAAGTTGCACACCGTGTGTGAAGAAGCCTCCTGCCCCAATATCGGTGAGTGCTTCAGCGGCGGCACAGCCACCTTCATGATCCTCGGTGATATCTGCACGCGGCGCTGCCCCTTCTGTGATGTGTCGCACGGCAAGCCACTGGCCCCGGATGCCAATGAACCCGAAAACCTCGGCAGCACCATCGCCCAGATGCGCCTCAAGTATGTGGTCATCACCTCGGTGGACCGTGACGACCTGCGTGACGGCGGCGCCCAGCACTTCGTCGATTGCATCGCCTCGGTGCGCAAGCACTCGCCAGCGATCAAGGTCGAGATCCTGGTACCGGATTTCCGTGGTCGCCTTGACCGCGCGATGGCGATCCTGACGCAGGCCCCGCCCGATGTCATGAACCACAACCTGGAGACCGTGCCGCGGCTGTACAAGGAAGCGCGCCCGGGTTCGGATTACCAGAACTCGCTCAACCTGCTCAAGGTGTTCGGCGAACAGCACCCGCAGGTACCGACCAAATCCGGCCTCATGCTCGGGCTGGGCGAGACCGATGAAGAGATCCTCGACGTCATGCGCGATCTGCGCGCCCACGGCGTCACCATGCTCACGCTGGGCCAGTATCTGCAACCCAGCCAGCATCACTTGCCGGTGAAGCGCTTCGTCACGCCGGAACGCTTCGCGCAATTCGAGCGTGAGGCCATGGCGATGGGCTTCACCCATGCGGCCTGCGGCCCGATGGTGCGGTCTTCCTACCACGCCGATCAGCAGGCGCACTCGGCCGGCGTCTAGCCTCTGCATCCTGCAGGGTCGGTCCTGCCCAGAGCCAACTCTTGGCGTCTTCTCGCTGGCGGCGGGCTAATTGTAAAAATATGTTAAAAAAAGTGAAAAACCATTCAACCATATGCCGGTTGATGCGTTAGAACGGATTCCTACTAACTCACTTTTCAGGAATGTCATGAATAAAGTATTGGCTGTTACCCTGCTTTCCCTGGGTATTTCCACCTCAGCGTTTGCTGATGACCTGCTGTCCACCATCGCCGGCGACAGCTCCTACTCCACGTTCACGCAAGCCGTAAAAGCCGCGGGCATGGAGAGCCAGTTCAAGGCAGCCGGTCCACTGACCGTTTTCGTCCCGAACAATGAAGCCTTCGCCAAGATCCCTAAAGCCAAGCTGAGCAAGCTCATGGCCGACAAGGATGCACTGGCGAAGCTCGTGCAATACCACATCGTCGCGGCCAAGATCACCAGCGCGGACGTCGCTGCCGGCAAGATCAAGACCGTTGAAGGTGAAGATCTGGCGCTTTCCGTGACCGACGGCGTCAAGGTCAACGATTCGCGCGTCGTGGGTGATGAGTTGCATGCCGACAACGGTGCGATCCATACCGTTGATACCGTACTGATGCCCAAAAAGAATTAAGTACGGCGCA
>CAMLMA010000076.1 GCA_946481065.1 uncultured Nitrosomonadales bacterium
GATAAAGAGGCCATTGTATCACGTGCAGTGACCATCAAGATAACATCGCGGTTCCGCCTGATAGATGACAAATCACGGAAAAGACACGACAATTGCCCCTTTTGACAGCAGTGGATTAACCAAGGAAAAGACGCAACAGATGCCCAGTAAAATGACCAAATGGATTTTGCCGATCGCCATCCTCGGCCTGCTGGTGTTCCTCGGCATATCGCTCGCCAACCGCGACAAGGCGCCGCAGGTCACCTTCACCACCATCACCGGCAAGACCATTCCGCTAGCGTCGCTCAATGGGCAGGTGGTACTGGTGAATTTCTGGGCGACCGACTGCCCGGGGTGCATCGCCGAGATGCCCGGCCTGATCAAGACCTACAACGATTACCACGATAAAGGCTTCGAAGTGGTCGCCGTTGCCATGTCCTATGATCCGCCGAGTCAGGTGCTCAATTATTCCCAGAAGAACGCGCTGCCTTTTCCCGTCATGCATGACGGCTACGGCGAGATCGCTAAGCAATTCAACGAGGTGCGCGTCACGCCCACCAGCTACATCCTCGACAAGCAGGGCAAGGTGCTGGGCAAGGTGGTCGGGGAGCTGGATTTCGCTGCGCTGCGCAAGTTGCTTGATGAACAGCTGAGGAAGCAAGCCTGATGCTGTGGATCAAGGCCTGGCACATCATCTTCATGGTGACCTGGTTCGCGGGCCTGTTCTATCTGCCGCGCTTATTCGTCTATCACGCCATGGCGGATGACGAAGTCAGTAAAGAACGTTTCAAGATCATGGAACGCAAACTGTTCTACGGCATCATGACGCCTGGGGGCGTGCTGACCATCGTCTTCGGGCTCTGGCTATGGCTAGGCTATGGCATCAGCGGCGATTGGCTGATGGCCAAACTGCTGCTGGTGGCTGGACTGGTCGCCTATCATGGCTATTGCGGTGTGCTGATGACCGACTTCAAGCATGACCGCAACCAGCACAGCCATGTGTATTTCCGCTGGTTCAACGAAGTACCTGTGCTGGCCCTGATCGCGATTATAGTGCTGGTCGAAGTCAAACCTTTTTGACACAATGTGATTTATGGATATCCTGAATTCCGACTGGTTCATCGGCATGTTGAAGAAGTCCGGCAAGTCGCCACAGGCGAGATTGCTGAGCCTGTTCGACATCCTGGGCGACTGGCTGCAGGCGCCCAACATGCGCGAGCTGGTGATTCGTCAGCAGGATACGGCGATTGCCCCGAGCACCGAGCTTCTCGGCTACCTCACTGAACAGGCGCGCGCCTGTGGCGTGCAATTGCCGGAGATGTTCGCCCAGCAGCTATATTTCATGGCCCGCGGCGCATTGCAGGAAGCGCTCGATGCCGATGCCGCCGAGACCATCGCCAAAGTGAAGGAAGCCGCCAGCGCCCTCATCCGGGCCCAATCCGAGAAAGAACCGAGGATCACCAAGCCTGCGTATGCCATCGCAGCCAGCTTGCTCGTACTGAGCGGGATCTGCGGCGCCATGGTGATGCATCTATGGCATGACAGCATCACTCCGGCGCAAGCAGAGAGCAGCTCGATGCTGCGCACCCAGAATGCGTTGCACAATCCTGCCAATACTGCCGAGATCTACGCTGTGATGGAGCGGATGCGCGCAGGCGTATGTCAGTTCCCTGAGGCTTTGCTGCTGCCTGAGGCACAAAAGAAGGTCTATGTAGAGCTGATCGTCGACGGCCTCATCCCCATCACCCCCGAAGACCAGGCCGTTGCCCGGGCCCTGATCCAGAAAGTACGCTGCAATTACACACCGATGCTGATGTCGAACTCGGTTGGCTGAGTCACACAACTGCACACGAGCCGGCGATGCCGGCTTTTTTATCGCCCTTCACCTTGCTTATTGCAGAACCGCACAGACGCTGGCAGCGCAATTCGATTCAACTGATGCATCGAATATCGATGCAAGGTATACTGTACGGTATATATTTTTCCCAATGAATACGTTAGACTGCGAAAAAACAGGAAGATAGATCATGTCCTTGCTCAGGGAAAAGATTTTGAATGTCGCCACCGATCTGTTTCAGACTCGGGGCATCAACTCGACTGGTGTCGACACCATCGTCGCTGTCGCCGGCACGACCAAAATGACGCTGTATAAGTATTTCCGCAGCAAGGAAGACCTCATCCTTGAAGTGTTGCAGAAAGGGCATCAGGACTTTCAGGCCTGGCTCAGCGACAAACTCAGCAGCAATGCACGCAAACCCTCCGAGAAGCTGCAAAAGCTGTTCGATTTCATCGAGGAATGGGTCGACTCACCCGATTTCCATGGCATGGCTTTCCTCAAGGCCTCTGCGGAATTCCCCAGCGAAGACAATGCAGTCCATCAGTTGTCAGCTGAACATTCACGCCAGTTCCGGCTATATCTGACGCAGCTCGCGACCGATGCTGGCGTCAAGGATGCGGATAGCCTCTCCTTGCAACTCTCCTTGCTGATCGAAGGCGCGATCCAGGCTGAGCAGATGCGCCGCGGTTCTGGCGCAGTGAAGTATGCCAAGAAAGCGGCCAAGATCCTGATCGACAGCGCGCTCAAGGATTCACGCTAGGCGGTTATCGGTATACCGCCTCGATCTGCGGCTGATAGCGCGCGATCACGGCGTTGCGTTTTATCTTCAGTGTCGGCGTCATGAGCCCGTTCTCGACCTCCCACGCCGCATCCGCCAGAACAACACGACGGATCCTGGCATAACGCGGCAGATGCCGTACGCACAGATTGGCGCGTCGCAACAAATCCGCAGCATCCCCGCTCGAACTGACGACCAGCAACACCAGGAACGGTCGTCCCTCGCCGACCACCAATACCTGTTCGAACAACGGGTCGCGCAGTATCGCCGATTCGATATCCTCTGGCGCGATCTTCTCCCCATTGGACAAGACCAGTATGTGCTTACTGCGACCTCGGATATAGATGCGGCGCGCCTTGATATCGACAAGATCCCCGGTGTTGAGCCAGCCTTCGGCGTCGATGCAAGCCTGTGTCGCCTCTGGGCTGTTCCAGTAGCCCAGCATCACCGACGCGCCTCGCACCAGCAGCTCACCTGCTGAATTCACTCGCGTTTCGAGGCCAGGCAAGGGTTCGCCGACAGATGCCGGGTCATGGTGGTCCTGACGATTGACAGCCACCACCGGCGACGCTTCCGTCAAGCCATAGCCTTGCAGCAAGGGCACACCCAAACCGATGAAAGTCTGTGCGACCCGCTGGTCGAGTGCCGCACCGCCCACGACCGCATGACGCAGCCGCCCGCCCAGACCCGCCAACAGGGGTGTGGCAATCATTGGATGGACGGTCTTCAGCAGCAAGGCATCGTAGAAGCGCGCCTGTGCGCTGAAACGTCGCCAGCCAGCGCCGACGGCAAGCTTGAACAGCCAACGCCGCACGGGCGCTGCGCGAAGCTTGTCATCGAGACGCCGCAGGATACGCTCAAACAGTCGGGGAACCGCCATGATCACGGTCGGCTGTTGCGTCGCCAGGTCCTGGGCCAGTTCATTGATGCCGCGACAGTAAGTGACCTCCGCGCCAGCCTGCAGCGCCAGATAGTAGCCGGCGGTACGTTCGAACATATGGGTCAGCGGCAATACCGAGAGCAGACGATCGCTGACATAGACGTCATACGCGCCGAGGATACTGGTGATATTGCTAAGGATATTGCGATGCGAAAGCATGACGCCTTTAGGCCGACCGACTGTGCCCGAGGTGTAGACGATGGTCGCGAGCGCATCTGCGGGCTGATCGGCCACGCTCAACGGCGGCGCCGTTTCGGGCAGCCAGTCTGCCAGCGTAACGACCGAGGTGACGGGCTCGCCCCGCACCAGCACGATTGTCGGCAGCGTGATGCCCAGGGTCTGCAGGCGAGGCAGAAAACGCAAGTGGTCAGCAACCACGAGGGCGACGCCGGCATCCTGCAGGCACCAGCCAAGATTATCCGGGTTGTCATCGACGTAAAGCGGAACGACCACCAGGCCTGACGCCAGCGCGGCGAGATCGGCGAGCACCCATTGCACGCCGTTCTTCATGCAAATGGCGACCCGGTCACCAGATCGCAGGCCGGCTCCGCGATATGCCTCTTGCCAGCGCGCCGCCAGATCGAGCAAGGTGGCAACCGTATAGTCTTGCCAAGCCCCCTCCTGATACTGCCGATAGAGCACCTTTTGCGGCTCTGCGGCCCACTGCAGCAGCAATTCAGCCAGATTGTTCATGACTCAGCGCCCAATGCTTGCCCCTGACGCTGACGCTCGGGATAATGCAGGTTTTATTCGAAAAGAATGTACATGCATACTTTGATCTGCGGGTCGTTGGCGTTCGATACCATCATGGTATTCGGGGACCGTTTCAAGCATCACATCCTGCCTGAAAAAATCCACATCCTCAATGTCGCGTTCCTGGTCCCGGAGATGCGCCGCGAGTTCGGAGGCACGGCAGGCAATATCGCTTACAACCTGCAGCTGCTGGAAGGCAATCCGCTGATCATGGGTACCGTGGGCGAGGATTTCGCCAGCTACCGCGCCTGGCTGGAGCGCCACCAGCTGGATACCCGGCACATCAAGACCATTCCCGGCAGTTTCACTGCCCAGGCTTTCATCACCACCGACCTTGACGATAATCAGATCACCGCCTTCCACCCGGGCGCGATGAACGAATCGCACCAGAACAGCGTAAAGGACACCCAGGACGTGAGCCTCGCCATCATCGCGCCGGACGGCCGCGACGGCATGTTCCAGCATGCACGCGAATGCCACGAGGCCGGCATCCCGTTCATGTTCGATCCTGGTCAGGGGTTGCCCATGTTCAACGGTGAGGAGCTCATGCACTTCATCGAGCTTGCGGATTACATGGCCGTCAACGACTATGAGGCACAACTATTGCAAGAGAAAACAGGTCATAGTGTAGAGACGCTGGCAGAGAAGCTGAAAGCGTTGATCGTCACGCTGGGTGGACAAGGTTCGATCATCTATGCCGACGGTCAACGTTTTGACATCCCTTGCGTTGAAGCTCTGGAAGTCGTGGATCCGACAGGTTGCGGTGACGCCTATCGCGCAGGTTTGCTCTACGGCATCGCCCGTGGCTGGGATTGGCCGACCTGTGGCAGGCTGGCATCGACCATGGGGGCGATCAAGATCGCCAGCCGTGGCCCGCAGAACCACAAGCCGTCGCGGGAAGAGATCCAGGCGATCTACAGCCAGGCCCTGGTCAATGAAGTATTGTCCGAAGAGAAAAGACTGAATGGATAAGGAGTCCATGATGCGCCATAACACCATGATCGTGATCACCGCTGTCGCCCTACTGCTCGGCGGCTGCGCCAGTTCGAATTCGGGCAGCGTCTACAGTCGCGATGAAGCGCGACGCGTACAGACCGTCAAGACCGGGGTCGTCGAAAGCGTACGCCAGGTCAAGCTCGAAGGCACCAAATCGCCGGTAGGTACAGCAGGCGGCGCGGTCGTCGGCGGTGTCGCCGGCAGCCAGGTCGGCCACGGTGCGGGCCAGGCGATCGCGACTGTCGTTGGCGCCATTGTCGGCGGCATCGCCGGGGCCGCGGCGGAAGAAGGTATCACCCGCAAGGATGGCATCGAGATCACCGTCAAACTCGACAGCGGGCCACTGGTCGCTATCGTCCAGGAAGCGGATGAAGTCTTCCAGCCCGGCGAAAAGGTACGCCTGATCGAAAGCGGCGGCACGACCCGCGTCAGCCACTAGTCTAGTTGCCCGGACTTTCCGTCATCGAACCTTCAACGATTAGTCACTAATCCGTCACGCAAGCTTCGTAAAGTTCCCCTGTCTCATCAACCAGTCAGGGGAACACGATGCTTGAACGGCATTCCTCCACCGGCCTGCACCAAGAATCAGGCCATCTCTATTTCAGCTTTGCGCGTAGCCCGGACGAGATCGCCGAGGCCCAGCGCTTGCGTTACAAGGTCTTCGCGGAAGAGATGGGCGCGAACATCCCGGGCAAGGATGGCCATGACCGCGATGGCTTCGATGTCTTTTGTGATCACTTGCTGGTACGCGACAGCCTGACCAGCGAAGTCGTCGGCACCTACCGCATCCTCAATCCAGCCATGGCCAACGAGGCCGGTGGCTATTACTCATCCGGCGAATTCGATATCAGCCGCCTGTCGCATCTTTTCGACCGGACCGTGGAAGTCGGGCGTGCCTGCGTCCATCAGAATTACCGCCACGGCGGCACCATCACCATGCTCTGGGCCGGCCTCGCCAAATACATGCAGATCAATCGCTATGAATACATGATCGGCTGCGGTAGCGTCGGCATGGCCGATGGTGGACACATGGCCGCCAGCCTCTATAATAGTTTGCGCAACGATTACTTATCGCCGCCGGAGTATCGTGTGTTCCCGCGTTGCCCTTTGCCGCTGGAAGCGCTCCAGTCAGACATGGAAGTCACCTTGCCGCCGTTGATCAAGGGCTATCTGCGCCTCGGCGCCTACATCTGCGGAGAGCCGGCCTGGGATCCGGATTTCAATACCGCCGACATGCTGGTCATGCTGCCATTGTCGCGGTTAAACAGGAGATACGCGGCGCACTTCTTCAAATAAAGGGTTCGCTTGCAGAACAGACCGACCAGCCGCTTCATCCGCCTCTTCCGTATCGCCCGCATGATGGCCCACACGCTTTACGGCGCACTGGCCGCAGTCACGATCCTGCCATGGATCGGCCCTAGGGGCCGCGATCTACTGATCAGCCACTGGTGTCGCGGGCTCTTGTCATGCCTCAATATCCAGGTCCGGGTGACTGGCACGCCGCCGACCATTGATTGCCAGCGCACCATGTTCGTCGCCAACCACATCTCGTGGGTCGATATCCATGCCCTCAACAGCATTCGTGCCGTGCGTTTCATCGCCAAAGCGGAGATCCGTGACTGGCCGGTGTTCGGCTGGTTCGCCTACAAGGTCAACACCCTGTTCATTGAACGCGCCAAGCGACACGACACCGGACGCATCGTCGAGCTGGCGAGCGAGAGCCTGCGGGCTGGGGATAATCTGTGCTTCTTTCCGGAAGGCACCACGACAGACGGCACCCATGTCAAACCATTCAAAAGCAGCCTGCTACAGGCGGCTGTCAATGCCGAAGCTCGTATCTGGCCGTTCAGCATCCATTATCCGGGCTCCGACGGCACACCGAACATCCAGATGGCTTACCACGACGACGTCACGCTGATGCAATCCATCCAGCAAGTGCTTGCCCAGCCGACACCCGTCGTCCATCTGCATTTCTCATCGCCGCTTGAAGCTGGCGGCCAGGACCGCCGGGCGCTGCTGACGCAGGCGCGGGCGTCAATCCTCAGCGGGCTCGATCTTCCGGGGTGAATCGCGCAAGTCGCACGGCACCTGGAAGATCGCGCGATCTTCCAGCCGCATCGCCGTCAGCTGGCCGCCCCACAGGCAACCGGTATCCAGGGTGTAAAGATTATGGCGCTGACGCAAGCCCAGCGCCGACCAGTGCCCGCAAACGATCACACTATCCGCAGACAGGCGGCCCGGCACATCGAACCAGGGCAGGCAACCTGCCGGGATCTGGTCGAGTTCACCCTTGAATCTGAAATCGATGCGCCCCTCGGCGCTGCATACGCGCAAGCGGGTCATCGCGTTGGTGATGAGCCGAAGCCGATCGTAGCCTGCCAGATCATCCTGCCAGAGATCAGGCTGGTTACCGTACATGCAGGCAAGAAAATCCCGGTAGCCAGCCCCCTGCAGCACGGCCTCGACCTCACGCCCCAAGGTTAGCGCCTGTTCGATATCCCACTGGGGTAACAAGCCGGCATGTACCATGACGTAACCCTCGCCGCGGTGGATCATGGGCTGGTGACGCAACCAGGTCAGCAGGGTGTCGCTATCCGGCGCTGTCAGCAATGCGTCCAGGGTGTCGCTTCTATGGGCTTTCACGAAACCTTCGGCGACTGCAAGTGTGTGCAGGTCATGATTGCCAAGCACGCAGGTGACGCTGTCACGATGTGCGTGCAACCAGCGTAAAGTCGCCAGCGACCCGGCGCCGCGGTTGATGAGATCGCCGACCAGCCACAGGCGGTCGTGATCAGGATTGAAATCGAGATGTTCCAGCAATCGCTGGAATGAGAAGTAGCAGCCCTGAATGTCCCCTACTGCATAACTTGCCATCGGTATCCCGGTGCTGGCAGGCCACCTTGGCGGCGGCCTGGGCTTGAAGCCTTATTCTGACTTGGGTGCTGGCGGCGTGAAATGCGCGCCGGATTGGTTTGCCATGTGCGCGATGGCGTTAGCGATCTCACCGTCGGTCAGGCTCGCGTTGCCACCACGAGGTGGCATCGAACGAATACCTGCGATGGCATGTTTGATCAGCGTCTCGTAACCTTGAGCGATACGGGGGCCCCATGCAGCCTTGTCACCGATCTTGGGGGCACCGAGCGCTCCGGATGCATGGCAGGCGGAACAGACTGCGCCGACCACTTCTTCCCCGCTCTTGTCGACGTGCGGGCCCGCCTCGGCAGCCACGACTTCTACGTCGCCGACAGGCGCGATCCGCGCTTCGACGGCTGCGGCCTGTGGTGCGGGATCAGTGTCTTCGAGATGGTTGGCCTGGATGCCCAGCAGCAGCTTCACCACGAGGAAGATGACCAACGCAGGGGCGAACAATCCGCCCAGGGTTGCGATGATGACTTGAGATACCGTCGTTTTCGGAAAATCGTGATGCTGCTCACCCATGACAATGTATTCCTAATAGCAAGTGCGAAAGCCGCTGATTATACTGGGAATGCCAGCGACGCAAAAGGGACAAGGCATACCCTATTTGCTATAATCCGCCTGCTTCTCTCACAGGCGCCCGTAGCTCAGCTGGATAGAGTGTTGGTTTCCGAAGCCAAAGGTCGTGGGTTCGACTCCCGCCGGGCGCGCCATACATCGTCA
>CAMLMA010000077.1 GCA_946481065.1 uncultured Nitrosomonadales bacterium
CGGCACCGATGAAGAGCCGTGCATCACCAGGTGCGTGGCGGGGATACGGGCATGGATCGCCTTGATACGCTCGATCGCCAGCGTCTCGCCCGTGGGCGGATGGGTGAACTTGTAAGCGCCATGTGAGGTACCGATGGCGATGGCGAGCGCATCGACCTGGGTCTGCCGCACGAATTCTGCCGCTTCTTCCGGATCAGTGAGCAGCATCGCGTGATCGAGCTTACCCTCGGCCCCATGTCCGTCTTCCTTACCGGCCATGCCCGATTCGAGCGAGCCCAGCACGCCGATCTCACCCTCGACCGATACGCCGATGGCATGGGCGATATCGACCACCTTGCGCGTCACCTCGACGTTGTAGTCATAGCTCGCCGGTGTCTTCATGTCTTCCTGCAGGGAGCCATCCATCATGACACTGGTGAAGCCCGAACGCATGGCCTGGATGCAGACGATGGGCGATGCGCCATGGTCCTGGTGCATGACCACGGGAATATGCGGATAAGCCTCGACCGCGGCCGCCACCAGGTGGCGCAGAAAAGGCTCGCCGGCATACTTTCGCGCACCGGCAGAACCCTGCAGGATCACCGGGCTATCCACTTCGTCCGCCGCCTGCATGATGGCGTGGATCTGCTCCATGTTGTTGACATTGAATGCCGGCAGGCCATAACCATGCTCGGCGGCGTGGTCCAGTAATTGCCTGAGTGTGACGAGTGCCATAGAACCTTTCCCATCCAATCTTGCGATGCGGATGCTTACCTTATTTTGACAATCTTCATGGTGTTAGTGCCCCCTTCCGTGCCGATCGGCTCGCCGAAGGTAAAGAGCACCAAGTCGGCCTTGCTGACGACCCCATAGCGCACCAATGTATCCTCCATCTCCTGCAGGATCTCGTCGCGCTGTTTGCCGGCGTGATCGATCGGGTAAGGATAGACGCCGCGATAGAGTGTGAGCTTGCGTCGCGCTTGCTTCAGCGGCGACAACGCGTAGATAGGCACCAGCGTATCGGCCCGCGATAACCATTGGGCCACCGTGCCCGATTGCGTGAGGGCGGCGATGGCTTTCACTTTGAGGTGTTCGGCCGTGTAGATCGCCGCCATGGCGATGGCTTCATCCGTACGCTGGAACTCCTGATTCACCTTTTGCGGCAGCTGGCGTCCGTGATATTCCTTCTCGGCTTCGAGACAGACCCGGTGCATGGCCGAGACCGCCTCCAGCGGATAATGACCGACCGCGCTCTCCGCAGACAGCATGACGGCGTCGGTGCCGTCGAGCACGGCATTGGCCACGTCCGAGACTTCCGCCCGCGTCGGGATCGGGTTGTTGATCATCGACTCCAGCATCTGCGTCGCCGTGATCACGACTTTGTTCTGCGCCCGCGCCATGCGGATCATGCGTTTTTGCAAACCGGGCACGGCGGCATCGCCGACTTCGACACCGAGGTCGCCACGCGCCACCATGATGACATCGGAAGCAGCGATGATCTCCTCCAGCGCGTCGATGGCCTCGGCGCGCTCGATCTTGGCGACGATGCTGGCACTACCGCCCGCCTTGCGCACCAGCTTGCGCGCCTGCTCTACATCGGCACCGCTGCGGGGGAACGACAGGGCGACGAAATCGGCTTCCAGCGCCACCGCCGTCTTGATGTCCTGCTTGTCCTTATCGGTCAACGCTGCGGCAGACAAGCCACCGCCCTGACGGTTGATGCCCTTGTTGTTGGAGAGGATGCCGCCGGTGGTCACGGTACAGTGGATCTCGCTGCCCTTGACCATTTCCACGGCCATGACGATGCGACCATCGTCGAGCAGCAGCACGCTGCCGGGGCCGACCTCCTCTGGCAGCGCCTTGTAATCAAGGCCGACGCGTTGCTGGTTGCCGAGTTCGCAGGCGGCATCGAGGATGAAGGTATCGCCAACCGCCAGTTTCACGCTCCCCAGTTCGAACTTGCCGATGCGGATCTTGGGCCCCTGCAGATCGCACAGTACGCCGACAGGGCGCCCCAGCTTCAAGGCGATCCTGCGCACGGTCTCGGCCCGCTGGATATGATCTTCGGCACTCCCATGGGAGAAATTCAGCCTGACCACATCGACGCCGGCGACGATCATGCGCGCGATCATTTCCTCGCTGCTCGATGCCGGGCCGAGGGTAGCGACGATCTTGGTTTTGCGTAAGCTCATGTGACTCCCGAAAATAAAAAGGGGCCCGTGGCGAGCCCCTTTTGTTGATGCCATGCAAGGCGGCTAGTGCTGGGCACGCTGCTCCAGGATATCGACTGCGGGCAGTTTCTTGCCCTCGAGGAATTCGAGGAATGCGCCGCCCGCAGTTGAAATATAGGATACCCGGTCATAAATGTCATACTTTTGAATGGCCGCGATCGTGTCACCGCCGCCCGCCAATGTGAAGGCCTTGGTCTTGGCGATGGCTTCGGCGATGGTCTTGGTGCCATCAGCGAACTGGTCGAACTCGAACACGCCGACTGGGCCATTCCAGACGACAGTCGCCGCGTTCATGATGATGTCTGCCAATTCCTTAGCAGATTTCGGGCCAATATCGAAGATCATGTCGTCAGCGGCCACGCTATCCGCGTCTTTCAATACCGCAGGCTCGTTGGCATCGAACTGCTTGCCGACCACGACATCCACAGCGATCGGCACCGCTGCACCACGCGCGGACATCTTGTCCATCAGCATCTTTGCCGTTGGCACCAGATCGTCCTCGCACAGCGACTTGCCGACTTCGTGACCCGCTGCCTTCAGGAAGGTGTTGGCGATACCGCCACCGACCACCAGTTGATCGACCTTCTCCGACAGGCTCTCCAGCACGGTGAGCTTGGTGCTGACCTTGGAGCCGCCGACGATCGCCACCATCGGGCGCGCCGGGTTCAACAAGGCCTTGGTCAAGGCCTCGAGCTCGCCCACCAGCAGGATGCCGGCCGCCGCGACCGGCGCGAACTTGGCGATGCCGTGGGTCGAAGCTTCAGCACGGTGCGCAGTGCCGAAAGCGTCCATGACGAAGATATCGCACAGCCTGGCGTACTTCTGTGACGTTTCGTCGAGGCTCTTTTTCTCGCCCTTATTAAAGCGACAGTTCTCCAGCAGCACGAGTTCACCTTCTGCGACCTCGAAACCGCCATCGACCCAGTCCTTGATCAGGCGCACAGGCTTGGCATTCGGGTTCTGTTCCTTGAGTTTGGCAGCAATGACGTCGGCCACCGGCTGCAAGGAATTCTCTTCGGAATAGACGCCCTCTTCCGGCCGGCCCAGATGGGAAGTCACCATGACCTTTGCCCCGGCATTGAGCGCATGCTCGATCGTCGGCATGGACGCGGTGATGCGGGCATCGGAGGTGACCTTGCCGTCCTTGACGGGCACATTGAGGTCGGCGCGGATGAAGACGCGCTTGCCCTTCAGATCCAGGTCGGTCATTTTGATTACTGACATGTTCTACTCCCAAAAACTAGTTGTAGCTCAACTCCGATGAACAGATCGGAACGAGGCGGCGAGCGAACGGGATGAAACGCTAGGCGCTCGGAGCGCACAAAAACGAAGACAGTACAGTTAGTACGGCGAGTTTTTGCAGCATCCGAGTAACAAAGCGATTCGCCCGTGCAGCCGTTGCATCAAGCGATGTGGCGAACGAGGCGCATCAAGTTACAGGTATACCCGTACTCGTTGTCATACCAGGCCACCACCTTGACGAAGGTCGGGTCGAGCTGGATGCCGGCATCAGCGTCAAACACCGAAGGGCAGGTTTCGCCGCGGAAGTCGGTGGAGACCACCTTCTCGTTGGTGTAGCCGAGCACACCCTTCAGCGGGCCGCTTTCGGATGCCTGCTTCATGACGGCACAGATCGCGTCGTAGGTAGTCTCCTTCTCAAGCTCTACCGTGAGATCGACCACGGAGACATCGGAAGTGGGGATACGGAACGCCATGCCGGTCAGTTTCTTGTTCAGCGCAGGAATCACCTTGCCCACGGCCTTGGCGGCGCCGGTGGAGGACGGGATGATGTTCTCGAGGATGCCCCGACCGCCGCGCCAGTCCTTGTTGGATGGTCCATCGACGGTCTTCTGCGTGGCAGTGGCGGCATGTACGGTGGTCATCAGGCCACGCTTGATGCCGAAGTTGTCGTGCAGGACCTTGGCGACAGGGGCCAGGCCGTTGGTGGTGCAGGACGCGGCGGAGACGATGGCTTCGCCTTTGTAGGCATCGTGATTGACGCCATAGACGAACATCGGTGTGTCATCCTTGGAAGGCGCGGATTGCACGACCTTCTTGGCGCCAGCGTCGATATGCTTCTGGCAGGTCTCCTGGGTCAGGAAAAAGCCCGTACATTCGATGACGATGTCAGCGCCGACCTCGTTCCACTTGAGGTTGGCGGGATCCTTCTCCGCAGTCAGGCGGATCTTCTTGCCGTTGACCACCAGGTGATTGCCATCGACCTTCACTTCGCCCTGGAACTTGCCGTGGACGGAGTCATGTTTAAGCATATACGCCAGATAATCCGGCTCCAGCAGGTCATTGATCGCGACCACTTCGATATCCGTGAAATCCTTGATCGCTGCACGGAATACCATACGACCGATGCGGCCGAAACCATTAATAGCAACACGGGTAGTCATAACGCTTTTTCCTGTGACACGTTGATTTGAATATAGAAAATAACTTTGGCCAAGACCGTTATCCTACCACATGCAAGCCCGCAGAGGGCCGCCGGACTAGGCTTCGAGGCTCTTGCTCACCACCTCGAACACATCGTTCGACAGATTCGGCGTCGCCATGATCGTCTGCAGAGCATCGCGCATGAGCGCCTGCAGGCCTGGGGTATAGCGTTTCCATTCGCGGAAGGGCATCACCAGACGCGAGGCCATCTGTGGATTGAGCGCGTTGAGCTCGATGATGACGTCGCGCAGCAGGGCGTAACCCTGGCCGCTGGGATCGTGGAATCGGACCGGGTTATTGATGGCGAACGCGGTATACAGTGAGCGCACGCGATTGGGGTTCTTGATATTGAACTCGGCGTGCTGGCGCAGAGCAGCGAAGTCCTCGAAGATGCCGTCGCGATTCGCCGTCGCCTGCAGCGAGAACCATTTGTCCACCACCAGCGGGTAATCCTTGAAGCGGGCGTAAAAATCGGCAAATACAGTATCCCGTTCCGGTTGGGTGCTGTCTGACAGGCAAGCCAGCGCGGCCACGCGGTCGGTCATATTATCCGCCGCCAGGTAGTGCGCCTTGGCCCATGCCGCGCAGCCCGTGCCGTTGGTCACGGTCAGCAGCTCCAGCACCGTGTTCTGCAAGGCCCTACGCCCCATGGCGTCCGGCGTGATAGAGAAATGGCCAGTATTGGCGTTCGCATCGTATAGCGCCGCCAGCGCTTCCTTGTGAGCGCGTTTGATGGAGACGAGGATATGCGTGCGCGCCCGATCGATGAGGGCCGGGTCGACCACGGACTGCGATTGCCCGATCACGGCGATCGAAGGCAGGCTGAGCGCGCGCGCCAGCAGCGCCTTGTCGCCCTCACCCGCAAGCCCTTGTGCGATCAGCACACCCACATCGGCGATGAAGGTGCTGATATCGGCCTCCGGATTCGCCATCACGCGCGCGATATTGCGCAGGGCCAATGTCTGCCCGGCCTCCCACTTATTGAAACCGTCGGTGTCGTACAGTTGCAGCAGGCGCAGGTCGTCATCACTGAGATCGGTGGTCAATTTCACGGGCGCCGAGAAGTCACGCAGGATGGAGGGCACGGGCCGCGATGCCACGCGCTCGAAGTGGAAGGCCTGTTCGCGCTCGGTCATCTCCAGCACCTGCGTCGGGTGCGTCTCGCGCCCCTGCGCGTCCAGCAGGCCGACTGCGATCGGGATATGCAACGGCAGCTTGCCGGTTTGTCCCGGCGTATCCGGCTGCGATTGGCTGAAACGCAGGGTGTAGCGTTGCTGCGTTGCATCGTAATCGGCGACGACGCGCAATTCGGGCGTACCCGCCTGCTTATACCAGCGGAAGAACTGCGCCATGTCACGCCCGGAAACATCGGCCATGCATTGCACGAAGTCGTCGCAAGTCACGGCATGCCCGTCATAGCGGGAAAAATACAGGTCCGTCGCCTTGCGGTAGGCCGCTTCGCCAAGTAGCGTGCGTTGCATGCGGATGAGTTCGGCGCCCTTGTCATAGACGGTCTTGGTGTAGAAGTTGCTGATCTCGATGAAGCTGTCCGGCTGCACGGCGTGGGCCAGCGGGCTGCCGTCCTCCGGGAACTGCAGGCGGCGCAGGGTATTGACGTCGTCGATGCGCTGCACCGCACGCGAATTGAGGTCTGCGCTGAATTCCTGGTCACGGAACACGGTCAGCCCCTCCTTGAGCGAGAGCTGGAACCAGTCGCGACAAGTGACGCGATTGCCCGTCCAGTTATGGAAATACTCATGTGCCACGACCCCTTCGACGCTAAGGAAATCGCTATCGGTGGCCGTCTCCTGGTGTGCCAGCACCAGCGCCGTGTTGAAGATGTTAAGCGAGGTGTTCTCCATCGCCCCCATGTTGAAATCGCTGACCGCGACGATATTGAACAGGTCGAGCTGATATTCCCGCCCGTATTTCTCTTCGTCCCAGCGCATGGCGTTTTTCAGCGACTGCATGGCGTGGTCGCATTGCGCTTCGTCACCCGGGCGCACATAGATGTGCAGCGCGACCTTGCGGCCCGACATCGTGGTGAAGCTATCCTCGATACGCACCAGCTTGCCCGCCACCAGCGCGAACAGGTAGCACGGCTTGGGGAACGGGTCGTGCCATGCCGTGAAATGCCGCCCCTGGGGCAGATCGCCTGCATCAACCAGATTGCCGTTGGAAAGCAGCACCGGATAAGCCGTCTTGTCTGCCTCGATACGTACATGGAAGGTGCTCAGTACATCTGGACGATCCTGGTAGAACGTGATGCGGCGGAAGCCCTCGGCCTCGCACTGGGTGCAATAGTTACCCTGCGATTTGTATAGACCCTCCAGCGCAGTATTGGCTGCGGGGTCGATCTCGGCGGTGATGGTGAGCGTGAACCGCGCTCCCGCGTTCGCTACGGTCATCCTGCCGTCGTCGAGCGTGTAATCATTGAATGGCTGGCCGTCCCGCAGCACGCTGACGATATGCTGACCTTCGCCGTTCAGCACCAGCGTGTCGCTACTGCCAGCCGGGTTCTTCCGGTATTCGACGGTGGACGTGACGACCGTCTTGTCCTCGAACAACTGGAATGCCAAGTCCACATGTGAGGCTATGTAGGGAGCGGGCGTGTAGTCCTTGAGGTAGATCGTCCGGGGTTTGACTGCATTTTCTGTGCGCATGATACGTGGCCTGATGCTGATGGGTTTCCTGTCATTATACTTGCCTGGGCCAGCCCCTATCGGCCAAAAAAAAGCGCCTCACGAAGAGGCGCTTTTTTATCCAGCCCGACTTTACTTACAGTACGGACTTGACGGTCTTGACGACGTTTTCGACGGTGAAGCCGAAGTGCTTCATCAGCACGCCACCTGGCGCGGATTCGCCGAAGGTATCGATACCGACGACTGCACCTTCCAGACCGACATACTTGCGCCAGAAGTCAGGATGCGCGGCTTCAACTGCCACACGCTTCACGCCTGGGGTCAGTACGCTGTCACGGTAAGCTTGATCCTGCTTGTCGAACACGTTGGTGGAAGGCATGGAGACCACGCGCACCTTGGTGCCGGCAGCATTCAGTTCAGCTGCAGCCTTGACTGCCAGATCCAGCTCGGAACCGTTGGCGATGATGATGACATCGGCCTTGCCGTCGACATCGGAGAACACGTAACCACCCTTGCGGATCAGGTCGAAATGCTTGGTGTCGTGCTTGATGCCTGGCAGGTTCTGACGGGACAGGACCAGGCTGGTCGGGCCATCCTTACGCTCAGCGGCAGCGACCCAGGACACGGCGGTCTCGGTCGCGCTACCTGGGCGCCATACTTGCATGTTAGGGATGTAACGCAGACCGGAGGTGTTTTCCACTGGCTGGTGGGTCGGGCCGTCTTCGCCCTGGCCGATGGAGTCGTGGGTCAGTACATAGACCACGCGTTGCTTCATCAGCGCGGACATGCGCATGCCGTTCTTCATGTAGTCGGAGAACATGTGGAAGGTGCCACCGAATGGCAGCAAGCCACCATGCAGTGCCATACCGTTCATGATCGCCGCCATGCCGAATTCACGGACGCCGTAGGAGATGTAGTTGCCTGGTTCCTTGCCGCTGACGTGCTTGAAGCTGCCCGTGCTGGTCAGGTTGGAACCGGTCAGGTCGGCGGAACCGCCGAGGAATTCCGGCAGGACTGGCGCCAGTGCGCCGATGACGTTTTGCGATGCCTTGCGGCTTGCAACGCCTTCTGCCTTTTCGTTGGTCGCTGCGATCATGGCATCGGTCGCTTGCTTCCAGTTCGCTGGCAGTTCGCCTGCCATGCGGCGCTTGAATTCAGCAGCCTCTGCCGGGTAAGCCTTGGCGTAAGCGTCGAACTTGGCGTTCCAGTCAGCTTCAGCCTTGGCACCCTTGGCCTTGGCATCCCAGCCTTCGTAAACGTC
>CAMLMA010000078.1 GCA_946481065.1 uncultured Nitrosomonadales bacterium
AGCGCATGTGCCGCAGCGACATCGGCAGCTCCGGCGTCATGTTTACCATCGACACCGAATCGGGCTTCCGCGACGTAGCTTTCATCACCGCATCCTATGGCCTCGGCGAGACCGTGGTACAGGGTGCGGTCAATCCGGACGAGTTCTACGTGCACAAGCCACTGCTCAACCAGGGCAAGCCAGCCATCGTGCGCCGTACGCTTGGCTCCAAGCTGATCAAGATGGTGTTCAGCAATGCCAATGAAGCCGGCAAGAGCACGCACACGATCGACAACACCAAGGAAGACAGCAGCCGCTACTCGCTGGACGACAGCGAAGTGCTGGAGCTGGCCCGTTTCGCGGTCATCATCGAGCAGCACTATGGTCATCCGATGGATATCGAATGGGGCAAGGACGGCACTGACGGTAAGCTGTACATCCTGCAGGCACGCCCGGAAACGGTGAAATCGCAGGAAAAGGCTGGCAGCGCAGTCGAGAAGTTCGCGCTCAAGGGCAAGGGCGAGGCCATCGTCACCGGCCGTGCCGTGACCCAGAAGATCGGTGTCGGCCCGGTGCGGGTCGTCAAGCATGCCTCCGAGATGAACACCGTACAGCCTGGCGACGTGCTTGTCGCCGACATGACCGACCCGAACTGGGAACCGGTCATGAAGCGCGCCTCCGCGCTCGTCACCAATCGTGGCGGTCGTACCTGCCACGCCGCGATCATCGCGCGTGAACTCGGTATCCCAGCCATCGTCGGCAGCGGCAACGCCACCGAAGTCCTGACCGAAGGCGCCATCGTCACCGTTTCCTGTGCTGAAGGCGAAACCGGTTATGTCTACCAGGGCGCGCTGGAATACAGCGTGACCAAGGAAGCCGAGGCCGAGCTGACCAAGCCACCGGTCAAGATCATGATGAACGTCGGTAATCCGGATATGGCCTTCAATTTCGCCCAGATCCCGAACGACGGCGTCGGCCTCGCTCGCCTGGAGTTCGTCATCAACAACATGATCGGCATCCACCCCAAGGCCATCCTCAACGCATCGCGCCTGCCGGCTGCGATGCAGCAGGAAGTCATGTCGCGCTCTGCAGGCTACGCCAACCCGCGCCAGTTCTACATCGACAAGCTGGCAGAAGGTGTTGCCACCATCGGTGCCGCGTTCTGGCCCAAGCCCGTCATCGCCCGTATGTCCGACTTCAAGTCCAACGAATATCGCAAGCTGCTGGGTGGCGAGATCTACGAACCGGAAGAAGAGAACCCGATGCTCGGCTTCCGCGGCGCGGCACGCTACATCGCAGACGATTTCCGTGATTGCTTCGAGATGGAATGCCTCGCCATGCGCAAGGTCCGCGATGAGATCGGGCTGACCAACATCGAGCTCATGATCCCCTTCGTGCGCACGCTGAGCGAAGCCCGCGCCGTCATCGATATCCTCGCGAGCTACGGCCTCAAGCGCGGCGAGAACGGGCTGCGTCTGATCATGATGTGCGAGATCCCGTCCAATGCGCTGCTTGCCGAGGAGTTCCTCGAATATTTCGACGGCTTCTCCATCGGCTCCAATGACCTCACGCAATTGTCGCTGGGTATGGACCGTGATTCCGGCCTCATGGCCCATGGGTTCGACGAGCGCGATCCGGCGGTCAAGGTGCTGCTCAACATGGCGATCAGTACGGCCAACCGCCTCGACAAGTACGTCGGTATCTGCGGTCAGGGCCCGTCGGATCATCCGGACTTCGCCGAATGGCTGGTCAAGGCTGGCATCAAGTCGGTATCGCTCAATCCGGATACCGTGGTCAAGACCTGGCAACGCCTGACCAAGCTGAGCTAACGGACCCGACCCTAACCCATGCATCACCGTACGGTATTCTTCATCTCGGACGGCACTGGCCTGACCGCGCAAGCGCTCGGCCAGCTGCTGGCGCATTTTCCAAACACGGAATTCCGCCAGATCCGCCTGCCGTTCACCAACACGTTGCAGCAGGTGTACGAGGCCATGGCGCGCATCGACATGGCGCGCGCCGAAGACAACGTGCCGCCGGTGGTGGTCATGTCGCTCGGCAACGTCGACCATCGCAGCCTCATCAAGCAGTGCACCGCGTATTACATCGACCTGTTCGAATCCTTCATCAATCCGCTAGGCATCGAACTCAACGAGACGCCGCTGACGCGGGCCGGCATCGCCCATAGCATCCAGGGCCAGAACTACCATGAACGCATGGAAGCCATCAATTTCACGCTCGGCCATGACGACGGCATGACGGAAGAAGGCCTGGAAGAAGCCCAGGTCATCCTCATCGGCGTCTCCCGCTGCGGCAAGACGCCGACCAGTCTCTACATGGCCATGCAATTCGGCATCAAGGCAGCCAACTATCCCCTGATTCCGGAAGACCTGGAGCGCGGCCGTATCCCGTCCGTCCTGGAGAATTTCCCGCACAAGCTGTTCGGCATGACCATCAAGCCGGAACGGCTGCATTCGGTACGCAGCGAGCGTCGCCCCAACAGTTTCTATGCCTCGCTCGAAAACTGCCGTAACGAAGTGCGCATGGCAGAAGAGATGATGCGTAACAGCGGTGTGCACTGGATCGATTCCACCAGCCGCTCGATCGAGGAGTTGTCGACCACCATCCTGCAAGAGCTGAAGCTGTCCAACTGAAGCCGCCCGAGATCTACCCTCAATCCCCGGAAGTCCTGGCCTCGCCAGGTGTTAAAATGTCGTCATGAACAAACCCGCTGAAACGCTGACCGCCGTTCCCTGCCCTGCCTGCGGCCTGCTGTGCGATGACCTTACGGTCAGCGTACAAGACACGCAACTCCACGTCACCGACAAAGGCTGCGCCAAGAGCCGTGCCTTCTTCGAAATGCCACTTGCAGAGACCCCGCCCCATATCGATGGCAAGCCAGCCAGCTTGTCGGATGCGATCGCCGCCGTGGTTGATCGCCTGCGCGAGGCCCGCCACCCGCTCATCGGCGGCCTCGCCACTGATATCACCGGCATGCGCGCCGTCATGAACCTCGCCGGCACTGCGCGCGCGACGCTGGAGCACATGAACAGCTATAGCTCGATGCGCAACCTGTTGGTCATGCAGAATTCCGGCTGGCAGACGACGACGCTGACCGAAGTGCGCAACCGCGTCGACCTGCTGGTGATCGTCGGCACCGATATCGTCAGCAGTTTCCCGCGCTTCTTCGAACGTATGGTCTGGAACGATGAAACCCTCTTCGGCCAGGATACGGCCACGCGCGAGGTGGTCTACCTGGGTGGCCGCGACCTCGATACGCGCGCCGGCGTCTCGCCCAAGGGCAAGTTACCCGAGGTGCTGCCTTGCGACCTGGCGCGCCTACCGGAAGTGCTGGCGGCATTGCGGGCCATCGCGGCCGGCAAACCGGTGAAAGCCGACGCCATCGCCGGCATCCCCGCGGCAGACCTCGCCTCGCTGGCAGACCGTCTCAAGGTCGCTAAATATGGTGTCATCGCATGGTCCGCCAGCGCGCTGGATTTCCCGCATGCCGAACTCGCCATCCAGAGCATCACCGGCCTGGTCGCCGACATCAACCAGACCACACGTTGCGCAGGCTTGCCCCTGAGCGGCAACGAAGGTGACCTCGGCGCCTATAACACCAGCGCCTGGATCAGCGGTTATCCGTTGCGCAGTTCGTATCGCCGCGATCATCCGGATTACGACCCTTACCATTACGAAGGTGCGCGCATGCTGGCGGAAGGCGAAGCCGACGTCCTGCTCTGGATCAATAGCTACAGCCCGAAGCGCTTGCCTGCAGACGGCCGCGTGCCCGACATCGTCATCGGCCATCCCGCGACGGTATTCGAGCAGGCGCCGGCGGTGTTCATTCCCGTCGCCACGCCCGGCATCGAGATCAAGGGCATCCAGTTCCGCAGCGACAGCTCAGTCGCGCTGCCACTCAAGCAACTGCGCCAGACGACGCTGCCGGCCTTGGCCGACGTCCTGGCTGCCATCGAATCAGGATTGCGATAAATGCTCATCAAACTCTCCGGCGGCACTGTCTATGATCCGGCCCATCAGATCGATGGCAAGGTCATGGATCTCTACGTCCGTGACGGCCGCATCGTCGAACGCCCTTATGACCACGAGAAGATCGACCAGGAATACGACTTGCGCGGCAAGGTCGTCATGTCCGGCGCCATCGACATGCACACCCACATCGGTGGCGGCAAGGTCAATATCGCCCGCACCATGTTGCCCGAGGATCACCGTGCCGACCCGGCCATCCATACCGAATTCTGCCGTGCCGGCTGCGGCCACGCCGCGCCTTCGACCCTGACCACGGGTTACCGCTATGCCGAGATGGGCTATACCGCCGGTTTCGAGCCCGCGATGATGGCCGTCAACGCGCGCCAGACGCACCTCGAGATGGGCGATACACCCATCATCGACAAGGGTGGCTATGCCATGATCGGCAGCGACGATTACTTCCTGCGCATGCTGGCGGCGAAAAAAGACCAGAACGCCATCAACGATTACGTCGCCTGGACCTTGCACGCCAGCCAGGCCATGGGCATCAAGGTGGTCAACCCAGGTGGCATCAGCGCCTTCAAGTTCAACCAGCGCGCGCTCGACCTGGACGAGCTCAACGTGCATTACCAGGTCTCGCCGCGCGACGTGCTCAAGGCCTTGTCGCGCGCCGTGCATGAGCTCGGTATACCGCATCCGCTGCATGTGCACGGCAACAACCTCGGCGTGCCGGGCAACGTCGAGACCACGCTGAAGACCATGGGCGCCTCCGAAGGCTATCCCATGCACCTGACGCATATCCAGTTCCACAGTTACGGGACGGAAGGCGACCGCAAGTTCTCCTCTGGCGCCGCCGCCATCGCCGAAGCCATCAACAAGCACAAGCACATCTCGGCCGACGTCGGCCAGATCCTGTTCGGCCAGACCGTCACCGCTTCCGGCGATAACATGCGGCAGTTCGCCAATGCCGGCCATGCCAGCCCCAGCAAGTCGGTGCTGATGGACATCGAGTGCGACGCCGGTTGCGGCGTGGTGCCGTTCAAGTACAAGGACCAGAACTTCGTCAATGCCCTGCAATGGGCCATCGGTCTCGAGATCTTCCTGCTGGTGGATGACCCCTGGCGCATCTTCCTCACCACCGATCACCCCAATGGCGCGCCGTTCACGAGCTACCCACACCTGATCCGGCTGCTCATGGACAAGAGCTTCCGCAACGACATGTTCACCAAGCTCAATCTTGACGCCCAGGCCATGAGCACGCTCTCCAGCCTCGATCGTGAATACAGCCTGTACGAGATCGCCATCATGACCCGAGCAGGCGCGGCCAAGCTGGTGGGCCTGCATGACCGGGGCCATCTGGGCGCGGGTGCCGCGGCCGATATCACGGTCTATACCGACGATGCCGACCGCGAGAAGATGTTCTCCAAGCCGGATTACGTCTTCAAGGACGGCGAGCTGGTCGTGCGCAACGGCCAGGTGGTCAAGGTCACCTGGGGCACGACGCACACGGTCAAGCCGGAATTCGACCGTGGCATCGAGAAAGACCTCAAGCAGTATTTCGCCCGCTATCACACCATGGATATGGAGCACTACAAGATCAGCGCCGACGAGATCGCTGACGGCGGTCGTGGCCGTGTGCAGGTGCATGAATGCAAAGGTCGCCGAGAGAAAACCGAATGATAGGCCTCCTTACAAACTTATTGCGCGAGCCGGTCACGGCGTTGCATGCGCGTTCATTCTTCGCCTATCTCATTGATATGTCTCACAACTCACTCCGCGGCGCCTTGTGTTCGGCACTGCTCATGACAGTTTGGAAAGGCGCCTATGCAGATTAACGGCGTACACATCGACGACACCTTCGCTGAAGCCTTCGGCATGCGGGGTACACGCGTCATCATCACCGCCCAGAACCACAAATGGGCACGCAATGCGGCAGCCGCCATGACCGGCTTCGCCACCTCGGTGATCGCCTGCGGTGTCGAGGCCGGCATCGAGCGCGAACTATCGGAGGACGAGACCCCGGACGGTCGTCCCGGCATCTCGGTGCTGCTGTTCGCCATGGGTAGCGCAGTGCTCATGAAGCAACTCGAGACCCGCATGGGCCAGTGCGTGCTGACCTGCCCGACCACAGCGGCGTTCTCCGGTATCGACGAAGGCTACCCCGAGATCACGCGCATCAACCTCGGCAAGAATCTGCGCTTCTTCGGCGACGGCTTCCAGATCTCCAAGCAGTTCGGCGGCAAGCGCTACTGGCGCGTGCCGGTGATGGACGGCGAATTCATGACCGAGGAGACCACGGGCATGGTACGCGCAGTCGGCGGCGGCAATTTCCTCATCCTCGCCGAATCCCAGCCGCAAGCCTTGGCTGCCTGCGAAGCCGCGATCGAAGCCATGCGCAAGATCCCCAATGTCATCATGCCGTTCCCGGGCGGCGTGGTGCGATCCGGCTCCAAGGTCGGCGCCAAGTACAAGGGCATGATCGCCTCGACCAACGATGCCTTCTGCCCCACACTGAAAGGCATCACCAAAACCGAGCTCTCGCCCGAGATCGAATCGGTGATGGAGATCGTCATCGATGGCCTCACCGCCGAAGATATCAACCGCGCCATGCGCGCCGGCATCACCGCCGTCTGCGAACTGGGCGCGGCCCAGGGCATCAAGCGCATCTCGGCAGGTAACTATGGCGGCAAGCTCGGTCAGTTCCACTTCAAGTTGCGGGAGATCATGGCATGAGCGCATTGACCTTCAAACTCAAGCAAGCACTGGCGCAGCGTGTCGATTGCGCGCCGCTCACGCCTGACCTGCTCGCGGGGAAATCCCTCACCGAGATCGCGGCCATCGAACTGCAATGCGGGCGCTTCAAACTGCGTGCTGACAGCGTGTTCGCCATCAGCGGCGATGACGCCAGCGAGATCATCTTCGAGCAGGGCAGCGCCAAGCTCGATAGTATCGGCCAGGGCATGTCGCAAGGTCGCATCACCGTCAACGGCGATGCCGGCTCTTACCTGGGCCTGCAGATGAAAAAAGGCGAGATCGTCGTTCATGGCAATGCCGATGCTTTCGTCGCCAGCGGTATGGCGGGCGGCATGATCCAGGTGCATGGCGATGTCGGTGATTTCCTCGCCGCCGCCCTGCCCGGCGACCGCAAGGGCATGCGCGGCGGCATCGTCATCATCAAGGGTAACGCCGGTGACCGCGCCGGTGACCAGATGCGTCGCGGGCTACTGCTGATCGAGGGCGATGTCGGCAGTTATTGCGCGTCGCGCATGCTGGCCGGCACCATCGGCGTGCTGGGCAAGGTCGGCGATTACGTCGGCTACGGCATGCGCCGCGGCACGCTGGTCCTAGCCCGGACGCCAGCCTTGCACGCCACGATCCAGGACTGCGGCACGCATACCCTGCCTTTCTTGCGTCTGATGTTCAAATCCTTCGCTGGCTTGCCGAGTCGTTTCGCAGAGATGCGGCATGATCGCGTACAACGCTACGCAGGTGACCTTGCCGCCGACGGCAAGGGCGAGATCCTCGTTCTGCGTTGATGTCCGTAGCGCGATCATCTGCGTGATGGTCGCGCCGGACGATGAATTGTTCGCCGCCCGGCCTTTTTCTGATGCAAGCCCGAGCCCTGCTGACATATAATCTCGCCTGTCATGCACCGGATCGGCACAACCGGCCGGTTGCCAAAGCTCGCTAACCCTGATGAGATCGATATGAAAATCACACCTTCCAACATGACCTGGCTCAACCTGCCTAACCTGCCTGCACCGCTCAAAGCGCTATTCGCCGGCTACCTGCTGGTGATCGGCGTCGGCCTCTGCATGGCCGGCCTGCAGATCATGCTCACCCACGGCATGGCCGACGGCAAACTGGGTTTGTCCAAGGATGACATCGTTTACAGCTACTACGGCGATCGCAATGGCACACGTCTGGAAAGCATGCTCAACGGCTCCATGAAGGACAAGGCCCCACCCGAGACCCGTCTCGACATCATCAAATGGGCACGCGAAGGCGCGCCGGAAGCCGAATGGGAACCGCATTTCAAAGGTGTGTTCGCGCAACACTGCGTCGTCTGCCACAGCAACCTGCCCGGCATCCCCAATTTCACCAAATACGAAGAAGTGCACAAACTGGCCTCGGTCAATAAGGGCGCCAGCATCGAGAGCCTGACCCGCGTCTCGCACATCCACCTGTTCGGCATCGCGTTCATCTTCTTCTTCATGTCCTTCATTTTCAGCTTTGCCGTCAACGTGCCCAAAGCGCTGAAGATCACTGCCATCATCTTCCCGTTTGCCTACCTGATCCTGGACGTGCTGTCGTGGTGGCTGACCAAGCTCAATCCCGGCTTCGCCTGGCTGACCATCATCAGCGGTATCGGCTACAGCCTCGCCTCCACCTTCATGTGGGTGACCAGCATGTACCAGATGTTCATCATGTCGCGTAACGGCAAAGTCTACGGCAACGCCTGGGAAGCCGATCTGAAGTCGGAATAATCAGACTCATTGAGCTGGATCAAACAGGCGACGGGTGCAGACCCGTCGCCTTTGACTTTTCAGGCGGTATAATTC
>CAMLMA010000079.1 GCA_946481065.1 uncultured Nitrosomonadales bacterium
GCTCGATGATCCGGATCTTCTGATCCAGTTCCTCGATGGTCTTGCGCAGGGCTTCCACTTCGGCATCGCCCGCGAACGCGAGGTTGCTTGCCAGCAGGGCGCCTCCGGCGACCAGTGCCTGCGTGATCTGTGTTGTTTTGAATTGCATGATGAACTCCTGATGTAGTCTCGTACTTCCGGCTGTCCGGTCAGTTCATCGATGATTTTTTTAAAGGTTGTTAGCCGCTGCTGAGGCAGTAGGCGTGATGCGTTGCGTGTCTTGTCCGAAGCGGACCTTCTCGCGCTTTTCGATCTGGGTGACCCGTCCCTCATGCACCGTGATCTCCACGGAGCCGAAGCGCAGCTGCGAGATGGCGCGATGGATCTCGGCGAGCACTTCGTCTGTGAGGTTCACGTTGTTTGGTGTGGACATGGCCGTTTCCCTGTTCTGGATGAATCAAACGATGCGCACTTTAACAATCGCTTTAAATAATGAAAAATAATTTGTTTTAATATAAATATAACTAATATGAATAATAAGAGCGGATGTTCAGCGTGGTGCGGGCAAAAGAAAAGGCGCCCTGGGGCGCCTTGCGGGTGGCGTGACAGTGAGGTCAGCCGGCCTGGTTCTTCCATAACACGTCATCCTGGCCGGCAGCCTTGTTCAGGCTGCGGCAGGCGACGAATAGCAGATCGGACAGGCGATTCATGTATTGCAACGAGACCTCGGTGACGGGTTCCTCACGGCTCAGCCTCACCAGCTGCCGCTCTGCGCGACGGCAGACGGTACGCGCCAGGTGGCAGTAAGCGGCGGCGCGGCTGCCGCCGGGCAGGATGAATTCCTTGAGCGGCTCCAGTTCCTCGTTCCAGGTATCGAGCGCGTTCTCCAGTTGGGTGACGCGCTCGGGCTTGATGAGGTTGTGGCCTGGCAGGCAGATCTCGCCGCCAAGGTCGAAGAGATCGTGCTGGATGGCGGTGAAAGTCTCGCGCATGCCGACCAGAATCGGCTCGGTGAGCATGATGCCGATGATGGCGTTGAGTTCGTCAACATCGCCCATGGCTTCGACGCGCAGACTGTCCTTGTCGACGCGACTACCGTCGCCGAGCCCGGTCGTGCCCTGGTCGCCGGTGCGAGTGTAGATCTTGCTTAAACGATTTCCCATGCTGGTATCCCTGATGATGACGCTGATTCGATCAGCACATTGTAGCCGATAGTCCTGATCGGCAATGGCAGCCTGTAGCCACTTCAGATAAACTTTGCGCACGCATAAGCCCACTATGAATAACCGCGAGAATAACAGCGAACTTCCCGTGACTGCCGCCCACGATCCCACTCAGCCCATCGGCATCTTCGACTCCGGCGTCGGCGGCATCTCCGTACTCAAGCATATCCACGCGCTGCTCCCGGCGGAGCATTTGCTCTACTTCGCCGATTCGCTGCACGCCCCTTACGGCAACAAAACGCCGGAATTCATCTGCGAACGTGCGTTCGCCATCACTGACTTCCTCATCGCGCAGGGCGTGAAGGCGCTGGTGGTCGCCTGCAACACCGCGACAGCGGCGGCAGTGGACAAGCTACGCGCGCATTACACATTGCCTATCATCGGCATGGAGCCAGCCGTCAAACCGGCTGCAGCCGCCAGCCAAAACGGCGTCATCGGCGTCCTGGCTACGGTCGGTACATTGAAGAGCGCCCAGTTCGCCGCATTGCTGGAACACTACGGCCAGCATGTGCGTGTCGTCACGCAGGCCTGCCCGGGGCTGGTGGAATGCATCGAACGTGGTGAGCTGCAGGCCGAAGCCACAAGACAACTGGTCGCAGGCTATGTCACGCCTTTACTTGATGCTGGCGTGGATACCATCGTGCTCGGCTGCACGCATTACCCCTTTGTACGCGAACTCATTGCCGAGATCGCCGGGCCGCAGGTCGCGCTCATCGACACCGGCGCCGCCGTCGCGCGTCAGCTCATGCACCGGCTGGAAGACACCGGTTTGCTCAGGGAGCGGTCAGGTCGAGGTGTGGTGAAATTCTGGACGAATAGCCCGGCATCCGATGCTGAACAAGTGATCGTCAGTTTGTGGGGTGGGGCGGCGGAAGTGGTTCAAGCCTGAGGTTCTTTAATGCTTTTGCGGGACGCAAAATTGCAGTACGCAGATATAAAGTACAGCACGTAAATGTTAGCCAAACAAAAAAGCCGGATCGCTCCGGCTTTTCTATTTAGTGGTGCCCGACGTGTTCGCCAGGTTTCAGCCTGTATTTCGTTCCACAGTAAGGGCACATGGCGTGGCCGGTGTCGGCGATATCGAGGAACACGCGCGGATGCGAGCTCCAAAGCGCGACCTCCTTGGTCGGGCAGTAAAGCGGCAGGTCCTTGGCGCTGATTTCGATCTCGGTTTGCTCGGCCATCTTGATTTCCCTTAGAGGTAGGTCAGCCAGGCATCGTGCTCGGCGGAACGGCCATGCACCACGTCGAAGTACTTGGACTGGATCTTTTCGGTGATGGGGCCGCGCTTGCCTTCGCCGATGGCGCGGTTGTCGAGTTCGCGGATCGGCGTGACTTCAGCCGCGGTGCCGGTGAAGAAAGCTTCGTCGGCGGAATACACTTCGTCGCGCGTGATGCGCTTCTCGATGATCTGGTAACCGAATTCCGTCGCCAGCTGGACCACGGTGTCGCGCGTGATGCCTTCCAGCGCGCTGGTCAGGTCCGGCGTGTAGATCTTGCCGTTGCGGATGATGAAGATGTTCTCGCCCGAACCTTCGGCGACGAACCCGTCGACGTCAAGCAGCAAGGCTTCGTCGTAGCCGTCCTGCGCCGCTTCCTGGTGAGCCAGGATGGAATTCAGGTAGTTGCCGTTGGCCTTCGCCTTGCACATATGGATGTTGACGTGATGACGCGAGAAGGAGGAGGTCTTGACGCGGATGCCGCGCTCCAGGGCTTCCTTGCCCATGTAGGCGCCCCAGGCCCAGGCGGCGACGATGACGTGCGTGGACAAGGTCTTGGCCGAGATGCCCATGGCTTCGGCGCCGTAGAACGCCATCGGGCGCATGTAACCGGATTCCAGATTGTTCTCACGGAAGGCTGCCTTCTGCGCTTCGATCAGGGTGGCCTTGTCGTACGGCATCTTCATGCCCAGGATGTGGGCGGATCGGAACAGGCGGTCGGTGTGCTCCTGCAGGCGGAAGATGGCCGGGCCCTTGTCGGTCTTGTAGGCACGCACGCCCTCGAATACCCCCATGCCATAGTGCAGCGTGTGAGTGAGAACGTGGGTGGTGGCATCGCGCCACGGCACCATCTTGCCGTCATACCAGATTAGACCATCGCGGTCAGCCATCGACATCTTTGCTTCTCCTAGCCTGCCGGGTGCGAACCCGCGCATAAAAAAGCGTAAATTGTAAACGAGACGCCCCCTGCTTGAACAGGGATACTCCAATGTATTTCAAGGGCATGCATCAAATCCCGTGCACAATAAATGACGACTGCATCGTGCTAGACTACCGGTCTAGCGTTATATGAAGTCCGCCATGTCCAGAATCCTTCGCAGTGTTTGCATCGCCGCCCTGGCGATCATGCTGATTTCCTGCGGCTCGTCCGGTCAGAAAGCACCGACCCTGTACGGCACCGATATCTCTGGCGCCGATTTCGCCCAGACGCTCCAGCTCACTGACCACAACGGCAAGCCCCGCAGCCTGGCGGATTTCAAGGGCAAGGTGGTGGCGTTGTTCTTCGGTTATACCCATTGTCCGGATGTCTGCCCGACCACCATGGCTGATCTTGCTGCCGCGCTCAAGCTCATGGGCGACCGCGCCGCCGAGGTGCAGGTGCTATTCGTGACCGTCGATCCCGAACGGGATACGCAGGAGGTGCTCGCGCAGTTCGTGCCTTCGTTCAACCCGACCTTCATCGGACTCTATGGCACCCCGGCACAGACCGCAGAGACGGCAAAGAATTTCAAGATCTTTTACGAGAAGCAGGTGGATCCGGGCAAGAGCGGCTATACCATCGATCATAGCGCCGGGGTTTATGCGTTTGATAAGCAAGGAAAAATCCGCGTCTATCTCAAGTTCGGGCAAAAGCCCGAAGAGCTGGCGCACGATCTTTCCACCTTGTTGTGAGGCATTTCGCCTCGTGTTTTAAGTTGTCGTGCCGTGACTATAGAGAATATAATCACGGGCTTTTCGATTTCAGTTTTCGGCTTTTGGATTAGGAGACGTAGTAATGGCAACATCAAGCGTCGCAGCAGCAGGTAGCGCGGACCAATATAACTACGATATTGTTCGCCGGTTCACCATCATGACCTTGGTTTGGGGCGCGATCGGTATGTTCGTCGGTGTATATATCGCCTCCGAACTCGCTTTTCCGTTCCTGAATTTCGATAACCCCTACATCACCTTCGGTCGACTGCGTCCTGTCCACACCGGCGCCGTGATCTTCGGCTTCGGCGGCAGCGCCTTGTTCGCCACCTCCTACTATGTCGTGCAGCGCACCTGTCAGGCGCGCCTGTTCAGTGACGGCATGGCCAATTTCACGTTCTGGGGCTGGCAGGCGGTCATCGTCTGCATGGCGCTCGGCAACATGATGGGCTACAGCCAGGGCCGTGAATACGCGGAAATGGAATGGCCGATCGACATCCTGATCGAGATCGTCTGGGTGACCTACCTGATCGTCTTCGTCTCCACCATCATGAAGCGCAAGCAGCCGCATATCTATGTGGCCAACTGGTTCTACCTTGCCTTTATCCTCGCCACCGCCTTGCTGCATACCTTCAATAACCTGGCGGTGCCGATCGACCTCTTCTCCATGAAGTCCTACAGCCTGTTCTCCGGCGCACAGGACGCCATGACCCAGTGGTGGTACGGCCACAACTCGGTGGGCTTCTTCCTCACCGCAGCCTTCCTCGGCATGATGTATTACTTCGTGCCCAAGCAGGCTGGCCGCCCGGTTTATTCCTATCGCCTGTCGGTGCTGCACTTCTGGGCGATCATCTTCCTCTATATGTGGGCTGGTTCGCACCACTTGCACTGGACCGCGATCCCTGACTGGACCTCGACCCTGGCCGCGACCTTCTCCATCATGCTGCTGCTGCCTTCCTGGGGCGGGATGATCAACGGTATCCTGACCTTGTCCGGCGCCTGGGACAAGCTGCGTACTGACCCGATCATGCGATTCCTGATCGTGGCGCTGTCGTTCTACGGCATGTCCACCTTCGAAGGCCCGATGATGTCGCTGAAGGACGTCAACGCACTGTCGCACTACACCGACTGGACCATCGGCCACGTTCACTCCGGCGCCCTCGGCTGGGTGGCGATGATCACCTTCGGTTCGCTCTACCACCTTGTGCCGCGCCTCTGGAACACCCAGATGCACAGCATGCGCCTGGTCAACGTGCACTTCTGGCTGGCGACTGTGGGCGTATTGCTCTACATCACCGCCATGTGGATCTCCGGCATCATGCAGGGCCTGATGTGGCGTGCATTCGATGACTTCGGCAACCTGCAGTATTCCTTCGTCGAGTCCGTCGCTGCCGCGCATCCGTTCTATATCATGCGTGCGGTCGGCGGCGCGTTCTTCCTGACCGGTATGCTGATCATGTGCTACAACATGTACAGGACGATCCGTCAGGGCAACGCTGAAGAAGCGGAAGCCAGCATCAGCCCGGCAGTGGCTTGAGATATAAGGTTAGTGGAGTAGAACATGAATTTTAATCACGACAAGATCGAACGTAATCTCGGCATCCTGCTGATCCTGACCATGCTGGCCATCAGTGCCGGCGGCCTGGTGGAGATCGTGCCACTGTTCTTCATCAAGGAAACCGTCGAGAAGGTCGATGGCGTGCGCCCCTACAGCCCACTTGAGCTGCGCGGCCGCGATATCTACGTGCGCGAAGGTTGCTACGTCTGTCACAGCCAGATGATCCGTCCGTTCCGTGACGAGGCGCTGCGTTACGGTCATTATTCGCTGGCGGCTGAATCCAAGTACGACCATCCGTTCCAGTGGGGTTCCAAGCGGACCGGCCCGGACCTTGCCCGTGTCGGCGGCAAGTACTCCAACGAGTGGCACACCCAGCACTTGACCGCGCCACGCTCGCTGGTGCCGCAATCGGTCATGCCGAACTATCCATGGCTCTCGGCCACGCCGCTCGATTATTCCGATATCGAGAAGCGCATGCTGGCGCTGCGCACAACGGGCGTGCCTTACTCCAAGACCAACGCCGAGTACGAGCGTAACGTCAAGGAATTCGGCGAAGTCGTGGCGAAGTCGCTGCATATCCCGGACGCCGAGAAGAACTTGATCGCCCAGGCGCAATTGGGTAACTACGATACCAACCCGGAGAACATCACCGAGATGGATGCGCTGGTCGCCTACCTGCAGATGCTGGGTACGCTGGTCGACTTCAAGAAATACGACGACGATTACTTCGTCAAATTCCGCTAGCACGACCGATAGCAGGAACGGATAAGGACGATCACCATGGAATGGCTGCTTTGGTTCACCAAGTTCGAGAACACCAAGCCGGTGTCCCTGGTCATCTTCTTTGTCGTGTTCTGCGGGGTTCTGGTTTACTTATACGGCAACAAGAAGCGCGGCAAGCAGCTTGAGGATTACAAGAACATCCCGCTGCGCGACGACGAGAAATAAGGCAAGGAAAAGCAATCATGGCTCAGCAAAAGGCAAAAGGACCTACCACGACCGGACACGTCTGGGACGGTGACCTGCAGGAATTGACCAACCCGCTACCGAGATGGTGGATCTGGGGTTTCTACCTCACGTTCATCTTCACCATCACCTACTGGCTGCTCTATCCCGCCTGGCCGATCGGCGGCAACTACACCAAGGGCGTGCCCGGCCTCAACAGCATCACCTACACGGCGACCACGGTCGACGGCAAGGAGGTGCAGAAGACCACGCACTGGAACATGCGTTCCAAGTTCATGGTCGAGATGAATGAGTTGCATGCAGCGCAGAAGCAATGGTTCGACAAGGTGGCTGCCACGCCATATGCCGATGTCGCCCAGGATGCCGACCTTATGCAGTTCGTCAATTCAGCCGGCAAGACCCTGTTCTCCGACAACTGCGCACCCTGCCACCAGGCCGGCGGCCAAGGCAAGATCGGGTTCTCGCCCAACTTGACGGATGACCACTGGCAATATGGCGGTACCTACGAAGAGATCAACCAGACCATCGTCGGTGGGCGCCATGGTTACATGCCGCCTTTCAAGGAAGTCCTGGACGACGCGCAGATCACCCAGCTCGCCAACTACGTGCTGAGCCTGTCTGGCGAACCTAACGATTCGGCTGCCGCGAGTGCGGGCGAAGCGTTGTTCCACAGCGAGACTGCCGCCTGCTACTACTGCCATGGCGCCGACGCCAAGGGCCGTACCGTATTGGGCTCGGCCAACCTGACCGACAAGATCTGGCTGTGGGCTGACATCCCCTCCGAAAAGACGGCACAAGCCAAGGTCGACGCCGTGAAGAAAGTGATCACCGGCGGCCTGGCCAAAGGCGTGATGCCGAACTGGAACGAACGTCTCAAACCAGAACAAATCAAGCTGCTGACCGTGTATGTGCATGACGGTCTCGGCGGCGGTAAGTAAGACGTTACCCCGGTCCATCCACGAAGGCTCACGCGACAGCGTGGGCCTTTATTCCATCGAGCCATGCTCGAAGCCATTGTTTTCTAGGACGATCATCTCCAAGTAGGTCATATGGAAGCCAGCAGCGCAAAGCAGTCACCGCTCTACCAGAAGCACATCCCGATCTTCACCCGCTCGGTGAAGGGCCGGTTCCGTAACTTCAAGACGGCCGTGATGGTGCTGGCCTACACGATCTATTTCCTGCTGCCGTGGATGCCCTGGCAGCGTGTCAGCGCCGCTGACCAGGCCGTGCTGTTCGACCTTGGTTCACGCCGCTTCTTCATCTTCGACCTCATCGTCTATCCGCAGGATATCTTCTGGCTGGCGATGCTGCTGTTCATCGCCGCGGCCTTGCTGTTCTTCGCCACCGGCCTGATCGGCCGAGCCTGGTGCGGGTACTTCTGTTTCCAGACGCTGTGGTCGGATCTCTTCATCCTCATCGAGAAGACCATCCAGGGTGAACGCCCAGCCCGCATGCGGCTCTACAACCAGCCATGGAACATGGAGAAGATCCTCAAGGTCGGCGGCTCGCATGCGCTGATGATCCTGGTGTCGTTCTGGACCGCCGTCACCTTCGCCGCCTATTTCGCCTACGCGCCGGATTTCGTTCGCGACCTCTTCACCGGTCATGCGGCCGATGCCGGCTACATCACCGTCATCGCACTGACACTGACCACGTATTTCGCCGCCGGCATCATCCGCGAACATATCTGTACGCTGGTTTGCCCCTATGCACGCTTCCAGGGTGTGATGTACGAAGCCGATACGCTGGCCGTGAGTTATGACGCGCGTCGCGGCGAAGGCACAGCCGGCCGCGCGCTACCCACCGCGGGCATGAAGAAGCGCGAAGACCGCCAGGCCAAGGGACACGGCGACTGTATCGATTGCGGTTACTGCGTGCAGGT
>CAMLMA010000080.1 GCA_946481065.1 uncultured Nitrosomonadales bacterium
CGGCTGGTTCTGGCTCGACACCATCGGCGCGCGCGAGACGGCCATCGCCCGCGGCCGGGATCTTGCCGAACGCTGCAACCTGCAATTGCTGGACGAAACCGTCGCCTGCGACAAGCTTCGCCTGGGACGCAACAGTCGCGGCCATGTGCAGCTCGTGCGTATCTACGAGTTCGAGGTCAGCGCCGACGGCAGCAATCGCATGCCCTGCCAACTGGTGCTGCTGGGTCGGGAACTGCAAAGCTGGTACATCCCACCCTACCTGCAACCCTTGCACTGAAAGCCAGCCATCATGACCGTGCGGATTGAAAGGCCCCTGGCGATACGCACGCCCGATGTGATGGCGGCGCTCCTGTCCTGCTCAGGCCATTAGACATGTATATCGGTCGATTTGCGCCATCGCCCACCGGTCCATTGCATTTCGGCTCGCTGGTCGCTGCCGTCGCCAGCTATCTGGAAGCGAAACGCGCCGGCGGCAAATGGCTGGTGCGCATGGAAGACCTCGACGGCCCGCGCGAGATGCCGGGCGCCGCGGACGATATCCTGCGCACCCTGCAGGCATTCGGCCTGCACTGGGACGACAGCGTCGTCTACCAGAGCCAGCGGCTCGCGCACTATGCCGAAGCGCTCGATCGACTGCAGCAGCGGGGCCTGGTCTACCCTTGCGCCTGCTCACGCAAGGAGATCGCCGACTCGGCGATGAGCGGCATCGATGGGCTGGTCTATCCCGGCACCTGCCGGGATGGCCTGCCGGCAGGCCGCCAGCCTCGTGCCTGGCGCATCCGCGTCGAGGATACCGAGATCGGCTTCCGCGACCGCATCCAGGGCCTGCTAAGTCAGAATCTTGCGCGGGATATCGGCGACTTTGTGCTTAAGCGCGCCGATGGTTTCTTTGCCTATCAGCTGGCGGTCGTCGTCGATGACGGGCTCCAGGGCGTGACCGACATCGTGCGGGGGGCCGACCTGCTGGATTCCACACCACGGCAGATCTATCTGCAGCAGCTACTCGGCCTGCCGCCCACCAGCTACACCCATGTGCCGGTCGCCGCCAACCAGCGTGGCGAAAAACTCAGCAAGCAGACGCTGGCCAGGCCACTCGACTCGCACCAGCCACAGCAGCAACTCTGGCAGGCGCTGGATTATCTGCGCCAGAACCCCTGGCCTGAACTCAGGCAAGCCAGTCTCGGCACGCTCTGGTCATGGGCGCTGACACACTGGCAAGTCTCGCGCATCCCCAGCCAGAGAAGCATCACGACAAACCTGGAGTGAGGCCAACCGGCCAAGACCATCCCGCGGGCCTAGGCCCAGTCAGGCGGTGATTCGGCCACTTGTACACAATTTCGCCCGGCCCCCTTGGCTGAGTACAGCGCTTTGTCAGCAGCCCTCAGCAAGGCGTCGGTGGTGTTGCCGTGCTGTGGGAAGAACGCCAAGCCTATCGATGCCGTCGTCTGCCCCAGCGAGCGCCCGAAATGCTGGATCTGCAAGTCGTATATCACTTGTCGAAGTTCTTCAGCCAGCTTGATCACGATCTCCGGAGAGGCCTCCGGGTAGATCATGACGAACTCTTCCCCACCGAAGCGGCATGCGATATCTCCGGCACGAGAACGCTGCACCAACAACTGCCCCATCTCACGTAACAGCAAGTCGCCAGCGTCATGGCCGAAGGTATCGTTGAATTTCTTGAAATGATCGACATCCAGCATGGCGAGTCCTAGCTGACGCTCCTTGCGTTTGGCGGTCGCGATCTCCCGTTGCAACGACTCTTCCATGTAGCGGCGATTGAACAGCCCCGTCAATGGGTCACGCACTGACAGGTCACGCAAGGTGTCCCGCAACTTGATATTGGAGAGCGCCAGTGCGATCTGGCTCGACATCGTCTCGGCCAGCCGGTACTCGACTTGGTTAAGAGGATTGTCCGGCAGCCTTTGCAGATACAGAATGCCCAGCACATTGCCCTTGGCGATCACAGGTATGCAAAGGCTAACGATATCCTCGGCGTGCTGCATGTGACTGCAGGCCAGCGAGTGACGGGTGTGATCGAGTTTGTGTGGTTCGCCTCGCCGAAGTGCCCAGCAGTCCTCGGGCTGGAATATTTCCTTGCTGTGGGCGGGCGCTCCCCAGCTCAACGCTGCCGATAGCTGGTTACGTGATTCCCGGAACAGATAGAGCACGCCACCCCCTGCCGGGAAGAGGCGCGATGCGAACTGCTGGATGACCTCCAGAGATTCTGCGATATCGCTGCAGGATTGCAGCAAGCTGGTCATCTCGTGCATCTGCGAGAGGTTATGGACGGCCTCTTCGTTCAGTGCCTGACTCTCACGCAAACCCTGCTCGACAGTACGGCGACGGAGATTCTCGCGGTAGATCGTAAGGAAACTGAACAACAGCAATAGAAAGAAGCCGCCTGCCATGATGGACATCAGCCAGTGAAGGTTGCTTTGCCTGGCATCCAGGTCACGCGTGCGCTTGGCCAGCAGCATTCTTTCCGATTCCTGCATCTCCTTGATAAGGCGTCGCCCAAGGTCGATCTGTATCTTGGCTTGCGACATCACTTCAAGGGATTGCTTCAAGTCTTGCCGGCGCTCGCTGAACCCCTGATCCGCCAGACTCACGAGCGACAAGATGACAGGCCTGATCTTCTGCAGCCTATGCTGCTGCTCATCGTTATCCCGAACGATGACTTCCAGGGCATCCAGGTGCTCTATGATCTCATCTTTGGCATTTCGGTATGGCTGCAGGTATTGCTCCTGGCGCGTGATGACGAAACCGCGCCTGGCCCCCTCCATGGTTTCCATGTTGCTGCGCAGCTTCTCAAGGCGAGAGAGCGCATTGTAGGTATGTTCGACCCACAGGCGTGAACCCGACAATTGGTCCGCAGCGTTGAGTACTACAAGGAATAACAAGGGCACGATCGCCATGGCGAACGCAAAGGCCAGAAACTGCGGTTGCAGCAAAGATTTTATTCTTGAGATCATGGGTATTGCCTGTCTGTATCCTTACCAGCTGTTGACATGGTCATCCTTCGCGCGGCTACGGTCAACCAAATTAAGACCCGGCATACCCCATGTTAGAATGGTGTTCGCCTATTTTTTGTCGTGATCATGCAAGACCAACTTCACCGTTTCGTGTTCGACCAGACCCCGGTACGCGGCAATACCGTCCAGCTGCACCAGAGCTTCCTTGCTGCGTTGCAGCATCAACAAACACCAGACGTGCTGCGGCAAGCGCTGGGCGAGTTGATGGCGGCCAGCGCCTTGCTCATCGCCACGCTCAAGATGCAGGGCGCCCTGATCCTGCAGATCCAGGGCAAAGGCCCGGTGAAATTGCTGGTGGTGGAATGCACGGTCAGTGAAGACCAGCGTCTGCAATTGCGCGCCACCGCGAAGTGGGACGGTGATCTCGCAGGCCAGACCTTCATCGAGATGGTCGGCGCGGGCCATTTCGCCATCACGCTCGACCCCAAGGACGGCAGCCAGCCTTATCAGGGGATCGTGCCGCTCGCCGGCGACAGCGTCGCCAGCATCCTCGAACACTACATGCAACGCTCGGAACAGATCGAGACCCGCATCTGGCTCGCATGCGACGGTGGATCCGCTGGCGGCTTGCTACTACAGAAGATGCCTGAAAACGGTGGGCAGCAAGCTGCCCTGGACACCGACGCCTGGAACCGCACCGGCATGCTGGCCCAGACCGTGACACCGGAAGAGTTGCTGCAACTGCCGGCGGAGCGCCTGTTGCGACGCCTGTTCCATGAAGAGATGCTGCGCCTGTTCGACGGGCAGCAGGTGGCTTTCCATTGCAGTTGCTCGCGCCAAAGCGTCAGCAGCATGATGCGCATGCTCGGCGAAGCCGAGATCAGCGGCATCCTCGAGGAACGCGGTGAAGTCGAGGTGCATTGCGATTTCTGTAACGCCGCCTACCGCTTCGACAGGATCGACGTGCGTCAGCTATTCAGCGAAGAGATCAGCGCGCCCGGCGGCCATAGTCGGCACTGAGCACCTGATTCGCTGCGCACCATGGCCTTCTCGTTCCGCAAATGGATCCCCACACGCCAGCAGATCATCGCCCATCGCTGGCTAAGGCCTTTCGCTCACCAGCTGAAGGACAAACGGCTGTGGCGGCCTGAAAGACATGCGGTCGCCAAGGGCGCCGCGATCGGTGTGTTCTTCGGCTTCATGATCCCTATCGCCCAGATCCTGCTGGCGGCCATCGCCGCCCTCATGATGCGGGCGAACATCACCGTCGCCGCGCTCTGCACACTGGTCACCAATCCGTTCACCTTTCCGCCGATCTACTGGCTGGCCTACAAGATCGGCGGCTTCCTGCTCGGCACTTCCGCCAATCCGACCAACCTCGACCGCCTGGCCGCTGCGCCGCAGGTGGTGATCCCCGACCAGCACTGGCTGCACGCTGTCAGCCACTGGTTCCAGAATGCCGGCCTGCCGTTGATGACTGGCCTCGCCGTGCTGGCGGTGGTCGGTGCCTGCGTGGCTTATGCGGTCGTGCACCTGCTTTGGCATGCACGGAAACCGCTGCGCCGGGCGTTACGCCGATAAGGGCGCTCAGGCCGCCTTGCGCTGCCTGACGCTTTCGAACAGGCAGATGGCCGAGGCCGCGGCTGCATTCAACGACTCGACACCCGCACCGATGGGAATATTGATACGTCGGCTGGCGGCCGCCATCAATGGCTGGCTCAGCCCGATGCCTTCGTTACCGATGATGAAGGCAGTCGGCGAGCGCAGATCCTGCGCATAGAGCGATTCGCCCTGCATCGCCGTCGCCAGCGTCTGGCCATGAAAACCCTGCATCCACGTCAAGAGGTCGACGCGCTCCACCACCGGCAGCACGAAATGCGCGCCCTGCCCGCCGCGCAGCGCCTTGGGCGACCAGGCATCGGTACATCCGGTCGAGAGGTAGACGGCGTCGACACCGGCAGCGGCGGCCGTACGCAGCATGCTGCCTAGATTGCCCGGGTCCTGGATATCCTCCAGCAATAGCGCGAGATCCACCGTCTCTGGCGGCATAAGCGGCGGCACCTTGACCAGCGCCAGGATACCCGTGGGGCTCGCCACCGGCGTCAGCTCGGAGAACATCAGCGTCGGGAACATCACCGTCGGTACGTCGGCGAGGGTTTGCAACAGGCCGGTGGCCTCCGGGCTTGAATCCCCTTCAGGGATCACCAGCAGGCTAGGCTCGCCAAAATGCTGCAGATAGCCTTCTAGCAGGTGCACGCCGTCGAGCAAGGTCTCGCCGAGCTTGCGGCGCTCGCGCGACGAATCCGCCAGCTTCTTCAGCTGCTTGAACAGGTTGTTATCGCGCGATGTGATGTGTTTGAATGTCATGAGTCGAATATCAAGGCAAAACCAATATGAAGATCAACCCGATTGTAATGGAAAGCACGTAGGCAGGCCCGCGTATGAAAACCGAATTCCTCCTCTCTGCCGCCGCAGCGATCGCACAGGCCATCGCTGCGAACGAATCTGAACTCGAATCGCTGGACCGCGAGATCGGGGACGGCGATCACTTCATCAACATGAAACGCGGGTCGTCGACCATCGTCGAGATGCAAGCCGAGCTCGCGACACTCGCGCCAGATGCCGCATTGCAGAAGATCGGCATGAAGCTGCTATCGACCATCGGCGGTGCCTCCGGCCCCTTGCTGGCGAGCTTCTTCATCGCCATGAGCAAGACCGCGCAAGCCCGGGAAACTGACAGTCTGTCAGGCATCGCCGCCGCCTTCGCCGCCGGCGTGGCTGCGATCCAGCAGCGTGGCAAGGCCAACCTGGGCGAGAAGACCATGCTCGATGTGCTGATCCCGGTGTCAGAGACATTCACGGCACTCGCGACCAGCGGCGCTCCGCCAGCTGAGGTCTTCGCGCAGCTTAAAGCGACAGCCGAGGCGGGCATGCTATCCACCCGCGACATGGTGGCGACCAAGGGCCGGGCCGCCTTTCTCGGCGAGCGGGCAATCGGCCATATCGACCCGGGCGCAAAGAGCTGCCAGGTGATGATCGACACGGTCTGCGATTTGGCATCGAATCAATAGAGCCGAACCGTCATGGGTCGGCGAGGAAAAGATACGGCGCGGAAACACGATGTGCATCGTCCACCAACGATGGCTTTCGCATCAAAGTGATTTCGCGCACTGCATTTGGAGCACAGGAGGAACCATGAAGAAATTCATCAACAACGTCGATGACATCCTGGTCGAGAGCCTCGGCGGTTTTGCTGCCGCCCATCACGACCTGGTCGATCTGCATCTGGACCCCAACTACCTGACGCGCGCGACGCCCGCCCGCGACAAGGTCGCGCTGATCTCCGGTGGTGGCTCGGGACACGAACCGCTACATGCCGGTTATGTCGGCTACGGCATGCTCGACGCAGCCTGCCCTGGCCATGTATTCACCTCGCCTTCGCCTGACCAGATGCTGGCGGCGGCGGAAACCGTGCACGCCGGCAAAGGCGTGCTGTTCATCGTCAAGAATTACGCCGGCGACGTCATGAACTTCGAGATGGCCGCGGAGATGCTGCCTTTCGAGAGCGCCACGGTACTCACCAGCGACGATGTCGCGGTCACCAACTCCACCTACACCACCGGCCGTCGCGGCGTCGCCGGCACGGTCATCGTCGAGAAATGCGTCGGCAGCCTGGCCGAGACTGGCGCCGACCTCGCCGCCTGCAAGGCCTTGGGTGACAAGGTCAACCGGCGTACCGGCTCCATGGGCGTGGCACTGACCAGTTGCACCGTTCCGGCTGCAGGCCGCCCGACCTTCGACATCGGCGACACCGAACTCGAGATGGGGGTCGGCATCCACGGCGAGCCCGGGCGTAGACGCGAACCCATGCGTGCCGCCGATGCTATCGTCGCCGATCTGGTAGAAGCGATCCTGCAGGATTTCGAGGCTTCGGGACAAAAGCCGGGCAAAGGCCAGGAGGTGTTGCTGCTGGTCAACGGCTTCGCCGGTACGCCGCTGATGGAGCTCTACCTGCTCTATAACACCGCGGCCCGCCTCTTGGGCCAGCATGGCCTGACGGTCAGTCGCTCGCTGGTCGGCAATTACGTCACCTCGCTGGAGATGGCAGGCGCTTCGGTCACGGTCTGCCTGCTCGACGACGAGATCAAAAAGCACTGGGACAGCCCGGTACATACCGCTGCCTTGCGCTGGGGTCGCTAAGCACCATAAGTCCCGGTTTTTATTTTATAAACCCGCTTGCATTCCCTTATGCCGAAGCACAGAATGGATTGGTCTAGGGGAATGCATGAAGAAACCGGTTTCATCGGGCCTAGGTGGCAACGAAAGCCCTGAACTTACACACCTGAACCATCAGCTCAGCAGCCTGGTTGAGGCAAGAGACGCTTTTTACACTTCACTGCTGTTTCGCTATGGCCTACGCGAAACCGAACTCACCAAATACCTGGTCGCACTGGCGATCTTCATCATCGCCTTCCTCGCCCGCCTGCTGCTCATCCCTGATAACAGCGGCCTGCCCTACATCACGTTCTATCCGGCCATCCTGGTCTGCGCCTTTGTCTGCGGCACGCGCCCCAGCCTGTTACTGGTTCTGCTCAGCACCTTCGCCGGCCAGTTCGCCTTCACCCCACCACTATGGTCGTTCAAGGACACGTCGGAGTATGCCAGCGCCATGCTGCTGTTCGCCTTGTCTGGCGTGCTGGTGTGCACAGTCATCGAAGAGATCTATCGAGGGGTCGCGGCCGCCAGCGATGTCGAGGATAAGGTGAAGGAAACCATCCGCGTGCTGGAAAACGATATCCGCGCACGGGCCCAGACCGAGGAAGCGCTGCGCGAAAGCGAGCACTTGTTCCGTAGCCTGTTCGAGCAGGCCGGCGTCGGCGTCTCGCTATGCGATGCCGTCAGCGGCCACTTCATCAAGACCAACCAGCGCTACTGCGACATCGTCGGCTACAGCCTGGAAGAACTGAGGGCCCTCAAGCTCACCAACATCACCCATGCCGACGACATGGCGGTGCAAGCCAGGCTGACCAAGGCCATGCTGGCGGGTGAGGTCAAGGAATACCATATCGAGAAGCGCTACCTGAAAAAGGACGGCAGCATCGTCTGGGTCGATCTGACCTGCACCGCCCTGTGGTCGCCCGGCGAATCGCCCACCCGGCATATCGCCGTGGTGCAGGACATCACCGAGAAGAAAGCCATCGAAGCCGCGCTGCAACTCAGCGAGCAACGCTGGAAATTCGCGCTCGACGTCACCGAGGAAGGCGTCTGGGATATCGACCTGAACACGAACCGCATCTTCCTCAGCAAACGCTGCAAGGAGATGCTCGGCTATGCCGAGGATGAGATCGACGACAATGTGGATGCGTGGGCCAGCCTTATCCACCCGGACGACATCGACTGCCTGATGGCGATGCGGCAAACATCCATCGACGGCACCCATCGCACTTTCACCAACGAGCACCGCAAACGCTGCAAGGACGGCAGCTGGCGCTGGGTGATGGTGAAAGGCATGGTGGT
>CAMLMA010000081.1 GCA_946481065.1 uncultured Nitrosomonadales bacterium
CTGGAATGGAAACGCCTCAAGGTCATCGGCTATGCCGCGGCGCTGATCATCGCCACCGGTGTGCTGTTCTACAACATCGGCACACGCGCCGCTACCGAGGCCAATGTCCAGCAGATCCGCCAGCCGCTGTTCATCATGCTGTCCGACGGCAGTATCCGTAACCGCTACCAGATCCATATCGTCAACAAGTCGGAGCAGGACGAGGTCTACACGTTGACCGTGCGGGGCATCCCTCAAGATGCGCTGGACATCGGTAGCATCCCCGAGATCAAGGTGCGCGCCGGCAAGAACCTCAACCTCAATGTGAAGGTCAACCTGAGCAGTGAACTGGCCAAGACCACCAATCGCTTCCAGTTCGTCGTGACGCCGTCCGGTGCCGATAGGCAACCGATCGTGCTCGACACCAACTTCTACAACAAACACCAGAATCCATGAGCCTGCCCATCCTCCCCATGACCGAAACCCTGTTCGGCGGCATCCTGCTGGCGGCGGTGTTCTTTTTCATCACGCGCCGCGCGGGCCTGTCCAATTTCTGGGCGGCTGTGCTGAGTGGGGTGTTGCCCTTCCTTGCGTATCTTTATTACAGCAACCAGCACCAGGCCGCAGGCGACGTCATGGCCATCCATTTCGCCGTCTATCTGGCGAGCGCGGCCCTGCTGGGCGTGTTCGGCGATCTGCAGCAGCAACAGGAGAAGATGCACTGGGCACCGCGCCTCATCATCGGTTTCTTCATCGGGCTGGTCGTGCTCAATGCCATGTTCCTGTCGATCTCGACGCGCGGCCTGCCGGACAAGATCGCCAGTTTCCTGCTGCCCAACCCGACCAAGGAGCGCGTGCATACCGCCTTTCCCGGCGTTATCCCGCATGATCGCAACAAGAGCTATCAACCCCACCTGCAACGCATCGAACAGCAGCGCAACCTGGGCTGGAAAGCCGAACTGACCGGGCTGGACAACTTGCAGAACGACAAGTCGAGCAAGCTGGTACTGACCATCACCGACAAGCAGCAACAGCCGGTCACCGGCGCCAAGATCGACCTCGGCTTCTGGCGGCTCGCCAACAGCCACGACGACAAGCACCTGATGATGCAGGAAACCGCCGCCGGTCGTTACGAGATCGACGTGACCCTGCCCGATGCCGGCCGCTGGGTGCTTGAGCTCTACGTGACCAAAGGCGAGGCGAATTTCGTCAAGCAACAGCAGATATTCGTGGAAGAGTAAGCGCGTTCTGCAGCCCGTGTCCTGAATTCGGCCATGCATCCTGCCCAGTATGTCATCAACCCCTGACCAACAGACCGATCCCGCATCCGCCAACGATTGCTATCACTGCGGATTGCCGGTGCCCGCTGGCACCCGTTTCCGCCTGCGTATCCTCGACGAGTCGCGAGACCTTTGCTGCCAGGGCTGCCTGGCCGTAGCCGGCTCCATCGTCGATAACGGCCTCGAAGACTACTATCGCTACCGCACCGAACTGCCGCAGACCGCAGACGAGCTGGTGCCGGATGAACTGCGCCAGCTTGCGCTCTACGACCACCCGGAAGTGCAAAAGAGCTTCGTCTACACGTCAGATGACCTGTTGCGCGAGGCCTCGCTGATCCTCGAAGGCATCACCTGCGCCGCCTGTATCTGGCTCAATGAACGTCATCTCAAGCAGCTGCCGGGCGTGCTCGAAGTCTCGGTGAATTATGCGTCGCATCGCGCACGCATCCGCTGGGACGACCATCGTATCCAGCTCAGCACCATCCTCACCGAGATCCGCAAGCTGGGCTACCACGCCCACCCATTCAGCGCCGAACAGCAGGACGCCCTGCGCCAGCGCCAGCGCAAAGCCGATTTCCGTCGCCTCGCCGTCGCCGGGCTTGCAGCCGGGCAGGTCATGATGATCGCCGTCGCGCTCTACGCCGGCCCGGCGCAGGGGCTGGAGTTCGCCACGGCGCAGACCTTGCGCTGGTTCAGCCTGGTGCTGACGGTGCCTGCCATGACCTACTGCGCCTGGCCGTTCTTCAGGGCCGCCTGGCGGGGGCTCGCCAACCGCCGCATCGGCATGGACGTGCCGATCAGCCTGGGATTGCTCACGGGCTTCGTCGGCAGTGTCTGGCATACGCTCAATGGTGCCGGCACGGTGTATTACGACACGCTCACCATGCTCATCTTCTTCCTGCTTGGCACGCGCTACCTGGAACGCAACGCGCGCGAGAGGTCCATCGAAGCGGCTGAGAACCTGTTGCGCCTGGTGCCGGCCATCGTCACCCGCCTGGAGGCAGGGCAAGCGACACTGGTGCCGCTGGTCGAGATCGACGACGACGACCTGCTCCTGGTCAAGCCGGGCGAGACCATCGCCGCTGACGGGCTTGTGGCCGAAGGCGAGAGCAGCGCCGACGAATCGTTGCTGACGGGCGAGAGCCAGCCAGTCGCCAAGCGAGCCGGCAGTGAAGTCTATGCCGGCAGCATCAATTACGAGAGCCCGCTCACCATCCGTGTCACGGCCACTGGCGAGCGTACCGTACTGGCGGGGATCTCGCGGCTGCTCGATCGGGCGCAGGCGGAGAAACCTCGGCTCGCGCAAGTGGCGGACAAGGTCGCCGCCTATTTCACCTATGCCTTGCTCGCAGCCGTGGTCGTGATCGGCCTGGTGTGGTGGCAGCTCGCGCCCGAACGGACGCTGGAGGTCGTGCTGGCGGTGCTGGTGGTGAGCTGCCCCTGCGCCTTGTCGCTGGCGGCGCCGGCGGCTTTTGCCGCGGCCGGGTCGCATCTCGTCGGTCGCGGCGTGCTGCTCACGCGCGGTCACGCGCTTGAAGCGTTGGCAAAGGTCACACATGTGGTGTTCGACAAGACCGGCACCCTGACCCTGGGACGTCCGGCGCTACTCAGGACGATCCCGCTGGCAGAGTTGCCCGCACAGGCGTGCCTGCAGATCGCCGCCAGTCTGGAACAGCACTCCGAGCACCCGCTCGCGCGCAGTTTCCTGGAAGCGATGCAGGACGCGCCGATGCTTGCGGTCGACAGCGTAGTCAACCATCCGGGGCAGGGCGTCTCCGGCCAGGTCGCAGGCCACGCTTATCGGCTCGGCAATGCGCGGCTGGTCGAGGCCGAAATGCCGGACCTGTCGGCGGACGATCTTCCCGCCAGTGCCACCATTGTGCTATTGCGCGACACTGAGCGCCTGCTGGCGGCGTTCGTGCTCGACGACAAACCGCGCCCGCAAGCGGCAGAACTCATCCGCGAACTGCATGCGGCGGGCGTCGCGGTGTCGATCTTCAGTGGGGATGCCGAACCGGTGGTACGCCATTTCGCACAAGCCGTCGGCATCAGCCAGTGGCGCGCCGGCATGTCGCCGGAACAGAAACTCGCGGCGCTGGAAGCCCTGCAGGCGCAAGGCCAGATCGTCGCCATGGTCGGCGACGGCATCAACGACGCACCCGTGCTGGCCAAGGCCCAGGTCTCCATCGCCATGGGCTCGGGCACGCAGATGGCACGTACCACGGCCGATGTGGTGCTGCTCAGCGAGCACCTGCTGGAGATCCGTTATGCGATGAAGACCAGCCGTTTCGGCATCCGCGTCATCCGCCAGAACTTTGCCTGGGCGCTGATCTATAACGGGATCGCGCTGCCGTTCGCGGCGGCAGGGTTGCTCGCGCCCTGGATGGCTGCCATCGGCATGTCGGTGAGTTCGCTGGTGGTCGTGGTCAATGCTTTACGGCTGCGGCAGACGCAGGCTTAGGCGCCTCTTCCATCCTTTACGCGATTGATACACGCATCGCGTTATCATGACCCGGTCATGCGTCCATCTTTCGCATTGCTAGCCATCGCAGTCCTGACCATCGTCGTCAGCGCTGTCGTTTATCTGAATCAGGACACCCTCGGCATGGCGGGCGCGGTGACGCTCTACCTGCTGGTGGTGCTGGCCGGCGCTTATTATCTGCAGGTCGCCCTCGCGTTATCGCTGGCCTTGTGCGCCACCTTGCTCATCAATTTCCTGGTCGTCGAACCGCGATACACGTTCCGGATCGCCAGCGTCGAATCCTGGGTCGCCCTCGGCGGCTTTCTGACGGTATCGCTGGTGGTGACTTCGCTGGTCAGGCGCCTGCAGGAGCGCACGGCCGAAGCCGAGGCTGCCGACCGGCAATCGAAGTTCGCACGCATGCTGGCAGAGCGACTGGCACAGGAGACACAACCCGACATCGTGCTGGCCGCGGCAGCGGAGATGCTGCAGGACTATCTTGAGGCCCCGGTGTGTATCTGCTGGCAGGCAGCAGGCGACCTGCAGTGTGTGCCGCAAACCGCCGCCATGCCTGATCGCGATGCGGTCAATTGGACGATGCAGAACGCCAAGACGCTCGGCGCAGGCAGCAGCAACTGGCCGGATTCGCCCGATGTCATGCTCCCCTTCAGTCGGCTTCCCGGGCAGTCTCCGGTGCTGGTCTGTCGTTTGCCCCGGCCAGATGCAGAACGACGGCAACCTGAGTTGCGAAGCCTGTGCGACCAGATCGCCCTTGCCTACGCGCGGGCCAGTAGCGCGCAGCAGGCCCAGCAGGCAGAACTTAACGCGCGCGCGGAAGCCATGCAGAACGCCTTGCTGGCCTCGGTCTCGCATGACATGCGCACGCCGCTGACGGCGATTATCGGTGCGGTGAGTGCGCTCGACAGTCAGGACGCGATGCTCGATGAGAGTAGTCGCGCGCAGCTGTTGCAGTCCATCCGCGGCGAAGCCGAGCATTTGTGTCGCGCCGTCGAGAACATCCTGTCCCTGGCGCGGCTTGATGCCTTGGGCAGCCGGGGTCTGACGCTTGACTGGCAATCCCCGGAAGAGATCATTGGTAGCACGCTGGCACGTTATCGGATACGCCCGCGACCATGTCGGCTGGCATCGGCCATCACTAGCCAGGCATTGATACGGGCTGACGCCGTCCTCTTGTCGCAGGCGCTGGCCAACCTGCTGGATAACGCCATCGCCGTGCATCAGGGCCCGGATCCCATCTTGCTCAGCGCGAGCCAGGAGGGCGAAACATTGGTCATCGCGGTCGCAGACCGCGGCCCGGGATTCCCCGCCGATTTCCAGGTGGCGGACATACAGAAGTTCCGTTCAGGATCGACCCAGGGCTTTGGGCTGGGTCTGATCATCGTCTCCACGATCGCGGCCCTGCATGATGCACAGCTCGTCTGCCGGCAACGAGCTTCAGGCGGGGCAGAAGTCCAGTTGCGTTTCCCCGTCCAGCGACCAGGCGGCGATGACTGACAACGCCACGGTCCTGGTGGTCGAGGACGACCGTGAGATCAGCCGCTTTCTGGCTGCATCCCTTCAGGCTGCCGGATTCAAGCCCGTATCGGCACGGACGCTGGCTGAAGCCCAGCATCAGATGGTGTCCCTGACGCCGAATATGGTGATCCTCGATCTTGGCCTGCCGGACGGTGACGGCGCCGACTTCATCCGCAGTTTGCGCAAACATTCGGATATCCCGATCCTCGTGCTCTCTGCACGCCAGTCCGAGCGACAAAAGGTCGATAGCCTGAACCTGGGGGCGGATGATTATCTGCAAAAGCCCTTCGGCGTGGAGGAATTGCTGGCACGGGTACGTGTCGCGTTGCGCCATGTGAGCCTGATGACACTGCGCGATCAGGTATATGAGGTCGGCGGTCTGCGCATCGATCGTGGTAGCGGCACCGTGACGCTGGAGGGACATCCCGTGCATCTCAGCAAGACGGAACACAAGCTGCTGATGTCGCTGGCGCAGCGCCCCGGACGTATCTATCCCCATCGTGAATTACTGGCGACGGTGTGGGGCCCGGAGTATGTCGATGACACGCATTACCTGCGTATCCATATGGGCCGATTGCGCGCCAAGCTGGAAGCCGACCCGGGCCAGCCACGCTACCTGCTGACGGAACTCGGCATCGGCTATCGCCTGGCGAATCAATGAGAACGACTTTGGTGCGTTTATGCGTTTGATACGCTGACCATTGCCTAATGGCCTCATCTTCACCTTACGAGGCCGGTATGAAAGCACAACATGGAAGTTCGACCGCCGCACTGACGCTGGGTGCGATCGGGGTGGTGTATGGCGATATCGGAACGAGCCCGCTGTATACCATTCGCGAAATCTTCAGCGCATCGACCGGCATCCCGCTTACGCCTGCCAATCTTGTCGGTGCCGTATCCACTGTGTTCTGGGCGCTGATGCTGGTGGTTACACTCAAATACGTGATCCTTGTCCTGCGTGCGAACAATCACGGCGAAGGCGGCGTCATGGCGCTACTGGCGCTTGCGGTCACCAAGGCGAAACAGCAGCATCGGCCATGGCTGCTTTTACTCGGGGTCATGGGGGGCGCACTCTTTTACGGCGATAGCGTGCTGACGCCGGCGATCTCGGTGTTGTCTGCGATCGAAGGGTTGCAGGTCGTGAGTCCGGGCCTGGCGAGCTTCGTCATGCCGTTGTCGGCGGCGATCCTGTTCGGCCTGTTCGCCGTACAGCGCTTTGGCACACAGGCGGTGGGCAAGTTGTTCGGCCCGGTCATCATCGTCTGGTTCCTGGTGCTGGGGGCGATCGGTCTCTGGCACATCGTCCACGCCCCCGCCATACTTGCCGCGTTGAACCCCATGCACGCGCTGACCTTCCTCATGGCACGCGGGAGTGGCGTGTTTCTCGCTGTGGGCGCCGTCGTATTGGCGATCACTGGTGCGGAAGCGCTGTACGCGGATATGGGGCATTTCGGCAAGCCGGCCATCCGGATCGCTTGGAATGGCTTGGTATTGCCGGGGCTGGCCCTGAACTACATGGGGCAGGGCGCCTTGTTGCTCGATCATCCCGCCGCCGTAAGCAATCCCTTCTACCTGTCTTTCCCGCCAGCCCTGCTGGTGCCTGCCATCATCCTTGCCACCATGGCGACCATCATCGCCTCGCAGGCGGTGATCTCCGGCGCCTATTCCATCACGCGTCAGGCGATCCAGTTGGGGTTCTTGCCGCGGATGCGCATCGTGCATACTTCAGCGACCGAGTCCGGCCAGATCTACTTGCCTGCGGTGAACTGGTTATTGCTGGTGGCGGTGCTGACAGTCACCGTCAGCTTCGGCAACTCGTCAGCGCTGGCGACGGCATATGGCATAGCCGTCACGGGCACCATGCTCATCACGACGATCCTGACCTTCTTCGTGCTTCGCTACGGATGGCGGTATCCGCTGTGGCTGGCGGCGGGTGCGACCGGCTGTTTCGTTGCCCTGGATAGTCTGCTGCTGGTCTCGTGTTCGGTCAAATTCCTGCAGGGCGGCTGGTTCCCAGTGGTCGTGGCTGCGGGGATGTTGCTCCTGATGTGGACATGGAAGCAGGGCCGCGATGCATTGCTGAAATCGATCAGGCAGGATGACCCGCTGCTACAAGACTTCGTATCCAGCATGGCCGACAGCACACTGCCGCGTATCGAGCGCACTGCAGTATTCCTGGTGTCCGACCCGCATAGCGCGCCACAGGCCCTGATGCATAACCTCAAACACAATCAGGTGCTGCACCGGACCAATCTGGTCCTGACGGTGGAATATGCCGATACCCCCACGGTCGCGGCGAACGCACGATCGCACCATCAGGCCCTGGGCCATGGGTTCTGGCAGATGACCTTGCGTTACGGCTTCATGGAGAATCCGGATATCCCGAAAGCATTGGCGCAATGCCCTTTGCCAGGCGTCGTCATCGATCCGTTCACGACGTCGTACTTCGTCAGTCGCGAGGTTGTCGTGCCGAGCGCTGGTGGCCGCATGGCGAAATGGCGCGACAGTCTGTTTGCGGCCATGTCGCGCAACGCGGGCAGTGTCGTCGAGTATTTCAATATCCCGATCAACAGCGTCATCGAGCTGGGGTCAAGAGTGTATATCTAGCTGATGCAGTCGCGCCGACAGGGCTTTGAGTTCCTGCTCGGCCCGTTTGTAATCGGGATGCAGTTGTGCGACCACCGCCCAGAATCGGGCCGAATGGTTCATTTCCTTGAGATGCGCCAGTTCGTGGCAGATGACGTAGTTGATGATATGGGGCGGCGCCTGGATCAGGCGCCAGTTGA
>CAMLMA010000082.1 GCA_946481065.1 uncultured Nitrosomonadales bacterium
CATCTTGTTAAAGAGCGGTCGCTACGTCAGTAACGAGAGGGGCGCATTATACAGACCGTATTGATTCGGTCAAGGGTTCAACGGAAAAATTTGCTACCTGCCGTTTCGTCCTGCACGCCCGTCGTTCAAGCGAGCCGCGCATTCTACAGGCCCCAAGAAATTGGTCAATAGGCTGCGCGAAAAAATTTAAGCGATCGTGATGCGGGCGAACTTGCGCTTGCCTACCTGCGCCACTACGGTCTGGCCTCTTTGCAAGGCGACGCCCTTGTCCATTACCCTTTCCCCATCCAGCTTGATGCCGCCTTGTTCGATGGCGCGGAAGGCTTCCGACGTGCTGGCGACCAGACCAGCCAGCTTCAGCAACTGAGCGATGCCAACGGTATCGTCTTCTATATTCAGCGTCATTTCCGGTACATCATCCGGGATACCACCCTTGGCACGCAGCTCGAAGTCTGCGAGCGCCTCCACAGCGGCCGCGCGGGAATGGAAGCGTGCCACGATCTCCTGGGCGAACTTCACCTTGGTGTCGCGGGGGTTGGCACCGGCTTCGATATCTCGCTTCCACTGGGCAATCGTCTGCAGCGACTCGAAAGACAGCAGCTCGATATACCGCCACATCAACTCATCGGAGATCGACATGATCTTGCTGAAGATGATATTGGCAGGCTCTGCCACACCGATATAGTTACCCAACGACTTCGACATCTTGTTGACGCCGTCCAGGCCTTCCAGCAAAGGCATGGTGAGAACCACTTGCTGCGGCTGACCGTGATGCTTTTGCAACTCACGCCCCATGAGCAGGTTGAACTTTTGATCAGTACCACCCAACTCCACGTCGGCCTTCAGCGCCACGGAGTCATAACCCTGCAGCAACGGATAGAGGAATTCATGGATCGCGATGGGCTGGTTGCTGTGATAGCGCTTGTGGAAATCATCCCGTTCCAGCATGCGTGCGACGGTATGGGTGGCCGCCAGTTTCAGCATGCCGGCCGCGCCCAGTGCATTGAGCCATTCGGAGTTGAAGACCACTTCGGTCTGCTCGGGCTTCAATATCTTGAATACCTGCTCGGCATAGGATTTGGCGTTGTCCTGCACCTGCTCGGCGGTCAGGGGTGGGCGGGTCGCGCTCTTGCCCGTCGGGTCACCGATCATGCCGGTGAAATCGCCGATGAGGAAGAGCACCTGGTGCCCGAGATCCTGGAACTGGCGTAACTTGTTGAGTAACACGGTATGGCCGAGGTGCAGGTCCGGCGCGGTAGGATCGAAGCCAGCCTTGACGCGCAACGGCTTGCCGGTCTTTAACCTGTCGACCAGCTCCTGTTCGATCAGCAGTTCGTCACTGCCACGCTTGATGATGGCGAGACTTTCATTCAGTTGCGTCATGCTTATCTATGTCCTTGCGTACTTATCGCTTTCAATCTGCAGGGTTTTTCTGTTAGGATTGCCCGTCCGATCCAGTTACCCGAGGTAGTGCCGGTGCAGCAGAACGAACCTACTCAGAAGCAAAGTATTCTAGCGCAAAACCCCAGTTTTAAAGAACGTAAGCTCCGTCTGCGTTGGTTGTTAGCGATCTCCAGCATTCCGTTATTCGGCATCTATGCCGCTTTTGGTATCGCTCCACAGACTGTCGTCGAAGACATCCCGGTCGCCACCGTCATCGAACAGCTCACCCTGCCACAAGCGCCGCTCGCGTCGGATCTGTCGACCGCAGCGACCGGCCAGTTCTGGCAGACCGACATCGTACGTCGCGATGACACACTGTCCAGCCTCATGGCGCGTCTCAACATCACCAATCCGGATGCGCTGAGCTTCCTGCGTACCAGCCCCTCTGCCAGCAGCCTCGCTTCACAGCTGATCCCTGGGCGCAGCATCCAGGCGCAAACTACAGCGGACGGTGACTTGCTGACCCTGGAATATCCTAACGGCAATGCCACCCTGCTACACGTCGAACGTACGGATAGCGGCTACCGCGCCGAGATTCATGACGCCAGCCTGCAAACGCACAGCGTGCTCAAGACCGCTGAGATCAAGAGCTCCTTGTTCGGGGCCACTGACGAAGCCGGCATTCCCGATGCGATCGCCATCCAGCTTGCCGAGATCTTTTCCTCGGATATCGATTTCCATAGCGATCTACGCAAAGGCGATCGCTTCGTCGTGGTCTATGAAGCCAGCTACAGCAATGGCGAGTTGATGAAGACCGGACAAGTGCTGGCGGCAGAGTTCGTCAATGACGGCAAGACCTATCGCGCAGTACGCTACCGCGATCCCGATGGCCAGGTCGGTTATTACACCCCTGAAGGCAGGAGCCTGCATAAGTCTTTCCTGCGCTCTCCACTGGAATTCACGCGCATCAGCTCCGGTTTCAGTCTCGGTCGCTTCCACCCCATCCTGCAAAGAATGCGCGCTCATAAAGGCGTCGATTACGCCGCACCGACCGGCACCCGGGTCAAGGCATCGGCAGACGGGGTCGTCGACTTCGTCGGCAAGAAGGGCGGCTACGGTAACGTGATCGTCTTGCGTCACGCCAATGGCATCAATACCGTATACGGTCATCTCTCCCGCTTCGCTGCCGGCCTGCGCAGGGGTCAGCGCGTGGATCAGGGCGAGATCATCGGCTTTGTCGGCATGACCGGCTTGGCCACGGGGCCGCACTTGCATTATGAGTTCCTGATCCACGGCCAGCATCGCGATCCACTGAAAGTCGCCCTGCCGGCTGCGCAACCGATCAAGAACAAGTACCTCGCTGATTTCGAGGCCAACAGCGCAGGTCTGGTGGCCCAGATCAATCTGCTCAGTGCAAGCAACCTTGCGTCACTTGAAGAGTGAATGGTGAGCTGTTTATCGGCTTGATGTCGGGCACCAGCCTGGATGGGGTCGATGCTGTCGTACTCGGGTTGTCGCAGCCGCATCATCGGATCCTGCATACCGCTTTCACGCCTTACCCGGACGCCCTGCGCGAGCAGCTGCTCGCCTTGCATGCGCCCACCCATGACGAACTGCACCAGACGGCACTGACCGCCAACCAGCTTGCCCAGCTCTATGCCGATGCCGTCAGCCAGGTACTGGCGTCTTCGGGTTTGACGCCAGCGCAGATCACCGCCATCGGTTGTCACGGCCAGACCGTACGTCATCGCCCGGAAGCCGGCTACACGCTGCAGATCGGCAATGCTGCATTGCTGGCCGAACTCACTGGCATCACCGTCGTCAGCGATTTCCGCAGCCGCGACATCGCCGCTGGCGGCCAAGGTGCACCGCTTGTTCCAGCCTTCCATGCCGCAGTGTTTGGATCCCCCTCGCACGAGCGCGCCATCCTCAACATCGGCGGCATCGCCAATATCACGATGCTGCCGAGGCGGGACGGCATCATCGGCTTCGACACGGGACCAGGGAACCTCTTGATGGACGCCTGGGCCAGTCGGCACTTGGGCCAGCGTTACGATGCGAATGGTGAGTGGGCAGCCAGTGGCAAGGTAATCGAGGACTTACTGTCCAGATGCCTCAGTGATCCCTTTTTTGACCTGCCACCGCCAAAAAGTACCGGGCGCGATCTCTTTAACATGGATTGGCTGACATCGAAGTTGCGTGGAGATGAAACGCCGGCAGACGTGCAGCGCACCTTGCTGGAGCTGACCGCGGTCAGTATCGCTCAAGCCATCCGTCGATGCTGTCCAGATGTGGAAGCGCTCTATGTCTGCGGCGGCGGCGCGCACAACCGCGCACTGTTGGGCAGCTTGCATGACAAGTTGCCTGAGGTCGAAGTGCAGCTGACCGACACGCTGGGCATCGACGCCGATTGGGTGGAAGCCGCCGCTTTTGCCTGGCTTGCCAGCCAGGCGATGCGTCGTGCGCCTGGCAACTTACCTGCCGTCACTGGTGCGAAAGGTGAGAGAATACTGGGTGCGGTTTATGCTAGCTGATTTGAAGCATTCCAATTTGAAACCAACGATACCGTTATGAAGAAACCTACTAAAGTCACCCTGACGTTCGATGACGGCTCTGCGCCGATCGAATTGCCTGTCGTTTCCGGCAATCTCGGCCCCAACGTCATCGATATACGCCAACTCGGAAAGCATGGGGTTTTTACCTATGATCCGGGTTTCCTGTCGACCGCTTCGTGCGGTTCAGAGATCACCTTTATCGATGGCGATGAGGGCCTGCTCTATTATCGTGGCTATCCCATCCAGCAGCTGGCGGAGCACTGTGATTTTCTCGAGGTCTCGTACCTCCTGATGCATGGCGAACTGCCGGATGTGCAGGAAAAGGCCGATTTCGTCAGCACGATCAATCGGCATACCATGCTGCACGACCAGCTGAACAACATCTTCCGCGGGTTCCGCCGTGACGCGCATCCGATGGCCGTCATGGTCGGCGTCGTCGGCTCGATGTCGGCCTTCTATAACGATTCGATGGATGTACGCGACCCAGCTGTGCGCCAGGTCGCCGCTTACCGGCTATTGGCCAAGGTGCCGACCGTCGCGGCCTGGAGCTACAAGTACAATCTCGGGCAACCGTTCATGTATCCGCAAAAGCGCTATAACTTCGCGCAGAACTTCATGCACATGATGTTCGCCACACCGACGGAAGACTATGAACCCAACCCGGTTCTGGCCAAGGCCTTCGACAGTATCCTGATCCTGCACGCCGACCACGAGCAGAACGCTTCGACCTCGACCGTGCGCCTAGCAGGTTCCAGTGGCGCCAATCCGTTCGCCTGCGTCGCCGCAGGTATCGCCTCGCTCTGGGGTCCGGCCCACGGTGGCGCCAACGAAGCCACGCTGAAGATGCTGGAAGAGATCGGCGACGTTAGCCGTATCGGTGAATACATCAAGCGCGCCAAGGACAAGAGCGATTCCTTCCGGCTCATGGGCTTCGGCCACCGCGTCTACAAGAACATGGATCCACGTGCCGCCATCATGCGCCAGACCTGCCATCAGGTACTCGATGAACTGGGGCTGAACGACGATCCCATGTTCAAGCTCGCGCTCAAGCTCGAACAGATCGCGCTGGAAGACGATTACTTCGTCAGCAAGCAACTCTATCCGAACGTCGACTTCTACTCTGGTATCGTGATGCGTGCCATGGGTATTCCCAATTCCATGTTCACCGCCATCTTTGCACTGGCCCGCACTGCTGGCTGGGTCGCCCAGTGGAACGAGATGTTGTCCGATCCCGAAGCCAGGATCGGCAGACCCCGGCAGCTCTATACCGGTGCCAAGCGCCGTGATTTTGTGCCGCTAGAGCAACGCTAGCGCGCTGGCGACGCTCAACAAAAAAGGCGCAATCAGCGCCTTTTTTGTTGAGCGTCGATCCGTGGATCAGACTTAGATCGATCAGACTTATATCAGCCCAAACTCAGACCGAGAACGAAGAACCGCAGCCGCAGGTCGTGGTGGCGTTCGGGTTGCGGATCACGAACTGCGAACCCTGCAGACTATCCTGGTAATCGATCTCTGCGCCCATGAGATACTGCAGGCTCATCGGGTCGATCAGCAGAGTCACGGTATCCTTCTGCACTTGGGTGTCGTCATCATTCACCGTATCTTCGAAGGTGAATCCGTATTGGAAGCCGGAACAACCGCCCCCGCTGACGAATACACGCAGCTTGAGGTCGGGAGAACCCTCTTCATCGATCAATTCTTTCACTTTTTTCGCCGCATTATCGGTAAAGACCAATGGGCTCGGCATTTCAGTCACTGCGTTCATGATGCGCTCCTAAATTCCTGATTCACTATTATCCTGCCTGACAGACCCTAGGTCAATCAAAGGCTTACGAAGGTTTCTCGGCCAGCAACGGGTCCAGTGCCGTCTCGGGCTCAATGTCGCCAAGATAGATCAACTTGCCTTCCACCACCGCCCCTGTGTGCATCTCCAGGGACTTGTAATAGACATCCCCAGTGATGCGCGACTTGGTCTGCAACTCGAGATAGTGGGTTGCCCGTACCGGCCCCACTACCTTGCCGTTGATCACGATCTGCGACACCGTCACCGCGCCTTCGATGCGGCCGTGTTCGCTCAGGATCAGGGTCCCGGGCGTCTCGGTCTTTTCCGTCACGTTGCCGCGCACGCTGCCATCTACGCGGATGCCGCCGGTGAACTGGATATCGCCCATGATATGGGTATCGACGCCCACCAGCGTATCGATACGATTCTGCGGTTTGTTACGGTTTTTCGAAAACATGCAAAGCCTCGTTCTAACAGATTGCTCAGGCTGGCAAGTCTACCTTTTGACTAATCTTGGGTTGACTTGCCCCAATTTCAAGAAAGCTCGCTTCGACCGTTTCGACATTCATGCCTTCGGGAATGGCGAAACTGCCGTCCAGACGCTGATAATACTTGAAATTGATTTTCATCGCCTGCGATACGCTGGCATCCTGGCTCGCCGGTACGGACACTGGCTGGCCATCCTTGGTACCGTTGAGCATGAGCTTGATGTTGCCCTGGATCGTCCTGGGGCTGCGGCCGGACTGCACGATCATGAGGTGATATTCATAGCTGCCGGGCTGCCGACTTTTGACCAGTCGAAAACTTTGCAACTTGACGGTGCTCGGCCCCGGAGCTTCGTTGAGGATGTTGCGATAGAACTCGACATCCTCCTTCAGCCGGATGCCCTCATCTTGTAGTTTCGCCAGTTCGATCGCCAGATTATCCTGCGCCGCCCGCTCGACCTGCATCTGGCGCTCGCTGATGACGAGCTTGGCCTGCAGGGCACGATTCTCTTCGATCATGCGCTCGAGGCCGCCGCGCAAGTTGTCGAACTCGCCGCCCGCCAATTGCCAGTAAGCGATCAGGTAACCAAAGAAGATCAATATGCACGCCAGTAACGGCCGCCAGAACCACGGGCGTTGCGAGCGGATCGCCACCCGTCGCGAAGTCGCTCCGAAATGGCGTCTCAATCGGCGCGATACCTGTCTCACGGCAACAGGGGCATGATCTCGAGCCCGGTCCTTTCCGGCAGGTCGAACATGATATTCATGTTCTGTACGGCTTGGCCCGCCGCACCTTTGACCAGGTTATCGATGACGGACAACACTACCACCGTATCTCCGCCCTGCGGCCGATGCACTGCGATGCGGCACTGATTGGAACCACGCACCGAACGTGTCTCGGGATGCGCGCCCTTGGGTAGCACATCGACGAACGCTTCGTCGGCATAGCGCTGCTCGAACAAGGCCTGCAGATCGGTATCCTTGGTCAGTCTGGCGTATAGCGTGGCGTGGATACCCCGGATCAATGGCGTCAGATGGGGTACGAAGGTCAACCCCACTGATTGTCCCGACATCCGGGTCAAGCCTTGGCTGATCTCCGGCAGATGCCGGTGCCCGTTGACTCCGTAAGCCTTGAAGTTATCGCCGGCCTCGGCGAACAAGGTATGTACTTCGGCCTTGCGTCCCGCGCCGCTGACCCCGGATTTGGCATCCGCGATCAGATGCGTGGTATCCACGACACCGGCTTCGAGCAATGGCAGGAAACCGAGCTGCACCGCGGTCGGATAGCACCCAGGGTTAGCCACCAGCTGCGCCGTCCGAATCCGGGCACGGTCGAGCTCGGGCAACCCATAGACGGCATCCGCCACGAGATCGGGGCATGCATGGGGCATGCCGTACCATTTTTCCCAGGTCGGGATATCCTGGATACGGAAATCCGCGGCCAGATCGATCACCCGCACGCCTTTGTTGAGCAGCTCGCGCGTCTGTTGCATGGCGATACCGTTAGGCGTGGCGAAGAACACGACATCGCAACCGCCGAGATCGGCCTCGGAAGGATCGACGAAATTGAGGCCCACATAGCCACGCAAGCTCGGGAACATGTCTGCCACCGGCATACCGGCATCCCCGCGCGAGGTGATGGCCTTGAGTTCGATATGCGGGTGCAGCGCCAAGAGCCGCAATAATTCGACGCCGGTGTAACCGGTACCGCCGACAATCCCTACTTTCAGTTTTTTGCTTTGCATGGTCATTCGATGCCTTTACCCAGGTTGCATGGTAACAAATGCGGCGTAGATAACAAAAAAGCCG
>CAMLMA010000083.1 GCA_946481065.1 uncultured Nitrosomonadales bacterium
GCTGCCGTCGTGCTCAGCTTTTCACTTCGATTTGGTGCTCGAAAGCCTTGCCTTCGTTATCGGTCGCTTTCACTTCCAGTACGCCAGGTGCGCTGGGTACGAAATCGAAACGCAGATAGGGATCTTCGCTGGTGCCCACCCCGAAATCCACCGCCATGACTTCCTTGTCGTTGAAGCTGAAGGTCGCCTTGTTGATGTAGAAGGCGGGGATCGTACCCTGCGAGACCAGATCACGCTGCAAACCAGTGCGCATCGGGTGCTTGATGATAAAGGTCGTGGGCGTGGCCTGGCCGAACTTGACCGGCGTCTCCACGTGCATCTTGATCTTGCCTGCGCTGGCGCGTACCGCGGCCTCATCGTTCTCGATCGTGCCGCCACAGCCGCCGGCCGCACGGATCACGACATTCGCCATGTAGAGCTTGCCATCCGCCGCTTCGCCGATCGCGCGCACATAGGAATCGGTCTCCATGCGGATGCGGGTGGACAATTGCAGGTTACCCAAAAGATCGGTGAGGTGATAAGTCGCGGCCAGCTGGATGGGGTTTGCGTCGACGATGATGTATACCTTCTTGATCGTGACCCCTTTGCTGTTATCGACGGACAGCGTGATCGGCACCTGTGCCCCGCTTTCTGCCCGCTTGGGTCCTGTGATCTGCATGAAATCGGCATCTTCGATAGTGCGATTGGCGAAGAACGCTTCCTTGACCACGGGCCACAGCTTCGGATCCGCTTCTGCCCATGCCCCCTGGCTCATGCCTAGCAAAGTCGCTGCGAGCAGCGCGGACGACACCCAGTACTTCAACATGCTCATCTCCTCAAGTTCTTGTTATATTGTGGATTACACGCTCTAAGACGCCTAGTATAAAAGCAAGTTCAGATTGCCGCCTTTTTGTCTTCACGTATCATCGATCATCATGGACGCGCTGTCTGTGACCATGATCACCGAACGCAATCGCCTTTTAACCACAAGCAAAGGGAAACCGTGTCTGTTCAGGGCTTCAATCACTACAATCTACGCGCACCGAGGGATTTGCTCGACACTTTGCGCGATTTTTATTGCGAGGTCGTCGGCCTGTCGCTCGGCGAACGACCTGCCTTTCGTAGCTTCGGCTATTGGCTCTATGCCGGTGGCCGCGACCTGCTGCACCTGAGTGAGTGCTCACCAGACGAAGTGCGCGTGACCCATGTCGAGACCACGCTCGACCATGTGGCTTTCACCTGCACCGATTTTGCGGGGACGCTTGCCAGGCTTGAGCGCCATGGCATCGCTTATGGCCAGCGTGAAGTAGCGGCGACCGGTATCCGTCAGCTATTCTTCAAGGACCCTGCGGGCAATGGCATCGAGTTCAATTTTGCCGCGAGTGAGCCCGCCGTCGATCTCAAGCGCTAGACGATGCCATCCAGCAGTTGTACGGACACGGTAGCCCCGGCCGCTATGTTGCCTACCGTTTCGTCGAGCACGATAAAACAGTTGGCCTCGGACATCGAGCGTAGCACCCCCGAACTCTGGCTGCCGGTCGGTTTCACCTTCCATTGCCCATCGCTGTCCGGATAGAGTACCCCCCGCTGGAATTCAGTGCGGCCGGTGAGCTTGCGTATATCAGACGTGCATACCGCCCTCAGTAGTGGCGTGGCAGCCGGTTCCGGCTGGCCCATCAACACCAGCAAGGCTTCACGCACGAACTGGTAGAACGTCACCATCACCGAGACCGGGTTACCGGGCAGACCGAAGTAATGCGCGTTGCCGACTTTGCCGTAGGCCAGTGGTCTACCGGGCTTCATGGCGATCTTCCAGAACAGGACCTGGCCCAGCTTTTCCAGCAACTGCTTCATGAAATCCGCTTCGCCCACCGAGACACCGCCGCTGGTGAGTATGACATCGGCACATTGCGAAGCGTCCATCAGCGCCTGTTCAAGCCGCACCGGATCGTCAGCCACGACGCCCATGTCGATGACGTCCACGCCAAGTCGCGTCAGCATGCCATACAGTGTGTAGCGGTTACTGTCATAGACCTGACCTGGCGCCAGAGGCTGACCGATGCTGGCAAGCTCGTCTCCGGTAGAGAAGAAGGCGACACGTAACTTGCGATAGACCTGCAGTTCGCCGATGCCGAGCGAAGCGACGAGGCCGAGATCGGCGGCGCGCATGAGATGGCCACGCGGCAATACCACCTGCCCCTGCTTCAGGTCATCCCCTGCTGTGCGCACGTTCATCCCGCGCTTGATGGCATCGTTGAAGCGGATATGGTCGCCGTCGACCGTGACGCGCTCCTGTACTACGACCGTATCGCAGCCTGCAGGCATGACGGCCCCGGTCATGATGCGTACGCAATCACCTTGGCCCAGGGTACCGTCGTATGCGTTGCCGGCGTAGGCAGTGCCGACGATCTTGAGCCGGGTCTCGCCGTTCGCCTGCAGGTCGTCGGCATTGAGGGCATAGCCGTCCATGGCCGAATTGTCGTGGTTGGGTACATTGCATGGGGAGTGGATATCCACCGCCAGTACACGGCCAAGACTGTCGCGCAAGGGTACGGATGTTTTGGTCGATACCGGACTCAAGTACTGGCGGATGAAGCGGCGTGCCTGTGCCACGGGCATGGCATTGGGGTCGTAGTCATCAAGGCAGCTGGCGTTATGTACGAGGTCGGAAAGTGATGTGGTCATGGTGGTCCATCGATCATGAAGATATGGGAACAGGTAGGCGGGCCGTGGGTTGGCTGGCAAGCCATTGCATCACGAAATCGGCGACCGCTTCCGGGTCGTCAAGATCGAGCACGGGGCGATCAGTGATGACGGCAGCGTCGGCGGCGATGGCGATGATATACGGGTCGTGATCGGCCAAGAGGGGCATGCCCAGAGCCGGGCGATGGACTTCGATCTTGGCGATGGGGGCTTGCTTGAAACCTTCTATCAGGACCAGGTCGGCGTAAGCCGGCTCGATGCGCGCTAACAGGATGGCCAGGTCGGTCTCCGGCCGGATAGCCTCCGGCACGCGCGCCAGCTCGGTCATCACCGCCCATCGGTGGCGCGAGCCGATCAGCGTCTGAACCGCGCCTGCTTCGCGCAGGCGGTAGCTATCCTTGCCCGGATGGTCGATATCGAAGCGGTGGTGCGCATGTTTGATGACCGATACGCGCACGCCGCGCGTTGCCAGCGCAGGGATCAGACGCGTGAGCAGGGTGGTCTTGCCGATGTCGCTGCCGTAAGCACAAACACCGAGCAGTGGCAGCGGAAAGGAGATGCTTTCGTCGAACCCTATGCCGCCTGCTCCAGCCACAATAATTCCTCAGGGGTGTTCACGTTGGCGAAGGCCTTGGCATTGTCGTTGAACAGCACTTCGGCTACTTCCAGCGTGCTGTACCAGGTTTCGAACTTGCGGCCGCCGCTGTGCAGATAAGCCTCAAGGTTGGGCAGCAGCGCCTTGCGGCACAGGCAGAATACCGGATGCGCTTGCTGGCCGGTCTTGGCAACGGCCAGATCGGCGTCACGCTCCACCAGGCCGTTCATCAGGCGCTCGACCAGGTTATGCGGCAAAAAGGGCGAGTCGCAGGGCACCGTCAATACATAGGCATTCTCCGAGACTTGCAACGCCTTGTGCAGACCTGCCAGGGGGCCGGCGAAACCGCTGATGTCATCCTCGATCACGGGATAACCAAGATTGCCATATTGTGCGAGTTCGCGATTGGCATTGATGAAGATCTCGTCGACCTGGGGCCGCAAGCGCTGCACCACATGCTCGATCAGGGGTTTGCCGAGGAACGCGACCAGCCCCTTGTCGACGCCACCCATACGGCGCCCCTTGCCGCCTGCCAGAACCACACCGCTGATACTCATAATCCATGAACCTTATTGCTGGCAACGCGCATCGCGCGCTTGCCGATCATTGAAAATCCTTGCCGGGCCTTGTCTGAGCGACCGATATGATGCTGACTCACATCACGGGTATGTCGATCACCTTGAAAGGAGCGGGCAAGTGACGATAAAGCCCTCTATTATCCAGCAAAACAAGCGTCTTGCCGCATCTGAACGCTGGCCGACGGTGTCTGGCTGGCCTGTCGCACACCGGCAGGCATGCGCTCATCCACCCGTGTGTGACATGAAGCGCACGACCGCCGGCGCTGCCCGCTGCAGATCGAAATCGTGGCCTTTGGGTTTGATGCGCATGGAGTCGCGTATCGCAGCGATCAATGGCTGGTCATCTTCGGGGTGTGCACGCAGCAAGGGCATCAGCTCGACTTTGTCTTCCTGGCCCAGGCAGAGGTAGAGCTCGCCTTTGCAGGTGATGCGCACACGGTTGCAGGATTCGCAGAAATTGTGGCTATGCGGCGAGATGAATCCGACCTTAGTGCGGGTGCCCGGGATGCGCCAGTAGCGTGCCGGACCGCCGGTGGTTTCGGCGCTACTGACCATGGGGTAATGTGCTTGCAGCTGCTTTAGCGTGGCCTCATTGCTGACATAGGTGTCGAGCCGGCCATGGTCGACCTCGCCCAGCGGCATTTCCTCGATGAAGGCGATATCGATCTCTTGTTCGATTGCAAAGCGCAACAGCGGTAACGCTTCGTCATCGTTGACGCCACGCATCAGTACGGTATTGAGCTTGATGCCCTCGAACCCGGCATGCCTCGCTGCAGCGACTCCGCGTAAGACCTTGTCCAGATCGCCGACCCGGGTGATCTTTCGGAAACGCTCGGCGTCCAGGCTATCGAGGCTGATGTTGATGCGGCGAACGCCGGCCCGCTTCAGTGCGGCGGCTTGATGCTCGAGCTGCGAACCGTTGGTGGTGACGACAAGCTCACGCAGGCCTGGTAGCTGGCCGACCTCTTCGAACAGTTTCAGGGCATTCTTGCGCACGAGCGGCTCGCCACCCGTGATGCGTACTTTGCTCACGCCAAGGGAGACAAAGGCTTTCACCAGGCGCGCGCATTCCTCGAGTGACAGTACCTCTTCGCGCGGCAAAAAGGTCATGTCCTCGGACATGCAGTACACGCAACGAAAATCACAGCGATCGGTGATCGACAGACGGATGTAATCCACCTTGCGACCGTAACGGTCGATCAGCGCGCCATCTGGCAGTGCGTCTTCTGGGCGTGGGTTATCGGGGGCTGCTGACATGCGGGGATACCGGCCTTGAATCCATTGGTATAGACGATCGATTGTAAGTCTTTAGGGATGGATGAACAATGTCAATCGCCTAGCCGAGGTGCTGGTAGAGGCGGAAGCTTTCGCGTCGGTCTGTCGGGCGCTTGCCATGCCAGATCAGTTGCCAGGACGGCCCTGGCTCGATCTTGTCGCGGCCGCGTTCGTCCTGGATCAAGTAGAGGTCGCAATCCATGCGTTGCGTCGTCTCGAACGGCTGCGTCTGGATATCGGTATAGTAATGCAGCAGTGCTTGCTGCGCGGCGCCCAGGTTGCGGCTGGTGATGCAGGCGAATCCAGCTGGCGCGGCAGTTGCGATCTGGTGCATGACTTTCTCGTAACTTCTCGCTGAATCGATCCAGGGGAGCCAGAGCGACATCAGCAGGCTCCATGTCATGGTGATGCCGACTGCCCAATCCGTGACTGCGGCACGGTTGGAACGTTTGGCGTTGAACACGACGACACACCAGATCACCGTGACCAGCAAGGCCGCAAGGAATGCCGGCAGACGGAAGTGTGGCTCGGCGATCGCGGACAGGACTTGCATGCGTTCGGCGATCTTCGCCGGCCAGCCAGTCATCATCGCGAACCAGCCGAGCCAGATGAGGAAACTCATGACCCCGAACAGGATCAGGCCGAACCAGTTGAGCAAGCCGGCGGCGCCGCGCCGGAGGGTCTCGACACTGCCCCCCGCCAGCGCCGTGAGCGGTAACAGCAGCGGCAGGGCGAAGATCTCGCGATCGTTGGCTGCGAAGCCGGTGAGCAACAAGGCGACGGCGAAATTGACGATGAGGAGCTGGAACTTGGGCTTGGTGAGCAAGTTGGCACGGAAGCGCCACAGGCCCCAGGCTGCCATAGGCAGTGCGGGCCAGGCGAACCAGGCCAGGGTCTTGGTGAAGTACCAGTGGTTATGCTGGCTGAATTGCGCGACGGACTGCGCTAGCCAGCCCTCGAACTGCACTGGCGCCAGATGCCAGAGCAGCAAAGGCCAGATCGACAGCCAGGGTAGCGCTGCGATCAGGCTCAAGCCGAGCACGATGAAAAAACTCTTGCTGCGCCAATGGCCGAAAAAGATCGGCAGGGCCAGCGCCGTGCACAAGACGATGCCGGCATAGCGCACGTCCCCCGCCAGGAAAGCGACGCCGATACCTGTCCCCAGCAAGGCACTGGCGCGGAACGGTCTGCGTTTGGCCAAGGCCAGGGCATAGAGGCCCATGGCGCATCCCGCCAGTGCGGCGACTTCCGGCATCAGCATGTGGGCGGTGACGATCAGCCCTAGTGATCCGAGGAAGATGAATGTCGTCTGGCGCCCGATGCCGCGCCCCCATAGTTCCCGGCCGATCATGCCGACCATGAGCAGGGTGATCGCCATCCATAGCCCGCTGACCAGCCGCGCACCATCATGCATAGGTAGCCAGGGGGAGAGCAGCTTGGCCATGCCGGCCGCGCTCAGATAGTAGAGCGGCGGAGTTCCGATCGTGGTCTGGCCGATGGCCATCGGCGTCAGTAAATGTTCGCCGGCCAGCATCTGCTTGACGATGCTGATGCTCTGGGATTCGTCTGGCTTCCAGGGTTGGTGGCTGATGAGGCCCAGGCAGACCCAGACCACGCACAGCAGGATCAGCAGGCGCGTCTTGGCGCTTTCGCCGATCCGTGCGCGTGGGGTCGCCAGATTGCCTTGCCAGTCATGTTCGAGTTCGAATGCCACGAGATCCTTATTTTCTAGTGCCTAGCCCGTTTTGGGTCTGCGTATTCTAATGCGCGGGGCGATCAACATAAAACAAAAAGGCAGCCTGAGCTGCCTTTTTCGAACGCTGAATAGCGATTACATGCCGTATTTTTGGCGGAACTTCTCAACGCGACCGGCGGTGTCCATGATCTTCTGCTTGCCGGTATAGAACGGATGGCATTGGGAGCAGACTTCGATGTTGAGGTCGCGGCCGCTGGTGGAGCGGGTCTTGAACTTGTTGCCGCAACTGCAGGTGACAGTCACGTCAGGATAATTTGGATGAATATCGGCTTTCATGCTCGTGTCTCTTTCAGTTGCTTTTAGCGAAGGGCGCAATTATCAATGAAATGAGGGAATTAATCAACCTCTACGCATCGAATCAAAGAAGTCGGCGTTGTTCTTGGTGGCCTTGATCTTGTCCGGCGCGGATTCCATGGCTGAGGGGTAGGGCTGCGACGCGGTATCGCGAAGCGCGGTGCGGGAGCAGCCCTCAATGACCTCGAAACGACTTAACCTCTACGCATCGAATCAAAGAAGTCGGCGTTGTTCTTGGTGGCCTTGATCTTGTCGAGCAGGAATTCCATGGCTTCGAGGTCATCCATCGGATACAGCAGCTTACGCAGCACCCAGATCTTTTGCAGGATATCCTTCTCGATCAGCAACTCCTCGCGGCGCGTGCCGGACTTGTTAACGTTGATGGCCGGGTAGATGCGCTTCTCGGCCATGCGACGATCCAGGTGGATCTCCATGTTGCCGGTGCCCTTGAATTCTTCGTAGATCACATCGTCCATGCGTGAGCCGGTATCGACCAGCGCGGTGGCGATGATGGTCAGCGAGCCGCCTTCCTCGATGTTGCGGGCCGCGCCGAAGAAGCGCTTCGGGCGTTGCAGGGCATTGGCGTCGACACCGCCGGTCAGCACTTTGCCGGAGGCCGGTACCACGGTGTTGTAGGCGCGGGCCAGGCGGGTGATGGAGTCGAGCAGGATGACGAC
>CAMLMA010000084.1 GCA_946481065.1 uncultured Nitrosomonadales bacterium
AATGACCATCAAATCCCTCATCCGTACCATCCCGCATTACCCCAAGCAGGGCGTGCAGTTCCGTGACATCACGACGCTGCTGAAAGACCCGCTAGGCCTCAAGGTCACCATCGACGAATTCCACAAGCGCTATTCCGACCAGCGCATCGACAAGGTGGTCGGCGTCGAGTCGCGTGGTTTCCTGGTCGGCGCGCCACTGGCCTACAAGCTGGGTGTGGGTTTCGTACCGATCCGCAAGGGCGGCAAGCTGCCGGCCGAGACCATGGGTCACGATTACGAGCTGGAATACGGCAGCGATCGCGTGGAGATCCACAAGGACGCCATCGAAAAAGGCGAACGTATCCTGCTGGTGGATGACCTCATCGCCACCGGCGGCACCGCGCTGGCCTCCGCCGCGCTCATCGAAAAGCTCGGTGGCGAAGTGGTGGAATGCGCCTTCATCATCGACCTCATCAGCCTTGGCGGCCGCAAACGCCTCGAAGCCAAGGGCCACACGATGTTCGCCTTGTGTGAGTTCGAGGGCGAATAGCCCCACCCACATCATCGCATCGGCACATGGCAGCGAAACCCGGCAGGAACGATCCATGCAGCTGCGGTAGCGGCAAGAAATTCAAGCAATGCTGCATGCAGGCCGCGAGTGCGCAGCCCAACCCGACGGTAGCCCCCAACCTCCTGAACACGGCGCTCAAGCAGGCGATCGCGCAATTCGAGCAGGGCAACCTGCAGGCCGCCATCGCGACTTGCCAGCGCATCCTGCAATCCGACCCCAGGCAGACGGAAGCCATGACCCTGCTAGGCGTGCTGGCTTTCTATGTCGGCAATGCCGAGGCGGCGATCCAAATCCTGCAGCGGTCGCTCGCGCTAAACCCCAAACAGCCGGATGCCGAGAACAACCTCGGTGAGATCTACCGTGCGACCGGGCATTTCCAGCAGGCCTTCACCCATTTTCAGCAGGCCTTGCGTCTTGCGCCTCAACATCTCGGCGCGCTGATCAATCACGGCAATGCCCTGCAGGATATCTACCGCTATGAAGACGCCATCGCCACCTACCAGCGTGCGCTGGCGATCGACCCGCGTCACACCGGCGCCCTGAGCAATCTCGCCAATGCCTACCAGCAGCTTTACCGGCATGAGGCGGCGATCGAGACCTTCACCCGCTTGCTGGCCGTTGACCCCGCGTATGACTGGGCACTAGGCGGCCGCATGTATTCCCGCATCCATTGCTGCGACTGGCAGGACCACGAGGCGCAGGTCGCGGAGATCACTGCACGGGTCGAGCAGGGTGAGCGGCCGATCAAGGTCTTCGAGTTACGGCCGATCTCGGATGACCCGGCGCTGGAATTGAAGTGCGCACGGATGTTCGCGGAAACCATGTATCCCGCCAGCGAGCAGGCAGCGCCTTTACCGGCGGCCGATGGAAAGATCCGCATCGCCTATCTCTCCGCCGATTTTCGTGCGCATCCGGTTTCGCAGTTGCTGGTGGAAGTGCTGGAGCGGCATGACCGCTCGCGCTTCGAGGTCATCGGCATCTCCTTCGGGCCGGACGACAAGAGCGAGCTCCGGGCGCGCGTCAGCCAGGCATTCGACCGCTTCATCGACGTGCGTCAGCAAAGCGACGAACAAGTGGCGGCCTTGCTCAAGTCCGAAGGCGTGCATATCGCCATCGACCTCATGGGCTACACCACCCATGCGCGGCCCGCGATCCTCGCCAAGCGCGCGGTGCCGTTGCAAGTGGCTTATCTGGGCTATGCCGGCACCACGGGCAGCCCGGCCATCGATTGCATCGTCGCCGATGAGGTCATCATCCCGCCTAGCCATGAAGCGCATTATTCAGAGCGCGTGCTGCGCCTGCCTGCGCCTTTGTTGCCACGTGACAACCAGCTTGAAGTCCCTGTCGAGGTGCCCGACCGGGCGACAGCTGGCTTGCCGGCCGTGGGCTTCGTGTTCTGTGCATTCAATAACCACTACAAGATCTCGCCGCCGGTATTCGATGTGTGGATGCGCTTGCTCGCCAAGGTCGAAGGCAGCGTGCTGTGGCTGTCGGATAGCAGCGAGATCGTGAAACGTAACCTGCGCAAGGAAGCCGGGATCCGCGGTGTCGATCCCGACAGGATCGTCTTCGCGCCACGCACCGCGCGCCTGGAGGAGCATATCGCCCGCCATGCACTGGCCGACCTGTTCCTGGACACGCATCCCTACAATGCGCATACCACCGCCAGTGACGCGCTCTGGGCGGGCTTGCCGGTCGTCACCTATCGCGGGCAGGTCTTCGCCGCCCGTGTCGCCGCCAGCCTGCTGACGGCGTTGCAGCTACCGGAGCTGATCACGGATTCGCTCGCCGATTACGAAGCGCTGGCGCTGAGCCTCAGTCGCGACGCCGATGCCTTGAAGCAGGTGCGCGCCCGGCTCAACGAACACAAGGCCGCGCTCAAGGTGTTCGACGCCGAGCGCTACGCGCGCAACCTCGAGCAGCTACTGCTGGATGCGCTCGCGAGCAAACGGCGGTCCCTGGCCTGATGCGGGGTGCTAAAATGCCACCTTCTTTCAAGCGCTTGCCTGAACGTCCCTTATGAAACCGTCCCCCGCCGATTTGCTGAACACCGAAAAAGCGCTGCTTGATCGTGCCTTGCATCAGCAACAGCAAGGCGACCTAGCCGGCGCGGAAGCGGCCTACAGACAATTGATGGGCATGAAGACACGCCTGCCTGCGGCTTACCTCAACTACGCGGCACTTTTACAGCAGACCCGCCGTCTGCCGCAGGCCGTGTCGGTCTGCAAGCAGGCGCTGGCGATGTATCCGGCGATTCCCGAAGTGCACTATGCCCTGGGGAGCCTGTATGCCGAACAGCACAAGCAGAAAGAAGCCATCGAGCGCCTGCGTGCGGCGATCGCGCTGAACGACCGTTATGCCGAAGCGCATTTCCTGCTGGGCATGGAACTGAAGCGCTCGGGCAAGCTCAATGAAGCGATCGACAGTTTCGAGCGCGTGATCGCGCTCAACCCAGCCGTGCTGGAAGCCCGTTTCAATCTGGCGAATACGCTCGCGTCGGTCGGCAGGTTCGAAGCCGCGATCGCGCAGTACGAGCACGCGCTGTCCATCGACCCAGCCAACCTTGAGGTGAAGTTCAACCTTGCCAATGCCTTGCTCGGCGCCGGCAAGAGCGACGAGGCGATTGCCGGTTACCGGGAGATCATCGAAGCCATGCCGGAGTTCGCGACGGCCCATATCAACCTGGGCAATGCCTATCTGGCCGCCAAACGCTATGAAGACGCGATCGGCAGTTACCAGGCGGCGCTCTCGTACAAGCCGGACCAGCCGGAGATCCTGTTGAACCTGGGGACTGCACTACGGGACAAAGGCGATAGCGAAGCCGCGATCGAGACCTATGAACGGCTGATCAAGACGCACAAGCATTTCAGGGAAGCCTACGATAACCTGGGCAACCTCTATCTTGGCCTTGGCCAGCATCAGCGCGGCCTGGAGACGATCCGCAAGGGCTCCGGCTTCGTGCGGTTCAACCTGGCGAAAGGCTATGCGGTATTGTGAGGACGGTATGGAAAGAGTAGAGATCACCACCGAGGTCAGCCCACACTTCATCGGTGCCTGGGTCCTCGAAGACCTCAAGCTATGCGATGCCTTGATCGAGTTCTTCGAGCAGCATCAGGAGAAACAGCGGCAAGGCGTGACGCTGGAGGGCTTGAACACCGATCTCAAGCGCTCGCTGGACTTGCCGATCGCGCCCGCCGAGATCAACCAGCCCAGCCATCAGGCGATCAAGAAGTATATCGGCCAGCTGTTCAAGTGCTATGCGGATTACGCGAAGCAGTGGCCGTTCCTTGAGAAGACCTTCCCGCAACTGGATATCGGCCGTTTCAACTTGCAGAAATACAACCCGGGCGGCCACTTCGCCCACATCCACAGCGAGCGTACCGATATCGCTTCGCTGCATCGCTTGTTCGCTTTCATGACCTACCTCAACGACGATTTCGAGGATGGCCATACGCATTTCATCCACCAGCAGTTGCGCGTCAAACCGAAGAAAGGCATGACCCTGATCTGGCCTGCGGAATGGACCCATGCGCATGCGGGCGAAGTGGTGAACGCCGGGTCGAAGTACATCGCCACCGGCTGGCTGCTGCTGCCGCATTGATTTGGCCGGATCCGCCCTCATGATAATGACAGCATGCCCAGCGAAAGTATGACGCCCTACAAGACCCCGGTCTCCGCCCTGATCCTGATCCATACGCCAGACCTTAAAGTGCTGATCATGGAGCGTGCCGACAAGCCCGGATTCTGGCAGTCGGTGACGGGCAGTATCGAGGCGGACGAGACACCTTATGACGCAGCGATCCGAGAGGTGCGGGAGGAGACTGGGCTGGATGCATTGGCCTACAAGTTCGAGGACTGGCAGGCCTCGAACACTTACGAGATCTACCCGCACTGGCGTCACCGCTATGCGCCGGGCGTGACGGAGAACGTCGAGCATCTGTTCGGGCTTGAATTGCCAGCCCCGGTCGATGTCCAACTCGCACCGGACGAACATGTGCGCTATGAATGGGTGGACTGGCGCGAGGCGGCGAAGCGCGTATTCTCATGGACTAACGTCGATGCACTCAAACGATTGGGTGAACGGCATCACTTGAAGTTGTAAAATCACATTATGCAAACAGCGACCATCAAATTCGAACGCTTCCAGAACTCCGCTGACGACGAGTGCCAGCAGCGCATCGTCGCGGCCAAGGAGAAGCTGGGCGACCGCCTCGTCATCCTCGGGCACCATTACCAGCAGGAAGGCGTCTACAAGCACGCGCACTTCACCGGCGATTCGCTGAAACTGTCGCGCCATGCCGCCGATGTCGATGCCGAGTTCATCGTCTTCCTCGGCGTGCATTTCATGGCCGAGGTCGCCGATATCCTCTCGCGGCCCGAGCAGATCGCGATTTTGCCTGACTTGTCCGCCGGTTGTTCCATGGCCGACATGGCCAACCTGGCCAAGGTCGAGCGCAGTTTCCGCGAGCTGAACAAGGTGCTGGATTTCGACAAGGAGGTGACGCCGCTCACCTACATCAACTCCGCGGCCGATCTCAAGGCCTTCTGCGGCGAGCATGGCGGCATCGTCTGCACCTCCACCAACGCCACCAAGATGCTCGAATGGAGCTTCGCCCGGCGCGAGAAGGTCTTGTTCTTCCCCGACCAGAACCTGGGTCGCTGGAGCGGTTACAAGATGGGCATCCCGCTGGAACAGATGCCGGTGTGGGATCCGGATCAGCCCATGGGCGGCCTCACCGAGGAGCAGATCAAGAACGCCAAGATCCTGTTGTGGAAAGGCCACTGCGCCGTGCACCAGATGTTCCGCCCGCAGAACATCATCAAGTTCCGCAACGAACACCCGGAAGGCAAGGTCATCTCGCACCCGGAAGCGCCGTTCGAGGTCTGCCTGCAGTCGGATTACGTCGGTTCTACAGAATACATCGTCAAGACCATCACCGATTCCGCGCCGGGCACCCGCTGGCTGGTCGGCACCGAGCTCAACCTGGTGAATCGCCTGGCAGAGCGCTTCAAGCCGGACGGCAAGATCGTGCAGTTCATGTCGCATGTGGTCTGCGAATGCTCGACCATGGCGCGCATCGATCCGCAGCATCTGGCCTGGACGCTGGAGAACCTGGCCGAAGGCAATGTAGTGAACCAGATCAAGGTACTGCCGGAAGAAGCCAAGCTGGCCAAGCTCGCGCTCGACCGGATGCTGGAAGCCTCATAACCAGCGGCAACCCATGCGTGCCGGCATGCATGGCGACATCCCCGGTTGAAGGCGCCTGAGCGCGGCGTGAAAACACCCGGGCACTGGAAGTCAACGAAGTCAGGCTGGATCAAGGGTCGTCAATTTGCAGAATACGTTACGTATCGCCACCTTCAACATCCACAAGGGCGTGACCAGCTTCAACGCCCGTTTCGCCTTGCACCAGCAGCGCGACCTCATCCGCAAGCTGCATGCGGATATCGTTTTCCTGCAGGAGGTACGTGACCTGCATATCCCACACAGTCGTCGCTTCTCCGGCTGGCCGGAGAACGGCCAGGCCGAGTTTCTCGCCGACGCGGTATGGCCGGACTATGCCTATGGGCGGAATTCGGTGTATCCGGCCGGCCATCACGGCAATGCCCTGCTGTCGAAATTCCCCATCATCAGTAGCGTCAATGAGGATATCTCGGCGCATGCGGTCGAGCAGCGTGGGATGCTGCACTGCGAGATCGCGGTGCCGGGCTGGGAGCAGCCGCTGCATTGCCTCTGCGTGCATCTGGGGCTGTTCTCGCGCTGGCGCCGCAAGCAGGTGCATGCCATGCGCGAACGCATCGAGGCGACCATCCCGTCCGACGCGCCGCTCATCATCGCCGGCGATTTCAACGACTGGGGCATGAGCGCCGGCAAGATCCTGGTCGAAGGCCTGCACCTGCGCGAAGTGTTCGAGCATCATCACGGCCGCTCGGCCCGCAGTTTCCCCTCGGTGCTGCCCATGTTCCGGCTCGACCGCATCTACACACGCGGCTTCCATGTGCACCACGCCGAAGTCCATGCCAGCGCCGATTTCGCCAAGGTCTCCGATCACGCTGCGCTGAGCGCGCTATTATCACGCTGATGAATCATTACTTCTCCGGCAACCAGATCACGCTGTTACGTAACGGCACGGAGTATTTCCCGGCGATCGAGGCGGCCATCGACGCCGCCAGGCTGGAGATCCATCTGCAGGCCTACATCTACGAAAAGGACGAGACCGGCATCCGCATCGGTGAAGCCCTCAAGCGTGCCGTCGATCGTGGTGTGGTGGTATGCGTGCTGCTCGATGGCTACGGCAGCAAGAACCTGCCTGCGGATTATGTCGAGACGTTGCGCGCGGCCGGTATCAAGCTCATGTTCTTCCGGCCGAAGATCTCGCCGTGGACCCTGAAACGCAACCGCCTGCGCCGCCTGCATCGCAAGGTCCTGGTGGTGGACGGTTGCCTGGCCTTTGTCGGCGGCATCAATATCATCGATGACCAGAACTGTCCCGGCAACAACGCGCCACGCGTCGATTATGCGGTCAAGGTCGAAGGGCCGCTGGTGCGCCGCATCCATACCAGCATCTACCGCCACTGGCGTCGTATCAGCTGGATGCATTTCCGTCAGGCGCACGACAACCCGGTCGAACGGCTGCCGCAACCGACCACCGCCGGCAATATGCGTGCGGCGTATGTCATCCGCAACAACGTACTGCATCGGCGCGACATCGAAAGAGCTTATCTGCGCGCGATCGGCACGGCCCGGCGCGAGATTCTCATCGCCAATGCCTATTTCCTGCCCGGCAAGGCTTTCCGTCGCGCCCTCATCGCCGCCAGCAAGCGCGGGGTGCGCGTGCGCGTGCTGCTGCAGGGCAAGATGGAATACTGGCTCATGTTCGCCACGCATGCGGTGTATGGCTTGTTTCTCCGCCATAACATCGAGATCTACGAATACCGCAAGAGCTTCATGCACAGCAAGGTCGCTGTCGTCGACGATCTGTGGGCGACCGTCGGCTCGTCGAACATCGACCCCATGAGCCTGCTGCTCGCACACGAGGCCAACGTGGTGGTGCGTAACCGGGAGTTCGCCACGCTGCTGCGACAAGATATCGAACACGCGATCGAGGCCGGCGGTTACCGCATCCGCACCGAAGACTGGAACGGGCGACACGTGTTCCGGCGTTTCTTCTCCTGGGCTACCTACCTGCTGGTGCGCATCATGATGGGGATCGCCGGCTTCCCGAAAGGGCG
>CAMLMA010000085.1 GCA_946481065.1 uncultured Nitrosomonadales bacterium
TCGTCGAACTCGATCGCGGCCAGCTCACCGAATTCATCGGCAACTTCACGCAATATCAGGCCAAGAAGGAAGAGCTGCTGGCGGTCGAAGCGACGCATGCCGCCAAGTTCGACAAGGTGCTGGCGCAGGAAGAAGCCTGGATCCGCCAGGGCATCAAGGCACGCCGCACGCGCAACGAAGGCCGGGTGCGCCGGCTGGAGAAACTGCGCCTCGAACGCGCTGCGAGACGCGAGCGCCAGGGTACGGTCAAACTCTCGCTGGATGCGGGCGAACGGTCAGGCAAGCTGGTCGCCGAACTGGACCACGTAGAGAAAGCCTACGGCGACAAGGTGCTGATCAGGGATTTCAGCACCCGCATCCTGCGCGGCGACCGCATCGGTCTGCTCGGCCCCAACGGCGTCGGCAAGACCACCTTGCTCAAGCTCATCCTCGGCGAAGAGACGCCCGATAGCGGGCATATCCAGCGCGGCACCAACCTCAACATCGCCTACTTCGACCAGATGCGCGAACAGCTGGATGAGGAGGCCACGCTGGCCGATACCATCAGCCCCGGTTCCGAATTCGTGCAGATCGGCAACGAACGCAAGCACGTCATCAGCTACCTGGAAGACTTCCTGTTCCCGCCGCAGCGCGCCCGCTCGCCAGTGAAATCGCTTTCCGGCGGCGAACGCAACCGCCTGTTACTGGCCCGCCTGTTCGCCAATCCAGCCAATGTGCTGGTGTTGGACGAACCGACCAACGATCTCGATATCGAGACGCTGGAACTGCTGGAGAGCCTGCTGCAGGAGTTCGAAGGCACGTTGTTCCTGGTCAGCCATGACCGCGCCTTCCTGGAGAACACGGTGACCCAGGTCATCGCTTTTGAAGGCGATGGCGTGCTTACCGAGTTCGGCGGCGGTTACGACGATTGGCGTCGTTTCACCGCCCAGCGTGCAGAAGCAGCACGTAGCGAGGCACGGTCGGAAAAGTCACGGCCAGCGGCGGCCAAATCAGCGACCAGCACAGCCGCCAAACCGGGAGCCGACAAACTGAGCTTCAAGGAGATCAAGGAGCTGGAAGCCTTGCCCGACCGCATCGCGGCAGCGGAGGCCGAGGTGGCTGCAATCAACCACCAGTTGGCTGACAGCAACCTATACCGCAGCCAACCTGAACAGGTGAAAACGTTGCAAGCCCGCCTGCAAACGCTCGAAGCTGATATCGAGGCCCTGATGCTGCGCTGGGAGGCGCTGGAAAGTCGGCGCTAGGCGCATAACGACAACAGGGGCGTAACCCCTGCTTTTCGGTATCGCTTGCCTCAGAGCATGGACAGGGTGGTGAGGATAGTGGCGACCAGCGAGCCGCCGATCAAGCCAGCCATGGCCAGCCGCGAACCGCGCATCTTGGTCCACAGCAACACGCCGGTGATGGATAACAGCAGCATGGCGCCAGCGATGGTGTCGGCGAGCAGCACCCAGGCGACGTTGGCCCCCACGCCCTTGTGCATGCGCGTGATGAAGCCCCAGACGTTGGCGTCCTGACGCTCGACGCGCGCATATTGATTGCCCGGGATGTATTCGGCCTTGATGGCGGCTTGCGGCAGCTGGAATTCCACGGTCCACACTGCTGGCTGCTTCATCGCCTGCCCCATGAACCGGGTATCGTGCTCGGCCTTGCCTGCGGTTTTCACCATGCTGGTCGCTTCCCTGGCCGAGGCGCCTGATGAGCCCATTCCCGCGGCGCTAGTCTGCGTCGTAGCCTGATCTTCAAGCTTGCCGTGCCGCGCAGGCTCGGATGTTTGCGCCATGGCTTGCTTTTGCGGTGGCCGGCCTTTGGGGCGCGCAGGTGCCTGGCTGATGTCCAGGGCCTGCTGAATGTAGCGCACAAAGGCTTTCTGGTCTTGCGGATAAGGCTGGGCCATCGCCAACTGGATCTCGGTCGCTTCCATCCTGGCTGCCGGGATCTTCATCACGGCGCGATGGTTGAGCAGGAATCCACTGACGCCGAACAACAGGCCCAGCACCGCCCCCCACAGCCCAAGCCAGCCATGGATCTTGCGCAGGCCTCTCAGCAGGCGGCCGCGTTGTGCATTCTTTTGTACGATGGTTCTTTCCATAAGGTTTCTTCAAAAAAGGTTCAGAGGTCTGCCCACATGCGAAGCAGATTGTTATAGGTCGCCATCAGGGCGTCGATCTCCGGCGCGTCCGGTTGCCGCTGGCGCAGTTGGCGGATGGTCTGGTCGAGGCGATACAGTGTGGCGCGCTGACCATTGTCGCGCACCATGCTCTGCGTCCAGAACACGATCACATCCCGCTGGCCGGATATCACTGCTTCGACCCGGTGCAGGCTGGACGACGGGTAGACGACGAGACTGCCTGCCTTGAGCCGGATGCGTTGCTCGCCGTAGGTGTCGGCGATCACCAGGTCACCGCCCTGGTAGTCATCCGGTCCGGACAGCATGAGCGTCGCCGAGACATCGGCTCGCAAGGGCTGCTCGCCATCGATACGGATGGCATTGTCCACATGCTGGCCGAAAGCCATGCCCGGCAGGTAGCGATTGAACAGCGGCGGACTGATCTGTAACGGCAAGGCCGCCGACATGAATTCGGCACAGCTGCCGAGGGCAGCATGCACGCTCGCCGTCAGCGCCGCGTGCTGCGGCGTATCGTTGGCCAGCTGCAAGTTGCGCTTGACCTCGGCCGCGCGCTCCCCCGCCGTCGCCCGGCCGTCGCCGAACGGCAACTGGTCGTAAGCGGCGCGGAATTCGCGCAAGGCTTGTGCGTTCAGTACATCATCGAGAACGATCAGCATGCGGGTTGCACTCCTGTACGGTTCAATCAAAAAAAGCCCGGCATGGCTGCCGGGCAAGTGTCGCATGCATGAGGAGAAAGCGATGCGGCATCAATATCTCAGGTTGAGCGAAAGCATCCCCGAGAGTGGCAAGCCGGGCAGCGCGCTACGCACTTGCCCCGATTCATAGTATTTCTTGTCCAGCAGGTTGAACAGGTTGAGCTGCACATCATACTTGGGCTGATGGTATGCCAGCACCGCATCGAGGCGCACGTAGCCCGGCAACTCGACTTCATTCACATTGTCGGTGAACCGGCTACCGACCGCATAGAGGCCGCCGCCCACTTCCCAGTTACGCATGAAGCGATAGGTGGTCCATACGGTACCGCTGTTCTTCGGAACGTTCTGCGGCGTCATCCCCTTGAGCGGGATATCGGTGGTGCCGCTGACGGAACCCGTGGCGGTCTGCAGCGATTCGATGACCTCTGCCTCCATGTAGGAGTATGCGGCAGAGACGTTCCAGTTGCTGGTGACGGCGCCGTTGACGCCGAGCTCGAAACCATCCGTGCGCTGCTTGCCGGAGAGCGTGGTGAGGCCGGTCAGCGGGTTGGTGGTGCGGGCGTTGTCCTTCTCCAGCCGGTAGATGGCGGAGGTAAGGCTGACGCGGCCGCCGAACAGGTCCCACTTGGCGCCGATCTCCTTGTTGCTGCTGGTTTCCGGCTTGAGCTTCGCTTCTTCCGCGGTATCGATCAGCGCGTACTGCTCGGCGGTCGGGTTGAACGATTCGCCGTAGCTCACGTAATAGGATTGCGCCTCGGTCGGCTGCCAGATAAGGCCGGTGCGCGGGCTCCACTTGTGGTTGCCACTATCGAAGGCGTTGTTGGCTGGTACCAGCACGTCGGTCTGATCGACCCGGAAATCGTCATAACGCACGCCGGCCAGCACTTTCCAATGCTCGGTCAGGGAGAGCTGATCCTGCACGTAGGCGGCCTTGGTGATCGCGCGGATCTGGCGGCTGCTGTTCAGCGTGCCGCTGAAATCATCCGCTGCGCCGGTGCCGTTGGGCCATGTCGCAGGGAAGACCGCATTGAAGATGGAAGTACGATAAGCGGCACCTGGCGAGTTCTTGCTGCGGAAATCGTAATTCTCTTCGCCGAATTCAGCGCCGAAAGCCAGCTTGTTCTCCATGCCGAACAGCGGCTTGGTCAACAGGAAATCGGTCTGGTTGATGAGGTTCTGCTGATGGCTGTCGCGCAACGCCTGGCTGAAGGTGGCGGTACCGAAGGTCGCCGTAATGGCCGGGTCATTACCCACGCTGCTGACGAGGTTCGTGCGGTATTTACGGTAGTAATCGCCGTAGCGCGTGGTGTTCTTGACCGAGAATTCGTCGGTGAAGGCGTGCTTCAGCGTGGCGGTGGCGACGTTGGTCTCGTATTCCTGCAGGCGGTCGTCCTTGAAGCCGTAGAACTTGCGCGTGGAGACATCCGCCGGCCGGCCGAGGAACATGGGCACGCCGTAGTCGAAGACGCTGTCTTCTTTCTGGTAGAGGTAGTTCAGGGTCAGATCGGTCTTGTCGCTGAACTGGAACTTGATCGATGGCGCGAGGCCGTGGCGGCGGGTGAAGTTCTGGTCACGGAACGAATCCGAATCGTTCCAGAGGGCGTTCAAACGCACCGAGACCACATCGTTCAAGGCGGTGCCGGCATCGATGGTGACACGCTTGTTGTCGTAGGAACCGTAAGAGATGTTGGCTTCCAGTCGCTCCTGGCCATCGGCTTGCTTGGTCGCCTGATTGATGACGCCGCCAGTGGAACCGCGGCCGAACATCACGCTCGATGGGCCTTTCAGCACTTCGACACGTTCCAGGAAGAAGGTGTCGCGGTTGTACTGGCCGTTATCCTTGACGCCGTCGAGATAGAAATCGGAATTGGCGGCATAGCCGCGCAAGGTGATGGAATCGCCGGTACGACCACCCTCGCCTGCGGCGATGGTCAGGCCGCTGACGTTACGCAAGGCATCGCGCAGGTTGAATGCGCGCTGCGACTCGATCAGCTCCTTGGTGACGATGCTGACCGATTGCGGCACGTCGCGGATATCGGTCTCGAACTTGTTGGCGGTGGTGGACTTGCTGGCGCGGAATGCGCTGTCCTTGTCTGGTGTCGCACTGATCGTGACTTCCGGCAGGGCTTCTTCCTGCGCGTCAGCCTGTGCGACGGTAACGGTCTCTGCCTGCGCCAGTGCCGGTATGCTTGCCAGCGCCAGCCATATCGCGGTCTTGCGATAGCCCGATGTGTGTTTCATGTACTGCTCCCCTTGAATTGGATTAGCCTTGCGTGCTTCTTTACGAGTGGCTGGCTATCCTTGGGGACTGGCTGGCTATGGGCGACGCACCCTTACGGGCATTCGTGAATGATAATGGTTCTCATTTATAAAATCAAGCCTGTATTTGTCACGCGCATAAAAAAGGCACACGCCTGGGCGTGTGCCTGGTAGCTACTACGATGGTCAGCTTGATCAGAAGTTATAGATCAGCGTGACGCGTGCCGCTGTCGGCGATCCCGGCGTGATGTTGTTATTGTTGTTGGCGTAGAGGATGTATTCCTTGTTGGTGATGTTCTCGAGATTGAGCTGCAGGCGCGTCTTCTCGTCGAGCCTGGCGTAGACCGCGGCATCGAAACGCGTATAGCCAGGCAGCACGACGTTGCTGCTGACGGTGGCGGTGGCAGCGTCCATGTCCGAGCGGCTGATCACGCCCAGCGCTGCCCCCCAGGTAGCGTTGAAGTCATAGCGATTCCACAGCGAAAAGGTCTGCTTGGGCACGTTCGCCACGCGTGTACCGGCAAGGATCACGTTCGCCGGGTTGGCGTTTCCCTGGGTTTCGGTGAATTCGGCGTCCTGATAGGCATAACCGCCGGCGACGCTCCATTTATCCGTCACCCGGCCAGACAGGCCAAGCTCGAAGCCCTTGGTCTCCTGGCCGTCGGCGAGGATGCTGGTCGTCGGGTCGGCAGGATTGACGATGGAGATCTTGTTACGTTCCAGCTTATAGAACGCGGCCGTGACGGAGAACGCTTGATTGACGTCCCATTTCACGCCGATCTCCTTGTTGATGAACTTCTCCGGATCGAGGTTATCGTTGTTGGCGCTGAGGCTGCTCAGCTGGTCACCGCCACGGGGCACATATGACTGACTGTAGCTGGTATAGACCGCGACGTTCTCGATCGGCTTGTAGATCAGGCCCGCGCGCGGCGAAAACAAATTGTCATTGGATTCGAGGTAACGATCGCTGGCGGCGGTCGCCGGACGCTTGTCGTGCAGATCCAGCTTGAAGCTGTCGTAGCGCAAGCCGACGATGGCCTGCCACTGTGGGTTGAAGGTGATCTGGTCCTGCAGGTAGACCGCGGCGATATCCGCCGTGCTGGTGTTGAACGATGTCGTCGGCGTCTGCTGGAATAGCACCGGGCCGCGGAACGTCGGATCAGTCAGCGAGACCGTATTGCCAGCCGGGAACACGCCATCGAGACGCATGTTGGTCGTGTGCTGGCGGCCGATCTCGACACCTGCCAGAAGGTCATGCGTCAGCGCGCCGGTCTTCCAGCGATACAGCACGTCCGTCTGGTTGAAGAAATTCTGACGCTCGGTATCGTTGCGATACGCGCCCACTGCGACGTTACCGTTCGGCTGCACGCCGCCCGAGGCATAGACGTTCTGGTAGAACTTGTCGTAATCGGCATAGCGCGTGCGGTTGCGCAGCGTGACGCCGTTGTCGAACGCATGCTCGATCAACGCGCTGTAGCTTTGCACTTCGGTACCGGTCGGGCTCTTGCGCGCATTGCCGAAGAAGGTCGATTCGTTGGTATGCGCCGGCCGGCCGTTGAGTACGGCGGCACTGCTATTGGAGGGAATGCCGCGGTCGGCGACACGGTCATCGTTGAAATACTCGGCGCTCAACACGATCTTGGTCTGCTCGCTCGGCATCAGGGTCAAGGTCGGATTGATGCCCTGACGCTGCAGGTCGACGCCGTCACGGTAGCTGTTGCTGTCTTCCACCATCGCGTTGATGCGGAAGGCGGCCACCTCGTTGATCGCCTGGTTGATGTCGACGGTCGCGCGCTTCTGGTCGAACGAACCGTACTGCAGGCTCAGTTCACGGATCGGCTGCCAACCCGCTTCCTTGGTCACCCGATTGATGACGCCGCCGGCGCCACCACGACCGAAGATCATGCCGTTGGGGCCCTTAAGGACCTCCACCCGCTCGATGTTGTAGAGGTCACGGTAATACTGGGTATCGTCACGCACACCATCGACGAAGAAATCGCCTGTGGTGCTCTGGCCGCGAAAGAGGAAAGTTTCGCGATTGCCTTCGCCCTGCGATTGCGCCACACCCGGTACATAACGCACGACATCGCCGAGGTTCTGCACAGCCTGGTCTTTCATGAGTTCCTGCGTCGCGACCGAAATCGATTGCGGTACGTCGATCAGCGCCTTTTCCGTCTTGGTGGCCGTCGTGCTCTTCTTCGCCTGGTAACCATCGACCACGACATCCTTCACCGATGTCGCCGAGACTCCGACCTCCGGTAGCGTCTCCGCACCGGCATCCGCCGCGACAGCGCCAGCAGAGAACACCAGGCCACCTAGCATGGCGCCGTACTGCAGGTATTTGACTGGCCGAATAGCCGAAACAGCAGCCGCGATCGGCCGCAGGCGATGAATGTGAAGCATCTTTTCCCCTCAATGATCCGAAAACAGACGACGAGCGCACATCCAGGGCAATCGTTCCGGTATTCGCAGGGGCGGCTGGCTATCCTGTCACAAGCGGAATGGCTGGCTGATGTTT
>CAMLMA010000086.1 GCA_946481065.1 uncultured Nitrosomonadales bacterium
CATCATCGGCGTGCACACCGGTCTGGACCAACAAGCTGCTGGTCAAACCCCATTCACCGACCTGGCCATGGTTGCCGGTCTGAACCTGGGTGTTGACATCTCCGTCGCTGGCGGCGTGAAGGCTGCAACCACCAAGCAAGTCAAGGACGCTGGCGCTTCCATCATCGTTGCTGGCGCTGCCATCTACGGTGCTGCTGACCCAGCTGCCGCTGCTGCTGAAATCACCGCGATCGCTCACGGTTAATCAGCCCGGTAAATTCCAGGGATTTCTCATCTAGGAATTTATTGGTAGTTGAATAAAAATCCCGACCCAGCAATGCGTCGGGATTTTTTTTGAATCGAATCTCACAGTCTCAAAGGACATCAAAATGGACCATCAACAATTCATTCTGGACAAGCTGACCGGCATCCTCAACGTCACCGACAAGAGCAAGGGCGCCGAGCTGCTGAAGCTGGTCGAGGCCGCAGGCCGTACCTTCATCGGCGGTGCTGGCCGTTCGCTGCTGGTTTCCCGTTTCTTCGCGATGCGCCTGGTGCACGCCGGTTACAACGTCAGCATGGTCGGCGAGGTCGTCACGCCAGCCATCAAGGCAGGTGACCTGCTGATCCTGGTCTCCGGCTCCGGCGGTACCGAGACGCTGCTGCCTTTCGTCAAGAAAGCCAAGTCCCTGGGCGCCAAGCTCGCCGTCATCTCCATGAAGAAGAGCTCGCCGATGGCTGACGCTGCCGACCTGGTGATCCAGATCGGTCAGGACGACAGCTTCCCGCTGACCAAGGGCATGCCGATGGGCTCCCAGTTCGAGCTGTCCACGCTGATCTTCCTGGAAGGCGTGATCTCCGAACTGATCCATGCCAAGAACCTGACCGAAGAAGGTATGCGCGCGATCCACGCAAACCTCGAGTAAGTCGTTCCCGGGCAAGGGGCTGGCTGAAGCCAGCCTTAAGCAAAAAGCCGCGTCATTTATGGCGCGGCTTTTTTGTTGGGCTCAGGCGAACGCGTAGTCATACAGCTTATCCCGGGATTTCAAGGGCGACCTGACGCATTCTCAGGTATAATATCGGCCTTTTGATCAGCGCTAAACAGGCGCTGATCGTGGTGGCGATGCCAATAACCCGGTATCGCCTAGTCAGTTCCCTTCGATGACTTGGAGGGGGCATTATTATGGAGAATGAAATGGCAGTAATTGATCGCGTTCTAGTGGGTGAAGCTCTGGTTATCGATAGTCGTCCTGACGGTAGCGGCCTCGACCTTCTGAATGTCGCACATATCGATCTGATCATGGGTCCACGTGGCAGCGCAGCAGAAGAAGCCTTCTGCCGTACCCTGACCGACCAGAAAGAAGGCGTCAACGGCCTGTTGGCTATCGTTGCCCCTAACATGATGGTCAAGCCCGCAACCGTGATGTTCAACAAGGTCACTATCAAGAACGGCAAGCAAGCCGTACAGATGTTCGGCCCGGCACAGCGCGGCGTCGCGATGGCCGTGATGGATTGCGTCGCTGACGGCACCATCCCACAGGAAGAAGCGGATGACGTATTCATCTGCGTAGGCGTCTTCATCGACAGCCGCGCAGACATGGATGACCGTATCCAGGAATGGAACTACCAGGCAACCAAGCAGGCGATCAAGAGCGCTGTCGCTCGCGAGCCCAAGGTGGCTGATGTCCTGAAGAACTACAAGGAATCGGCACACCCGTTCCAGGCCAAGAAGTAAGCCGGTCAGGAATGTGAGACAACGCCCCGTGACCGGGGCGTTTTTGTTTTCGGGTGGCCTATTGTTTCTAGAACTGTGCCTAGAACAGGCTCCCGTCGTGGATCGCGCTGGCAACCAGCACACCCTGCACGCCGAGGGTCTCCAGTTGCGCGAGATCGGCACGATCACGCACACCGCCGGCGGCATAGACGCCGCCTTTATGTTGTCGATCGATGATCTGCTGCAAGCGTTCCAGGTCAGGTCCTTCGGCGCTGCCGACCCTGGACAGCGTCATCACCACCACGTTTGACGGCCATAGGTCAGGCTCATCCAGCAGCTGTCTCGGCCCACGAAAGCCATCGGCATCGAAATCGAGCGAGAGGACCATGCGGCCAGCGAGATCGGTCTTGAGCGCCCGGTAATCAGCCAGGCTCGACAGACTTTCGCTACCGACCACCATCTGCAGCGGGATCCCTTGCCATGCCGCAAGGTCGCTGGTGCCGCCCAGCCCGGCGTCGAGCCAGATGTTCAGTTGCGGATAACGCTGGTGGAGTTGCGATATCGCCGCGTCATGCCTGCCGCGTTTCTGGATGGCGTCGAGGTCTGCGATGTAGAGGGTCTTGAATGGGTATAATCCGAGCATCGCATCGACAATGGCCATCGGCGTGCATGCTGGCGTGAGCCTGGATTGGATCGGGCGGTAGTGTTGTCGCTCACCGCGCCTGGCATGCACCACCTGCTGGTTCAATAGATCGATGACTGGGATGATCTCCAAGACCTGGCCTTTCTCTTTGATGAAACTCTTTATCTGTGAATACATCACCGGCGGTGGATTATACCGCGCCCCTTTGCCTGATAGCCTGGCGAAGGAGGGCGCCATGATGCGCGACGCATTGTTGCGCGACCTGGCCGATATCCCCGGGCTCAGCGTCAGTCTGACCCATGACGCGCGCTTGCCGGCGCCGGATACCACAGCGACGGTGACCGTGATCGATGCGCGACAGGACGTATCGACGCTCTGGCAGGCGGCCATGCAGGCAGCGGATATGAGCTGGATCATCGCCCCAGAGACCAACGGTATCTTGACCAGCCTCAACCGGCTGGCCTTGCAGCACGGCCAGTTGGTCGGCTGTGATCCCTCGGTGGTCGATCTCATGACCGATAAGTTCGCGACCTTTGGCGCGCTGCGTGCCGCCGGGATAGCTACGGTGCCGACCTACTGGCCGGATCGGTGGCCATCGACCGAACCCGGTGCCTGGGTATTGAAACCGGTTGACGGCGCAGGCTGCGAGGATGTGCGCCATTTTCCAACGGCGGCGGCATTACAGGCATGGCTGGGCCGCCATGCATCGCCGCGGCATGTCGTCCAGCCTTACCTTCCCGGCGAAGCGGCAAGCCTGTCTATGGTGTGCAGGGACGGACAGGCCAGACTGCTGAGCTGCAATCGACAGCATGTGCATATCGACGCCGGGCATTTCCATTACGCCGGTAGCGAGGTCAATGCACTGGCGCATCACTGGGACAGATTCGAGCGTCTGGCGCAGCAGCTCGCCTCGGCATTTCCGGGATTGCGCGGTTACATCGGCGTCGATGTGCTGGTCACGGACGAGGTCGTGTCTGTCGTCGAGATCAATCCGCGCCTGACGACCTCCTACGTCGGTCTGCGCGAGTCCATCGGCTGCAATCCGGCCCGATTGATCTTGGACTTCCTCTATAATGAAAGCTTTGAAGAAGCGGGTTCCAAGATGTCTGAGCCCTTGTCGCGACAAGTCATAGAGGTGACGCCATGACGGCGCATAACGCCATGCTGGGTTGGGACATCGGGGGCGCTCACCTTAAGGCCGCGCTCGTCGATGACGAAGGCCACGCGCTGCAGGTGATCCAGGTCGCCTGTCCGCTCTGGCTGGGCCTGCATGAGCTCAATCTCGCAGTGGCCAAGGTGCAGGACAAGCTCAGCCATGTACCGGCGCAGCACGCGGTCACCATGACCGGCGAACTGGCCGATATCTTTCCGGATCGTGAAAGCGGCGTGCGTCAGATCGCCGAGGTCATGAACGATGTCCTGCATTGCAAGCCTCGTTTCTTTGCCGGCAAACATGGGTTGATCGCCGCAACCGAGCTTCCCGCATACCTGAAGGACATCGCCTCCGCCAACTGGCTCGCCAGCGCTACCTTCGTCGCCGGCAAATTGCCGCAGGGTCTGTTCGTCGACATCGGTAGCACCACCGCTGACCTTTCACTCGTGCGCGATGGGGCTGTTCTGAACCGCGGTTTTTCCGATGCCGAGCGCATGCAGTGCGAAGAGCTGGTCTATACCGGCGTGGTGCGCACGCCGCTGATGGCGCTGGCCAAACGTATTCCCTTCGCTGGCGAGTGGCAGGTGGTGGCTGCCGAGCATTTCGCCACCACGGCGGATGTCTACCGCTTGACGGCAGAACTGAACCCCGCAGAAGACATGGCCGAGACTGCCGACGGTGCGGCCAAGACCCTGCATGACAGCGCCAGGCGCATGGCACGGATGATCGGTCGTGATCTCGCTGACGCGCCGCACGCGGCCTGGGAGGAATTGGCCTATGCGTTCCGCCAGGCGCAACTCGACCTGCTCAAGTCCGCGGTCTTGCGGCAGCTATCTCGCCACCAGTTGGCGTTGGATGCACCGCTCATCGGCGCCGGCGCCGGCAGTTTCCTGGTGGCGACGCTGGCCGCCCAGCTCGGGCGACCGTTCATCGATATCGGCAGCCTCATTCGCGGCTACAACGCCCATAGCCAGCGCTGGGCATCAGTCTGCCTGCCGGCCTACGCGGTCGCCTGCCTGCTTAACGATAACGCGGGCTGACATGCGCGAATACGAGCTTCCTTATGAAGAAGACGGGGCGCGGTTATTCGCTCGAGTCGCCAACCGCCCCTGGGCGATCTATCTCGACAGCGGCCAGCCCGAAAGCCAGTACGGACATTACGACATCATCGTCTGTGACCCCTTCATGACCTTGTCCACAGTGGCCGGCGTGACGATCATCGAAGACCGCGCCGGTCGCCGCCAATCGACGGCCGATCCGTTCACGCTGCTGAAGGAGGCCTTGGCCGAATATCCTGCAGAGGCTTGCGCCTTGCCATTCTGCGGCGGTGCCCTTGGCTATTTCGCATATGATCTTGGCCGCCGACTCGAGCGCTTGCCGGCACTGGCCGAAGACGCGGAACACATGCCTGAGATGCGCGTCGGGCTCTATGACTGGGCCGTGATCGTCGATCACAAGGCGAAGGCCGCGCGTCTTGTCTCGCATGTCAAACATTCCGCCACAGAGGCGGCATGGGATGCGCTGTGCGCCTTGTTTTCGGCACCCCCCACAGAACAGGCGGAGGCTTTTGCCGTCACTTCCCGTGTCGGCTCGAACATGGACGAGGCGCAATATCGACAAGCCTTCGACCGCATCCAGCGCTACATCGCTGAAGGCGACTGCTATCAGGTCAACCTGGCACAGCGTTTTGTCGCCAAGGCGCAGGGCGACGCGTGGACGGCCTATCGCCAGTTGCGCCACATCAGCCCCGCGCCCTTCATGGCCTACATGAATTTCGGCGACCTGCAGGTCCTGTCGGCCTCGCCAGAGCGTTTCCTGCAGGTTGTGGGCGAGCATGTCGAGACACGGCCGATCAAGGGCACACGTCCCCGCGCCAGCGATTCGGCAGCCGATGCCGCGCATGCGCAGGCGTTGCAGTCCAGCCTCAAGGATCGCGCCGAGAACCTCATGATCGTCGATCTGTTACGCAACGACATCAGCAAAAGCTGTCGTGTCGGCACAGTGCGTGCGGATCGCCTGTTCGCACTCGAGAGTTTCGCCAATGTGCATCATCTGGTGAGCACCGTCACCGGCACCCTGAAGCCGGGCATGACGGCGGTGGACCTGCTGCGTGGCTGCTTCCCCGGCGGTTCGATCACCGGTGCGCCCAAGTTGCGCGCGATGGAGATCATCGAGGAACTGGAGCCGAACCGTCGCGGCCTCTATTGCGGAGCGATCGGCTACATCGGTTTCGATGGCAACATGGACACCAATATCGCCATCCGCACAGCGGTCTATTCGAATGGCGAGTTTCGTTTCTGGGCCGGCGGCGGCATCGTCGCCGATTCCGAGATGGACAAGGAGTATCGTGAAACCTGGGACAAGGCATCGTCGATGCTGGCCCTGATGCAGTATTTTGGAGGTGAGGTGACGCATGACCTGGGTCGTTAAGCTTGGCGGCAGCATGCTGGATTCATCAGAACTCAAGCACTGGCTGGATATGTTCGCGCGTCACAGCGATGGTCAGATCGTCATCGTGCCGGGCGGCGGCCTGTTCGCCGACGCCGTGCGGGAAGCGCAGTACATGACCGGGATCGATGACGAGACGGCACACCGCATGGCGGTAGTCGCGATGGACCAGTACGGCATGCTGATGACGGGTCTCAATCATGATCTGGTGACGGCCTCCACCGAGTTGGAGATCGCCGAACGCGGCTGGCAACACCGTGCCATCGTCTGGTTGCCGAGCCATATGGTCTGCGGCGAAGAGAGCATCGCCGCCAGCTGGCACGTCACCTCGGATAGCCTCGCTGCATGGCTCGCGGCACGCATCAACGCCACGCAACTGGTGCTGGTCAAATCCGCACGCCCCGACGTCGAGCAGATATCGCTCGAACGTCTGGTCAAGGACGGGTTCGTCGACGCCAGCTTCGGTGATTATATTGCCGGCCAGCCTTTCGAGACCTGGCTGCTTGGCAAGCAGGACCATGCCGCATTCAACGAGAAACTGACCGACCAGCGGCTGCAGGAGATCGGCCTGCAAGTACGTTGCGCCTGGAATTGAAGGAGAACGAGATGAGCGAAACCAACCACGAGAAGACCTATAGCGAAGCCGAGGTTACGGCACGCCTGCATCAGGAACTGCCGCACTGGTACTACGAAGACGGCTGGATCCGCCGCAAATACAAGACCGGTAGCTGGAAGGGCACCTTGATGGTGGTCAATACCGTCGGCCATCTTGCCGAGGCGGCCTGGCATCATCCGGACCTCACCGTGTCCTATGCTTTTGTGGTCGTCAAACTCTGCACGCACAGCGCCAAGGGCATCACCGAGAAGGACTTCGCGCTGGCGAAGAAGATCGAGGAAGTGATCCAGTGGCAGCCGGGCAGGGAGGCAGGCGCCGCGCTCGAAGGCACGCCGAACGAGGATCAGCGTTTCAAGTACATCAAATATGATTGATGTGCGGCTGCGACCGCTTGGCGGACGGTCCTCGAATGGCGGCTGCAGGTGAGCGGCCATCCGGTCGTAAGCTGGCAAGAGGCGGGTGGCATATCCAGCGCGCGATGGCGCTCAGAGAATGGCGCACCACCGCCGACACGAGTCGTCATCGGCGACGACACCATGACTGCCGATGCGGCTTACCATCTTGCCTGCGAAGGCACTGCCATCCTCTGGCGCGGCGACTACCAGAACGCCCGCCAGCTGTTGCAGGCCATGGCGCGACGCATCGATCGCAAGCCGCGCAGATCCCGCTCGGCCAACATCGGCAAAACCACTGCAGAGGCGTTCCATCTGCATCGCCAGGCGCAATCCCAGCGTGCGCGCATCCTCGGCATGCTGTTATTGCCGTTCGCCACCGAACATCGACTTGGATTGCGTCGCGCACCTGATGTCGCTGCCGCTTGCGAAGCCGCATACGGCGCGGCCACTGAGCCTTATGTCGCGTCCTTGCGGGAACTGCTGGGGCTGATCGGCGCTTACGAGTGGCGCAAGAAGGGGGTCGAGATACAGCCTCTGGGGGCAAAGATCCATCCGTTTTACGGGGTCTTTTCCCCCGTGCGCGGCGAATACCTGGCG
>CAMLMA010000087.1 GCA_946481065.1 uncultured Nitrosomonadales bacterium
GCCGCCACCGACAGCGTCTCCATGACGAACACGCCGCCCATGATGAAGAGCACGATCTCCTGTCGCACGATGACGGCGACCACACCGAGCGCGGCCCCCAGCGCCAGCGCCCCGACATCGCCCATGAACACCTCTGCCGGGTAGGCGTTGAACCAGAGGAAGCCGAGTCCGGCACCGGCCATCGCCGCGCAGAACACCATGAGTTCACCGGCGCCCGGCACGTAGGGCACGCCAAGATATTTGGAGAAATAGAGGTGACCGGCGACATAAGCGAAGATCGCCAGCGCGCTGCCGACCATCACGGTCGGCATGATGGCAAGGCCGTCGAGACCGTCGGTGAGGTTGACGGCATTGCTGCTGCCGACGATGACCAGATAGGTCAGCGCAATGAAACTGACAGCCCCGAGTGGAATGACGAGATGCTTGAAGAACGGCACGATCAGCTCGGTCTCGGCGGGTGTCGTCGTCGTCAGGAACAGGTAGATCGCGACCACGAGGCCGATCACCGACTGCCAGAAATACTTGGCGGCCGCTGACAGACCCTTGGGATTGCGATGCACGACCTTACGCCAGTCGTCGACCCAGCCAATGACGCCAAAACCCAGCGTGGTGAACAACACCACCCAGACGAAGCGATTGTGCAGATCGGCCCAGAGCAAGGTGGCGATGGCGATGGCGACCAGGATCAGCGCCCCGCCCATGGTCGGCGTGCCGGCCTTGATCAGATGCGTCTGTGGGCCGTCGTCACGTACGGCCTGGCCCACCTTGTACTGCGTGAGCTTGCGGATCATGGTCGGACCGACGACGAAAGAGATGGTGAGCGCTGTCAGCGTCGCCAGCACCGCGCGCAGCGTGATGTAATTGAAGACATTGAATGCGCGTATGTCGTGCGCCAGCCAGCGTGCGAGTTCGAGTAGCATCCTAGTGGGCCTCCCCCGGGGTGTTGTCGTTGGTGATGCGCGCGACCACGCGCTCCATCTGCATGAACCGTGAGCCCTTTACCAGCACCACCGTATCCGCGCCCATGACCTCGACCAAGGCAGCGGCAAGGCTTTGCGGGTTGTCGTAATGACGGGCACCCTGTCCGAACGCGGAGACCGTATGCCGACTCAATTCGCCTAGCGCATAGAGCGCGGTGATGCCGGCTTGCAGGGCATAGTGGCCGATCTCAGCGTGCATGCTGGCGGCGTCCTCGCCCAGCTCGCCCATGTCTCCCAGGACCAGTAGCCTGTTGCCCGCGTGGGCTGCCAACACGTCGATCGCTGCTTTGACCGAAGCCGGATTGGCGTTGTAGCTATCGTCGATGACGGTGGCGCCGTGTGCGCCCGTCTTGGTCTGCAAGCGCCCCTTGGCGCCACTGAAATGCGCCAGTCCATGTGCGACCGCGGCCAGGGAAGCACCCATGGCCAATGCAGCTGTCGCGGCGGCGAGTGCGTTTCGAACGTTGTGCAACCCTGGGCTCGGCAGATCGAATGCGATCTCCCCGATCGGCGTCTTCATGGCGATGACGCTATGGTCCTGCGCCAGCCGATACTCCGCGGTGACGTCTGCCGGCGCGTCGAGACCGAAGGTCGCCACCTTGCGCGGCGCAGCCAGCGCCTGCCACAAGGGGGCGTAGACGTCGTCGGCATTGATGACGGCGACCCCGTCCGGCGCCAGCCCCTCAAAGATCTCGCCTTTGGCTTGCGCGATGGCTTCCACCGAACCCAGCTCGCCGATATGGGCCGTGCCCGCGTTATTGACCAGCGCCACGGTAGGCGCCCCGATATGGCTCAGATAGCGGATCTCGCCGCGATGGTTCATGCCCATCTCAGCCACGGCATAGCGGTGCTGGGCGCGCAGCTTGAGCAAGGTCAGCGGCAGGCCGATATCGTTGTTGAGGTTACCTTCTGTCGCCAGGACGGCTTGCATCGCTTGCTGCGAGACCGTAGCGGCCTCATGCGCGCCTTCGCCCAGCGTTGCGGCAGCTTGCTCTTGCAACTCCTGGGCGACCTGCGCCCGCAGAATGGCGGCCAGCATCTCTTTCACCGTGGTCTTGCCATTGCTGCCGGTGATCGCCGCCAGCGGAATGGTGAACTTGCGGCGCCAATGGGCGGCCAGCTCGCCAAGCGCCAATCGGGTATCGGCAACCTCGACCGCGGCGGTCACGCCCGGTACCGAGGCAGAGACCATGACGGCGACGGCGCCTTCCGCCAAGGCCTTGGCGGCATACTCATGGCCGTCGAAATGGGCGCCACGTAGGGCGATGAAGAGCTGGCCCGGGGCCAGCTTGCGGCTATCGGTACCGACACTGGTGAACAAGACATCGTGGCCGATGAGCTTGCCTTGCGTCGCCATCGCGGCTTCCGAGAGATGCATCATGCCGGCCTCCGCTTGTGTTGCTGCAGCGCGCGCTCGGCGACGTCGAGATCGCTGAACGGGTAACGCACCCCGGCGACCTCCTGGTAGGCCTCGTGCCCCTTGCCCGCCACCAGCACGACATCGCCGGGGCCCGCGTTGAGGATGGCTTCGGTGATGGCGACGGCGCGATCCGGCTCGATGTGGTAATCGCCGGTCATGTCGGCGACGATGGCCTTGATGATGGCCTGCGGATCCTCACTGCGCGGGTTGTCCGAGGTCACCAGGGCGCGGTCCGCCAGCTGACCGACGATCTGCCCCATGAGCGGGCGCTTGCCCGCGTCGCGGTCGCCGCCGCAACCGAACACGCAGATCAGTTGACCTCGCGTTTGTGTACGCAGGGCTTGCAGGACTTTTTCCAGCGCGTCCGGCGTATGCGCATAGTCGACCACCACCAGCGGCAATGCGCCGCCACCGGCCTGCTGCATGCGCCCAGGCACGGCGCGAAGCTCGGCCATGGCGGCGACCGCCTGCGCCAGCGGCACGCCGGAGACGAGCAAGGTGGACAGCACCGCCAACAGGTTGTAGGCGTTGAAACGACCAGCCACGCCGGCTTCGAGCTTAGCGGCTCCGAAGGGACTATCGATGCGCATCGAAAGTCCACGATCGCTGAAGACAAGCGCGCTCGCGCGCACGTCGCCGCTGTCCAGCCCGTAGGTCAGGACCGGCTTGCCGGCGAATGCCAGCTGGTCCGCCAGTTCGCGACCGAAGGCGTCGTCGGCGTTGACCACCGCATGCGCCAGGCCAGGCCAGACGAACAGCTTGCGCTTGGCGGCGGCGTAGCTCGCCATGTCGCCGTGGTAATCAAGATGGTCGCGTGACAGGTTGGTGAATACGGCGACATCGAAATGCACGCCGTTCACACGCCCCTGATCGAGACCGTGCGAAGAGACCTCCATGGCGACGCCAGATGCGCCCTGTTCGAGATAATCCGCCAGCATGCCCTGCAGCAGGATAGGGTCGGGCGTGGTGTTGATGGCTGCCGAGAGCGCGCCGGGGAAGCCGTTACCGAGCGTGCCGACGACGGCCGTCTTGCGGCCGAGGATATTCAGCGCCTGGGCCAGCCACTGGCTGCACGAGGTTTTGCCATTGGTGCCGGTGACACCGATCATCCACAGCGCGCGCGAAGGCTCGCCGTAGAAACGGTCGGCGATGTCGCCGGCCGCGGCACGCAGTCCGGACACAGCAAGGTTGGGCACTTGCAAGCGCTCGTCCCAGTGGTATCCCTCTGGCTCCCATAACACGGCGCATGCGCCTTGCGACACCGCCTGGCCGATATAGTCACGCCCATCACGCTGTGCGCCAGGGTACGCCACGAACAGGCTACCTGGCTTCACCTGTCGGCTATCCGCGGTGATACCGACAGGCGTGACGCCGCGTGCGCTTAACATCTCCAGAGGGCCGCTCATACGTCCTCCTTGATGATCGGCGCGTCTTCCGGCGGGATGACGATATTGTTGTTAGGCGCATCCTGCGGGATGGCCAACATACGCAATGTCCCCGACATGATGTTGCTGAACACCGGCGCGGCCACCAGGCCGCCATAGTAGGAACCCGTCGTCGGCTCGTCGATCATGACCGCGATGATCAGCCGTGGATTGGAAGCCGGCGCCATGCCGACGAAGGACGATACGTAACTGTTAGGCAAGTAGCCGCCAGGACCGAGTTTATGGGCCGTACCGGTCTTGCCTGCAACGCGGTAGCCAAGCACCTGCGCCCTTGGGGCAGTGCCGCCGGGCAACACCGCCAGCTCCAGCATATCCTTGACGCTATTGGCGGTCTTGGCCGAGAACACCTGCTGCCCCACTGGCGACTCGGAGAGCTTGAGCAGGCTCACCGGCCGCAACTCGCCCTCGTTGGCGAACACCGTGTAGGCCCTGGCCAGTTGCAGCAGTGTCAGGCTGATGCCATGGCCGAACGACATGGTGGCCTGTTCGATGGGACGCCAGGTCTTGTAATTGCGCACGATGCCTGCAGCCTCGCCCGGGAAGCCGATATGCGTCGGCGCGCCAAGGCCGATGCGGTTGAACACGCTCCATAGATATTGCGGCTGCAACGTCAGCGCGATCTTCGACGAGCCGACGTTCGATGATTTCTGGATGACCTGCGCCACCGTCAGCACGCCCTCCCTGTGGGCGTCATGTATGGTCGCGGGCCCGATGCGCAAGGTGCCCGGCGCGGTATCGATCGTGGTCTCGGGGGTGAACGTCCCGGTTTCCAGCGCTGCCGCGGCAGTCACCGGCTTTAGGGTCGAGCCCGGCTCGAACATGTCGACGATCGCGCGATTACGGGATTTGCCGGCGATCCGCACCGGGTTGTTGGGGTTATAGGTGGGCAGATTGACCATCGCCAGCACTTCGCCAGTCTTGGCGTCGAGCACGATGGCGGCACCCGCCTTGGCCTTGTGCAATTCGACGGCGCTGGCCAGCTCACGATAAGCGAGGTACTGGATCTTGCGGTCGATGGAGAGCACGAGATCCTTGCCGTCCTGCGGCACCTTGACCGCCTCCAGATCCTCGACGATATGGCCTTGACGGTCCTTGATCACGCGGCGGCTACCCGGTTTGCCGGACAACCAGTTCTGATACTTGAGCTCGAAGCCCTCCTGGCCGTTGTCGTCGATGCCGGTAAAGCCGACCAGATGCGCGGTGACTTCGCCAGCCGGGTAGTAGCGGCGGTATTCACGCTGCATGAAGACGCCAGAGATGCCGAGACGCATGACCTGATGCGCTAATTCGGGCGGGATGCGCCGCTTGATATAGACGAATTCGCGTTCGCTATTGGTAAGTTTCTTGCTGAGATCGGCCGGCTTGAGGTCCAGCAGTTTAGCCAGCCTGGCACTCTGTTCAGCCGTGATCTTGACATCGGACGGGTTGGCCCAGATCGATTCCACCGGCGTGCTGATGGCCAGCGGCTCGCCATACCGGTCGGTGATCATGCCCCGATGTGCGGGCAAGGTGATGACGCGGCTATAGCGCGCATCGCCCTCTTTCTGCAGGAAGCTCTTGTGCATGCCCTGCAGGTAGACACCCCGCCCCAGCAAGACCGCGAAGCCAGCCAGCACCGCGATCAGCAGGACGCGGCGACGCCATGCAGGCAGCTTGATCATGAGTTGCTGGGTCGCGGCGTGGTTCATGGCGCAGCCTTCACGTCTTCATGGACCGCCACAGGGGGAACGACGACCTGGATGCGCTTGGCATCCGGCACCTGCATCTGCAGATGCCGGCTGGCGATCTGTTCGATACGCGCGTGCATCGCCCATGTGCTCTGCTCCAGCTGGAGCTGGCCCCATTCGACGTCGTATTGCTTGGCCGCATCCTGTTGTTGCTGCAGCTCGAAATAGAGCTTGCGCGACTTGTGCTGGGCCGTGATCGAGCCGATGGCAGTCGCGATGAGCACAAAGAACAGGATGAGGTTGAGTCGGGTCATGCGCTTACGCCTCCGCCGTTCTCTCGGCGACGCGCAGCACTGCGCTGCGTGAGCGGGGGTTGCGCTTCACTTCGGCTGCAGAGGGCTTGATGGCACGACCGACCGCCATCAACCGCGGCTGCGGCAGATCCTTGGCACGCACCGGGAAATTGGCAGGCAGGTCGTCGCGATCCTGCTCGCCCCGGATAAAGCGCTTGACGATACGATCCTCCAGCGAATGGAAGCTGATGACCGCCAGGCGACCGCCCGGGCTCAGCATCTGCATGCATTGGGGCAGGACTAGCGCCAATTCCTCAAGCTCCTGATTGAGGAAAATCCGTAAAGCTTGAAAGGTGCGCGTCGCCGGATCTTGGCCAGGCTCGAGTTTGGGCACCGCGCCTGCCACGATCTTGGCAAGTTGTCCGGTAGTGGTGACGGGCTGCCCCCCTGTGCGTGCCGTAATAACCGCCCTTGCAATCTGTTTAGCAAACCGTTCTTCACCATAATCTCTGATCACCCCTGTCAATTGTTGCTCTGTTGCCTCAGCGATGAACGCCGCCGCTGTTTGTCCGCGGCTTTGATCCATGCGCATGTCGAGCGGGCCGTCGAACCTGAAACTGAACCCACGATCCCCTGTATCGATCTGCGGCGAGGAGATCCCCAGATCCAGTAAGACGCCTTGCACCTTGCTCACACCCAGCGCCTGCAAGGCTTCGCTCATCTCGGAAAAATGCCGATGTACGATCATGAAACGCGGGTCATCGATCGCTGCCGCCGCACGTACGGCCGCAAGGTCTCGGTCAAGCGCGATCAGCCGGCCCCGGCCACCCAACTTCTGCAGGATGCGACGGCTATGGCCGCCACGGCCGAAGGTCCCGTCGACATAGATGCCATCCGGCTGGATCGCCAAGGCATCGACCGCCTCATCGAGCAGGACCGTGACATGCTGCAGATCTGTTGAAGCATCCGGAGAAAGCGAATCTGTTGAAGCAGATGGATGGCGTGAGCGTGCGCTCACAGCGAGAACCCCTCCAGCTCGGGCGGCAATTCCATATCGTCGCCAGCCAGCACGCCTTCGAGCTGGGCGCGCCAGGCATCGAGGTTCCATAATTCGAAATGACTGCCCTGCCCGACCAGCATGGCCTGTTTTTCCAGCCCGGCGAATTCGCGCAGCACCGGCGACACTAGCAGACGGCCCGCACTATCGAGCTCGATATCCTCGGCGAAACCGACGAGCATGCGTTGCAGCTTGCTGGATTGCTTGTCGAAACTGGACAGGGCCATCATCTTGGCCTGGATCGGTTCCCATGCGGGCTGCGGGTATAGCAGTAGGCAGCGGTGCGGATGTGCGGTGAGCACCAGATGGCCGGCGCACTGCGCAAGCAGGGCGTCGCGGTGCTTGGAGGGCACCGCCAACCTGCCTTTGGCATCCAGATTCAGAGATGTTGCACCGCGAAACATGAGACCCCTTTATTGATGGTGGAACAAGAGAGGAATCGCTCACCGCCCTTAGCCTCGATCAGCAATTCCCCACAAAACTCCACTTTTCTCCACTGACACCCACTATAGATAAAAAAAATGGGCCATGCAAGCCCTTTTTGGTGATTTTTCCTTTACAGGACAATGACTTAGCGTTGTTTCCTTGGAAAAATTTTATCCTTAAAAATGAATGGGATAGCAAATTAAGTGAAAGTGCTTT
>CAMLMA010000088.1 GCA_946481065.1 uncultured Nitrosomonadales bacterium
GACAACCTTGGTGAAGAAGTCTACGACGCCTTCAAGAAATGGGATCTGGGCGATATCCTCGGCGCCGAAGGTAGCCTGTTCAAGACCAGGACCGGCGAGCTGTCGGTCAAGGTCACTACGCTGCGCCTGTTGACCAAGTCGCTGCGGCCGTTGCCGGAGAAGTTCCACGGCCTCGCCGATCAGGAGACCAAGTATCGTCAGCGCTATGTCGATCTCATCGTGTCTGAAGAAACGCGCCAGACCTTCATCGCCCGCAGCAAGATCGTCGCGGCGATCCGCAGCTTCATGCTCGATAACGCTTTCCTCGAGGTCGAGACGCCGATGCTGCACCCGATCCCCGGCGGCGCATCGGCCAAACCGTTCATCACGCACCACAATGCGCTCGATATGCAGATGTATATGCGTATCGCGCCGGAGCTCTACCTCAAGCGTCTCGTGGTCGGCGGCTTCGAACGCGTGTTCGAGATCAACCGCAATTTCCGCAACGAGGGCTTGAGCGTACGCCACAACCCCGAATTCACCATGATGGAATTCTATGCGGCCTATACCGATTACAAGTGGCTCATGGATTACACGGAGCAATGTATCCGCGCCGCTGCAATGGCCGCCTGCGGCAAGGCCGTGGTCGAATACCAGGGGCGTGAGATCGATTTCAGCAAGCCGTTCGAACGCCTGACCATCGTCGGCGCTATCCGCAAATACGCGCCGCAATACACCGAGGCGCAGCTTGGCGACGCAGCCTTCCTGCGCGGCGAACTGAAGAAGTTCGGCGTCGAGGCCTTCGCCCATGCCGGGCTGGGTGCGCTGCAGCTTGCCTTGTTCGAGGAGACGGCGGAGTCCCAGCTATGGGATCCGACCTACATCATCGATTACCCGGTCGAGGTCTCGCCCCTGGCGCGTGCCTCGGACAGCGACCCGGAGATCACGGAGCGTTTTGAGCTGTTCATCACCGGTCGCGAGATCGCCAACGGCTTCTCGGAGTTGAACGACGCCGAGGATCAGGCTGCCCGGTTCCATGCCCAGGTGGCGGCGAAAGAGGCTGGCGACGATGAAGCCATGTACTACGACGCCGATTTCATCCGTGCGCTCGAGTACGGCATGCCGCCGACCGGCGGTTGCGGGATCGGTATCGATCGCCTGGTGATGTTGCTGACGGATAGTCCGAGTATCCGTGATGTGATCCTGTTCCCGCATATGCGCCCCGAAGCCTGACGATCAGCGCTGTTGGGCAGAGGCGACAGGGCTTTTGTCATATAATCAATAAGGTACTGAATCCAATAAGAAAAACGTCGCCCATGGGCGACGTTTTTTGTTTCCGGGCGGCTGCTTGCATGTCAAAATTTTAGCTAACATCATGATTTATATCGATTAAATCCATACGGCACGGCGATTGCTTCTCAGGTCGACTATAGGTATACGCGGGTATGCCTTCGAACAGTCACCACAGAGAGGTTTTACATGCTGAACAAACAAGGTCTTTTTAATCGCGGCACCACAAATGCCAGCCGTCCTCCAGTCAATACCCCGATCAACGCACTCAACGCCATTAACAAGACCAATCCAGCATCGGCCTCGCCTGGCCATCAGGCAGCGATGGAATCAGCGACCAAGCCAGCCGGCGCAGGCGCGACTGAAAGCAAGGTGGCCGCAACGCCACAGGACGCCGCAGGCAGCCGATTGATCGTCGGTCCCGACGTCAAGCTCAAGGGCGCCGAGATCCAGGACTGCGATACGCTGGTGGTCGAAGGGCGCGTCGAGGCGACCATGGATAGCCGTGTCATCCAGATCGCCGAGCAGGGTGCCTTTTCTGGCAAGGTCGGTATCGATGTCGCCGAGATCCATGGCAATTTCGATGGCGAACTCACGGCCCGGCAGCACCTGATCATCCACGCCAGCGGTCGCGTCAGTGGCAAGATCCGCTACGGCAAGATCCATATAGAAGAAGGGGGCGTATTGTCCGGTGATATCGCCTCGCTGACGGAGAACGACAAGCCGCATAGCCATCTCAACAATGCCAAGAAGGATTACTGAGCAACCGTAAACTCGCGTCAAGACTAGCCTTACAGCCCTGTGTCATCTCCCCGAGGCACAGGGCATTTTTACGCCCATATCCAGCCAATATCAGGTAAGGAGATGGTCGATCGCGGATGTTGTATTTCTGCAACAGCGCGTCGGCTGATTCGATTTACGTCATCAATCTGTAACATTGGCTACGCAAAATCGCTCCCGTGTTGAAACAAAGCAACTCATTTTCAATTTTCCAACGGGGAGTTTCTGTGATGAATGGTATGAAATTACGTAGCACGGTAGCCGCGGTATCGGGTGTCTTGTTGTTGGGCTTCGGCGCCAGCGCGATGGCCAATTCCAATGAGGACCTCTTGAACACGCTGATCGCCAAGGGTTACCTGACCGAAGAAGAAGGTAAGGCGATCGCTGAAGTCCAGCAAAAGGAAAACAAGCAAATGAAGAGCGCCGGCAAGATCCATGTCGCCGACTTCATCGACAATGCCACGTTCTACGGCGACATCCGCGCACGCTATGAATATCGTGAAGGCGAAGATGCTGCCAACCTGTCCGAGCGTCGCGAGCGCGGCCGCTACAAGCTGACCCTGGGTATGAAGACCAGCGCCGGTGATTTCTACTCCGATATCGCGCTGGCCATGGGTGCAGGCGGTCGTTCCGATAACGCCACTTTCGGTAGCACTAACGGTGCCAACAACAAGGAAACCGTTTACATCAAGCGCGCCATGCTGGGCTGGAAGATGACCGACTGGCTGGCTGTTGAAGCAGGCCGTGTGGCCAACCCGCTGTTCACGACCCCGATGGTCTGGGACGGTGACTTGACCTTTGAAGGTCTGGTCGAAAAGGTCAACTACAAGATGGGCGATGTCACGCTGTTCGGTAACTTCGCGCAATCGCAGTACAAGGGTGACCGCAAGGATTTCAGCATCGACACCAGTGACTCAGCTTCGAACAATCTGCTGGCCTTCCAGGGCGGCGCCAAGTTCGACCTGACCAAGACGGTTTCTGCCAAGGCTGCGTTGACCTTCACCAAGTTCACCAATGATCACGCGCCCGGCGCCTCCACATTCGTACCTGGTCTCGGCAACGGTACCTCCCTGGGTACCAATCCAGGCGCTACCAACGACATCACCACCATCGAAGTTCCATTGGAACTGGCGTTCAAGCTCAATGACGGCATGAAGCTGACCGCATTCAGCGATTACGTCAAGAACATCGATGGCGATGACCGCTTCGACGCTGCTGTTGCAGCCGGTGGCGCCAACGCTGCCGCGATCCGCGCTGCTGGTAAGGACGACAAGGCCTGGCTGCTGGGCGTTGGATTCGGCAAGTCGCAAGGTAAGACCGCGATGAAGGGTGACTGGTCCGCCAAGATCTGGTACCAGGATGTCGGTGTCTATGCACTGGATCCGAACGCTGTCGATTCCGACTTCATGGATTCCCGCATCAACATGAAGGGTGTCGTGTTCAAGGGTGAATACCTGCTGCGCGACAACGTCTACCTCAACCTGGCTGCTGGCCACGGTAGTCGCAAGAACGACGACCTGGCTGCCGTTGGCACTGGTGGCGATATCGCCCTCAACCTGGATAGCTTCAACCTGTACCAGGCTGACATCACCTACAAGTTCTAATGTGACGGTCGCGCAAGCGGCCTCACCGGTGAGTCCAAACAAAAACCCCCGCAGTGATGCGGGGGTTTTTTATTGCTAGTGCGCTGCGTCATGGCTGCCGCTTGCCGGCAGGAGGTTCATGCCTTGGGTTTGGGCATGCCTTCCTTGGCCATGTTGATCGAGTACTTGGGGATCTCGACCACCAGGTCCCGGTCGGCGACGATGGCCTGGCAGGACAAGCGGGATTTGGGTTCCAGTCCCCATGCTCTATCCAGCAGGTCTTCTTCCTTGTCTTCGGCCGGGTTCAGCGAATCGAAACCCTCACGCACGATGACGTGGCAGGTGGTGCAGGCACAGGCCTGGTCGCAGGCATGTTCGATGTCGATATCGTGCTCGAGCAGGGTCTCGCAGATCGAGACGCCGGGCTTGGCATCGATGGCTGCGCCCTCTGGGCAGAGTTCCTGATGGGGAAGAACGATGATTTGAGGCATGTCTAGAGTTCCAGCGTATTGAGGTTCTGGCCGGCAAGGGCCTGTTTCACCGAGGCATCCATGCGGCGTGCGGCAAAGGTCTCGGTGGCATGGTTGAGGCGATCGACGGCCTTGTGGATGGCTTGGCTGTCCGTGCCCTGGGCTAGTTCAGCAAGCGCCACCATCTCGCGTTCGAGGGCCGCGCGCTCGTCATCGCTGAGCAGGGCGCCGTCTTTCTGCAGGGCGGCGATGATGGCCTCCAGCAGACGTTGCGCATCCACCTGGGCTTCGCGCAGCGCACGGGCTTCCTTGTCGCTCTCGGCGCTGCTGAACGAGGCTTGCAGCATGCTGGTGATCGCGTCTTCGCTGAGGCCGTAGGATGGCTTGACCACGATGTTCGACTCGATGCCGCTGGTCTGTTCGCGTGCCGTGACCGAGAGCAAACCATCGGCATCGACCTGGAAGGTGACGCGGATACGGGCTGCGCCGGCGGCCATCGGTGGGATACCTCGTAGTTCGAAGCGTGCCAGCGAGCGGCAATCGGATACCAGTTCGCGTTCGCCCTGGACGACATGGATGCTCATGGCTGTCTGACCGTCCTTGAACGTGGTGAAATCCTGGGCGCGTGCCACTGGCAAGGTGGAGTTGCGCGGGATGACCTTCTCCACCAGTCCGCCCATGGTCTCAAGGCCCAGCGATAGTGGGATGACGTCGAGCAGCAGCAGATCGTCGTCACTGCGGTTACCGGCCAGTACGTTGGCCTGGATGGCGGCGCCAAGCGCGACCACCTTGTCCGGGTCGAGATTGGTCAGCGGCGCCTGGCCGAAGAATTCGGCCACGGCCTGGCGGATCTGCGGCATGCGCGTCGCGCCGCCGACCATGACCACGCCCTTGACCTCGTCAGTCGACAGGCCCGCATCGCGCAGTGCCTTGCGGGTCGGCGTCAGGGTCTTGGTGACCAGGTGGCGCGTCAGTTCGGTCAGGGTGTCACTGGTCAGTGTGAGGTCGACGACGTCGCCGGTGCCGAGCACACTGGTGATGCGCGCTTCGCTATGCTCGCTGAGCCATTCCTTGGCTTCGCGCGCCTTGGTCAGCAGTAGACGCGTATCCTTGTCGTTGATCGGCGGCAACTTGGTCTGTTCCAGCACCCAGCAGAAGATGCGGCGGTCGAAATCGTCGCCGCCCAGCGCTGAGTCGCCATTGGTCGCGAGCACCTCGAACACGCCTTTTGAGAGCCGCAGGATGGAGATATCGAAGGTGCCGCCACCCAGGTCGTAGATCACGTAGACGCCTTCTGAGGCGTTATCCAGGCCATATGCCACGGCCGCCGCGGTCGGTTCGTTGAGCAGGCGAAGTACGGTGAGGCCGGCCAGTCGGGCCGCATCCTTGGTTGCCTGGCGTTGGGCCTCGTCGAAGTAAGCGGGCACGGTGATAACCGCGCCTGCGAGTTCGCCGCCCAGCGATTTCTCGGCGCGCTGCTTCAGGACTTTCAGGATCTCGGCCGAGACCTCGACCGGGCTCTTGATGCCAGCGCGGGTGTCGAGTTGCACCATGCCCGGCGTATCGATGAAATGGTAGGGCAGGTGGGCGATGTCGGCGATATCCTGCAGGCCGCGGCCCATGAAGCGCTTGACCGAAACGATGGTGTTCTGGGGATCCACGCTCTGTTGGGCCTGGGCCTTGTAGCCGACGTCGATCACGCCGTCTGCCAGGTAATGGACGACGGAGGGCAGCAGCGCGCGACCTTGCTCATCGTGCAGCACGGTGCTCATGCCGCTGCGCACAGTCGCGACCAGCGAATTGGTCGTGCCGAGGTCGATGCCGATGGCCAGCTTGTGCTGGTGTGGCGCGGCGCTCATGCCTGGTTCTGCGATCTGGAGTAATGCCATGTCTTTTTCTGGTGTTGGTTCGGGTTTGGGCTAAGTGTTCGTTCTGCTTGGCTTTATGTGGCCTGTGCTCAGTCTTCCAGCTTGGCGATGCTATGCTCGATATCGCTGCGCATCTTGTCGATGAAACTCAGTTTGCGGACGATGCCGGCTGCTTCGTCATGATCCTTGTCCTGATCCAGCGCGGCTTCCAGAGACGCATGTAGCGACTTGGCCTGTTTGCGCATCTGCTGCAATAGTTGTTCCAGCGCGTCGATATCCTTGGCTTCTTCCGCCTCTTCGATCGCCTCGCGCCATTCCATCTGCAGCATGAGGAAATCCGCAGGCATCGCGGTATTGCTCTCTTCCAGGGTCTCTACCCCTTGCAACTGCAGCAGGTAACGCGCGCGGGCGGATGGGCGCTTCAAGGTCTGGTAGGCTTCATTCGCCTGGGTCGCCAGCTGCATCGAGCGCAAGCGCTCGGCGGGCGAGCTGGACACGAAACGGTCCGGGTGCACTTCGGCCTGGATCTTGCGGTAATGCTGATCCAGGGTGTCCAGATCGATCGCGAACCGGGTTGGTAGGCCAAACAGTTCAAAGTGGTTTTTTAACATCGAATTTCCAGAATCCAGACCGGGCTAGTGCGAAGTGCGATTGCTAGGCGGTGAGGAAGAATCAGCGCAGACAGTACATTCAGTACGGCAAGCTGATGATGACGCAACCAACAACGCAAGCGCCTTGGCACTGGCCCGGGTCAGACGGTGAAGCTTTCGCCACAGCCACACTCATCTTTGACGTTCGGATTATTGAACTTGAAGCCCTCGTTCAGGCCTTCCTTGGCGAAATCGAGTTCGGTGCCGTCGATATAGACCAGGCTCTTCGGGTCGACCAGCACCTTGACGCCGTGGCTTTCGAACGCCACGTCTTCCGGATTCGCTTCATCGACGAACTCCAGGGTGTAGGCCATGCCCGAGCAGCCGGTGGTCTTGACGCCCAGGCGCAGCCCTACCCCTTTGCCCCGATTGGCCAGGAACTTCTGGACACGGCTGGCCGCGGTCTCGGTCAGGGTGATCGCCATGGCTCAGGCCACTTCTTTCTTGCTGGTCTGTTTGGCTTGCAGATCGGCGACCGCAGCCTTGATCGCATCTTCCGCCAGCACGGAGCAGTGGATCTTCACCGGCGGCAACGCCAGTTCCTCGGCGATGGCCGAGTTCTTGATCTCTGCCGCCTGATCCAGCGATTTGCCCTTCAGCCATTCGGTGACCAGCGAGCTCGAGGCGATGGCGGAACCGCAACCATAGGTCTTGAACTTGGCGTCTTCGATGATGCCTTGTTCGTTGACCTTGATCTGCAGCTTCATCACGTCGCCGCAGGCCGGCGCACCGACCATGCCGGTGCCGACTTGCGGGTCGTTCT
>CAMLMA010000089.1 GCA_946481065.1 uncultured Nitrosomonadales bacterium
GATCCAGTTTCGCAGATGCATTTTTGATGTTGACAATATTTCCATATTTATGGAAATATAGAAATATGAATACCCAATCCGTTGTCACCGCACTTGCCGCGCTTGCGCAGGAATCCCGTCTCAGCGTCTTCCGGCTGTTGGTCGAGGCCGGCCCGCAGGGGATGCCTGCAGGCAAGATCAGCGAGACCACCGGCATCCCGCCATCGTCGCTGTCGTTCCATCTGAAGGAGCTGGCGCATGCAGGGCTGCTCACGTCGCGCAACGAGGGCCGATTCGTCATCTATGCCGCCAGTTTCACGCAGATGAACGCGTTGCTGGCGTACCTCACCGAGAACTGCTGTGGCGGCAACCCCTGCACGCCCGTCAGTTCGCCAGCGTGCGACTGTGAGGCAGGTTGAGCGCAGGCAATCGACTGACGGCGTACGCGCCGCCTCGCGCGCACCAGAATAGCTGTTCATATCATCACCTTTGACTGGAAACCCCATGCAAGACAGGACTTTCAACGTACTCATTCTGTGCACCGGCAATTCTGCCCGCAGCATCATGGCCGAAGCCTTGTTCAACATCCTCGGTAATGGTCGATTCAAGGCCTATAGCGCGGGCAGCCACCCCACGGGCAAAGTCAATCCGTTTGCCATCGAGCAGGTGCAGGCGATCGGCTATCCGGTCGATGGCCTGCGCAGCAAGAACTGGGATGAATTCGCCACGCCTGATGCGCCGCAGATGGATTTCGTCATCACCGTTTGCGACAACGCCGCCGGCGAAGTGTGCCCGGTCTGGCCGGGTCAGCCGCTGAGCGCTCACTGGGGTTTCGAGGACCCGGCCGCGGTCGAGGGCACGGATGACGAGAAGCGTGCCGCCTTCCGCAAGATCTTCCACCAGATCCGCAACCGCGTCGGCATATTCGCCAGCCTGCCCCTGGCCAATCTAGACCGCATCGCGATCAAGCGCGAGATGGACCAGATCGGCAACCGCCAACCGGAGTAGAACGCATGAATCTGTTCGAGCGCTATCTTTCGCTTTGGGTGGGGGTCTGTATCGCCGTCGGCATCGTACTCGGTCAGGCGTTGCCGGGCCTGTTCCAGGCGATCGGCCAGCTTGAATTCGCGCAGGTCAACCTGCCGGTGGGCCTGCTGATCTGGGTCATGATCATCCCCATGCTGGTCAAGGTCGATTTCAGCGCGCTGCATGAGGTGCGCCAGCACGTTCGCGGCATCGGCGTCACCCTGTTCGTCAACTGGCTGGTGAAACCCTTCAGCATGGCCTTGCTGGCCTGGCTCTTTATCCGGCAGCTGTTCGCGCCCTGGCTGCCGGCCGATCAGCTCGATAGTTATATCGCCGGGCTCATCCTGCTGGCGGCGGCACCCTGCACCGCCATGGTATTCGTCTGGAGCCGGCTGACCGATGGCGATCCACTGTTCACGCTATCGCAGGTCGCCCTCAACGACAGCATCATGATATTCGCCTTTGCGCCCATCGTCGGCCTTCTGCTCGGCATCTCCGCGATCAGTGTGCCGTGGGTGACGCTGCTGATCTCCGTCCTGCTATACATCGTGATCCCGGTGTTGCTGGCTCAGTGCTGGCGGCGTGCGCTGCTGCGGCGAGGCCAGGTCGCCTTCGATACCGCCATGGCACGCATCGGCCCCTGGTCGATCGCAGCGTTGCTCATGACGCTGGTGCTGCTGTTCGCTTTCCAGGGTCAGGCCATCTTGCGGCAGCCGCTGGTCATCGCCTTGCTCGCCATCCCCATCCTGATCCAGGTGCTGTTCAATGCGGGTCTCGCCTACTGGCTCAACCGCAAGCTGGGCGAAAGGCACGACGTCGCCGGCCCATCGTGCCTGATCGGCGCCAGCAATTTCTTCGAGCTGGCGGTGGCCGCCGCCATCAGTCTGTTCGGCTTCAACTCCGGCGCAGCCCTCGCGACCGTCGTCGGGGTGCTGATCGAAGTGCCGCTGATGTTGCTGGTAGTGCATGTCGTCAATCGCAGCAAAGCCTGGTATCAACACGGATCGCCCTGAACGCTGGACGCCTGCTGCGCCTGCCAAGATGCGATAATGCGGCAGACGCGTACCCACCGATACTCAACCCAGGCAAGAACTCAAGCTGAACCGCATGACCGATACCGCATTTTCCGCCCGGCTGGTAGATTGGCAAAAGCATCATGGCCGGCACGACCTGCCTTGGCAGAACACGCGCGACCCGTATGCCATCTGGGTGTCCGAGATCATGCTGCAGCAGACGCAGGTGTCGGCGGTCATCGGCTACTACCAGCGCTTCTTGCAGCGCTTCCCGGATATCGCCAGCCTCGCCGCAGCCGAGCAGGAGGAAGTCCTGCAGTACTGGAGCGGGCTCGGTTATTACTCGCGGGCACGCAATCTGCACAGTGCCGCACAACAGATCATGGACGAGCACGGCGGCGTGTTTCCCCAGGCCTTTGCCGACGTGCAGGCCTTGCCGGGCATCGGTCGCTCGACGGCGGCGGCGATCGTCTCCTTCGCTTATGACAGCCCACATCCCATCCTAGACGGCAATGTCAAACGGGTGTTCGCGCGCCATTTCCTCATCGAAGGCTGGCCGGGCACGCCCAAGATCGAACAGCGACTATGGGCGCTGGCTGAAGCCTTGTTGCCGCAACAGGACATGGTCGCTTACACGCAGGGGCTGATGGATCTCGGCGCCACGCTGTGCACGCGCAGTCGCCCGCAGTGCACGCGCTGTCCGGTGTCGCAGAGTTGCCAGGCATTCGCACAAGGCCGGACCGCCGAACTGCCGACGCCGAAACCGCGCAAAACCGCGCCACAGCGACAAACCACCATGCTGTTGCTGTTGCGCGGGAACGATATCCTGCTTGAAAAACGCCCACCCAGCGGCATCTGGGGTGGGCTGTGGAGCTTGCCGGAGGTTGCGGTGGATGAAGTGCCACAGGAGATCGCGGCGCGGCGCTATGGCCTGGAGACAGAAGCGTTGCCTGCCATGACGCCGTTGCAGCATGCATTCACGCATTTCAGGCTCGCCATCACACCTCAGCCGCTGCGTGTGATGCAGGGCGCCAAGGCTGACATGACAAACGGCCGTGAGCCAACTATGACGGCAGCCACCATCTGGATGCCGCTCGAAGACGCGATCGGCGCCGCACTGCCGACCCCTGTACGCACACTGCTGCTGCGCTTGCGGCAGCATGGCCTGGCCTAGACCCCGGCCGCGATTTTGGGCCATAATGGCCTCGGCACGGTTTGCATATGCACTGTCCGGAAACGGCCGATCAGCGCGATCGGTCGACGATTCAACCACAACTATTCGATCATCGACAACGCGGGAGGCAGCATGGAATTTCAAGGTTCTACTGGTATCTATACCCTGATCGGCATTCTGATCGTCATCGGCGTCATTCTTTACGCGATCTCGAAAAAGGTGGATTGAGCGCGCGCACGATCAGCAGGATCGATCCAGAAACGCCAGCGAAACGCTGGCGTTTTTTTATGGCCCGCGTCCGGGGATCAACCCTCCATCCCGTCCTCACGGGCCCGCATCAGGTAAGGGCCGTAGACCGCCACGTAGATGACGAATGTGCTGACCCAGCACAGCAGGCTCACCACCAGCGCACTCGCATGATACTGGCCCGGCAACACGGCAGCGGCCAGCCTGGCGACGGCTGCCGCCATGATCAGCACATACATGCAACGCTCGGGCAAGCGCGCAGTGAGCGCCCGCCCGGTATGGCCGAGTGCGGTGCGCGTGATCATGCCGACGATGAGGCCCGCCATCGCGCCGACCGTCAGCGCATGGAATGCCGCGCTCTGCGTCACCACGCCGATGGCTGACAGCCCAAGTAGCAATAGTCCGAGCGGGATCCAGGCGTACGCGAGATGCAGGATCCAGAGCAGCGGTCGACCCAGCACATGCCGTGAGCGCCAGCCGCTGAGCCGCCGCAGATGCAGGGCGGCTGCGATGACCGCCACCGGCAGTACCAGCCAGTGCGGCAGCGCCAGGCTCCACGCCAGGCATGTCGCCGCTGTCGCCATGATGATCCAGCGATCGAGCCGCGGATCGATGATCGCGCGCGGCTCGCCGATGGCGTTGGTGGTGAACGGCGGGATCACGCGGCCGCCGATGATGGACATCAGTATCACGATCAACAGGATCGCGCTCTCGGTCGCCAGCAGCGGTGACATGGCCAGCCAGCCGAGGCGGCTGGCGTGGAAGGCGAGGTCGGCGGACCAGAGCAAGGCAAGGATCGCCAGCAAGGCTAGGTTGCGCCGGTTCTGGGCGCGCTTGAGAACCTGATACAGCGGCCAGGCGGCTACGGGCAGGAAGGCGAGATCGATGATGGCAGCAAGACGCGGATCGGCGAAGAGCATGGCGAGACGGCCCAGCACCCATATTCCGGCGATGAACGCGAGCACGTTGCCGCGCGGCGTCCACAGGCCGGTCCAGTTTCGCCCTGCGGTGTAGAGGAAGCCGACGATGACGGCCATCGCGAAGCCGAACACCATCTCGTGTCCGTGCCAGTAGAGATCGACGTTCGTGGGCGTGGGGATCCAGCCCAGATAGCGGCCCAGCCAGAGCGGGATCGCCAGCGCCGCAAAAGCTGCGGCCAAAAGATAGAACGGCCGGAAGCCGAGGCGCAGGAAAGGCATGCAGGGCGCCGGCGGTGGCTGGATCTGGCCGTCGGCGGCCAATCGTGAGGCGCGTGCCATAGGGGATACCGTGCAGTTGAAAATTTGAATATAACACGCTGGCCCGTGACGGGTTTTTGCCTTGCATCAATCCGGAGGACAAAGAAAAAGCCAGCTTGCGCTGGCTTTTTCATGGTACGACTCGCAGATCAGTATGCTGCCGCTCAATCCTGCCGGATCAGGTAATCGAAGGCGCCGAGCGCGGCCTTGGACCCCTCGCCCATGGCGATGATGATCTGCTTGTAAGGCACGGTCGTCACGTCACCCGCGGCGAACACGCCCGGCAACGAAGTCTGCCCATGGGCATCGACCTTGATCTCGCCATACTTGCTGAGATCGACGGTACCTTTCAGCCAGTCGGTGTTCGGCAATAAGCCGATCTGTACGAAGATCCCTTCGACCGCCAGGCGATGTTCGTTACCGGTTGCGCGATCCTTGTAGAGGAGGCCGTTCGCCTTTTGACCGTCGCCCGTGATCTCGGTGGTCTGCGCGTTGATGACGACCGTCACGTTCGGTAACGTGAACAGCTTGTTCTGCAACACGGCATCGGCCTTGAGCTTGGTATCGTACTCGATGAGCGTGACATGGCCGACGATGCCGGCGAGGTCGATCGCCGCTTCGACACCGGAGTTGCCGCCGCCGATCACGGCGACATTCTTGCCCTTGAACAGCGGGCCGTCACAGTGCGGACAGTAGGCGACTCCCTTGCCGCGGTATTCCTTCTCGCCCGGCACGTTCATCTCGCGCCAGCGTGCGCCGGTGGCGATGATGACCGATTTGCTCTTCAGCGTGGCGCCATTCTCGAGCTTGAGTTCGAGATAGTCGCTGTTGCCGTGCTTGGCCAGCGCCTGCGCACGCTGCAGGTTCATGATGTCGACCTCGTAGCTCTTGACGTGCTCTTCCAGCGCCATCACCAGCTTGGGGCCTTCGGTCGCTTTCACCGAGATGAAGTTCTCGATGCCGAGCGTATCCATCACCTGGCCGCCGAAACGGTCGGCGACGATACCGGTACGGATACCCTTGCGGGCGGCATACACTGCGGCAGAAGCGCCAGCCGGGCCGCCACCGATGATCAATACGTCATAAGGCGCCTTGGTCGAGAGCTTCTCGGCATCGCGCTTGGCGGCACCGGTGTCGATCTTGGCGAGGATCTCGCCCAGCTCCATGCGGCCGGCGCCGAACTCCTGGCCGTTGAGGTAGATGGTCGGCACCGCCATGATCTGGCGCGCTTCCACTTCCTGCTGGTACAGGCCGCCGTCGATCATCACGTGGGTGATGTTCGGGTTGAGCACGGCCATCAGGTTCAGGGCCTGCACGACTTCCGGGCAGTTATGGCAGGTGAGCGAAACGAAGGTCTCGAAATGGAAGGTGCCTTCGAGATGTTTCACCTGCTCGATGACCTCGGGCTCGACTTTCGGTGGGTGGCCGCCGACCTGCAGCAGTGCCAGCACCAGTGATGTGAATTCATGGCCCATGGGGATGCCGGCGAAACGCAGGCCGATGTTTTCCCCGGGGCGGTTCAATGAGAACGAAGGGGCACGCTCATCCTTGTCATGACGCTGTTCGAGCGTGATCTTCGCAGACAGCCCGGCGATATCCTGGAGCATCTCCAGCATTTCGCGCGATTTATCGCTGTCGTCCAGATTGGCGACGATCTCGATCGGCAGGGTCACTTTTTCCAGATAAGCCTGCAGCTGATTCTTGATATTGGCGTCCAACATGATGAGGTTCCTTAAAATGTCTGGGTAGTACTGCCCGGGCGAGATGCCCGGGCGTCTATTGCTTGATGCTTGTTACTTAGATCTTGCCGACCAGGTCCAGGGACGGGGTCAGGGTCGCTGCGCCTTCGTTCCACTTGGCCGGGCAGACCTGGCCTGGATTGTTGGCCACGTATTGCGCGGCCTTCAGCTTGCGCAGGGTCTCCTTGACGTCACGCGCGATGGCGTTGTCGTGGATCTCCTGGGTCTTGATCACGCCTTCCGGATTGATGACGAAAGTGCCGCGCAGTGCCAGGCCTTCTTCGTCGATGTGTACGCCGAAAGCGCGGGTCAGCTGGTGGGTCGGGTCGCCGATCAGCGGGAACTTGGCCTTGCCCACGGCAGGGGACGTCTCATGCCAGACCTTGTGCGCGAAATGGGTGTCGGTGGTGACGATGTAGACTTCGGCGCCGACCTTCTGGAACTCGGCGTAGTTGTCAGCCGCGTCTTCGACTTCGGTCGGGCAGTTGAAGGTGAAGGCAGCCGGCATGAAGATGACGACAGACCACTTGCCCTTCAGGTCGGCATCGCTGACTTCGACGAACTTGCCGTTGTGGAATGCATTGGCCTTGAACGGTTGCACTTGGGTATTGATCAGATTGCTCATACTTAGCTCCTTTGAAGTAGTGTCAGGGTTGATGAAAGAAAGAACGTCATTCTAGAGCGATTCTTTGTATTGGTAAAATTAATAATACATATTATTACGATATATAATACATATCATTTTGGGCCACATGTGCATGACCGGGCCTGGGCCTTTTGGTTCCTGCGCGAGCAGGATCGAAACACTGATCCCTTCCCCCCAACTTAATGATTCAAATAAGGTCCGATACGGCGTAGGCTGGCATTATCCCGGTCTTCCCCAAAGGGCTATGCATAAGCGGCTATCGATGCATGGGGTCACGATTTGAAGAAAGCACGTCAGGACGAGCAAGACG
>CAMLMA010000090.1 GCA_946481065.1 uncultured Nitrosomonadales bacterium
GCGGCTAACTTGGATAAGTCAGCCACGCGATTCATCGCGGCATGTAGCTGGGAGAGCAGGGCCAGGCGATTGGCGCGCAAGGCCGGGTCTTCGGCGTTGACCATGACGTTGTCGAAGAAATCGTCCACCGGCGCTTTAAGCACGGCGAGGGATTTCAGCGAACCCGCATAGTCGCCAGCCTCAAAGGCATGGTCCGCCTGCGGTTTCACTTTGGACAGGGCCTGTGCCAATGCGGCTTCGGCTGGTTCCTTGAGCAAGTGATCGACCACAGTCAGCGCAACGGTCTCGTCGGCTTTCTTCAGGATGTTGCCGACCCGCTTATTGGCTGCGGCGAGACTCTCCGATTCGGTCAGCTGCTGGAAGGCCTTGACCGCTTCTGAACGAATGATCACTTCATGTAGCTCCGGATTGAGGCTGATCACGGCATCCAGCGTCTGCGGTTTGTAATCGCCAGCCAGCTGGTTGCGATAGCGTTCATAGATGAAACTATGGATCTCGGCCAGTATCTCGGCCTCGATCTTGACGCTATCGAAGGTGCTTGCGGCATAGGCCAGCAACTCGGAAAGCTTCAGCGCGAAGGCTTGTTTGCCGATACGTGCGGCCGCATGGCATAGCTCGAAGGAGCGGATGACGCCGAGCGCATGGCGGCGCAAGGCGAATGGATCCTTCTCGCCCGTGGGCTTGAGGCCGATCGCCCAGATACCGACCAGGGTCTCGACGCGGTCGGCGATGAGCAGGGATTCGGAGACCAGGTTGGACGCGCTTTCTTCATCGTCGCGCTTCACGACATATTGATCGGCGATGGCAGCGGCGACCAGTTCGTTCTCGCCATCGTGGCGGGCATAGTAGCCGCCCATGATGCCTTGCAGTTCCGGGAACTCGCCGACCATGTCGGTCAGCAAGTCAGCCTTGGCCAGCTCGGCTGCGCGGTCGGCCAGCTTGGGGTCGGCGCCGAGCTTCTGCGCGACCCAGCCTGCGATCTTGCGTACGCGTTCGGTGCGCTCGCCCTGGGTGCCGAGCTTGTTGTGGTAGACCACTTTCGCCAGGCCCGGCACGCGCGATGCCAGTGACTTCTTGCGGTCCTGGTCGAAGAAGAACTTGGCGTCTGCCAGCCGTGGGCGGACCACGCGCTCGTTGCCGCCGATGACGGCACTAGCGTCGGCCGGTGCGATGTTGCTGACGATGAGGAATTTGTTGGTGAGCTTGCCCTTGCTGTCGAGCAGCGGGAAGTATTTCTGGTTGGCCTTCATGGTCAGGATCAGGCATTCCTGCGGCACTTCGAGGAATTCCTGCTCGAACTGGCCGAGCAATACATTGGGCCGTTCGACCAGCGCGGTGACTTCATCGAGCAGGGCGTCATCGTCGATCGGCTTGAGGTTCTCCTTTGCGGCCGCAGCGGAGAGCTGGCGCACGATCTCGGCGCGGCGCTCGGCGAAGCTGGCGATGACGGCGCCTTCGTCCTTCAGCTGTGCGCCATAGCTGTCGGCATCCTTGAGGGTGACGATTGGGTGCTTCGCCTCGAAGCGATGGCCTTGTGTCGTTTTGCCGGCCTTCAGGCCCAGGGTTTCGATTGCGACGATATCGCTGCCGTGCAGGGCGACCAGGCCATGGGCCGGGCGCACGAAGTTGACGTTGCTCCACCCATCGGCTAACTGGTAAGTCATGACCTTGGGGATCGGCAGCTTGGCCAGGGCTTCGTCCAGCGCTTTCTGCAAGCCTTCCTGTAGCGTCGCGCCCTGGATCATGGCATCGAGGAACAGGATGTCGGCCTTGCCGTCGTTCTCGCGCTTGAGCGTAGCGACGGCGCTTTCATCCGCGCCGAGCGCGGCGAGTTTCTTCAGTAGCGCTGGTGTCGCCTTGCCTTCAGCGTCCAGGCCCACGGCGACCGGCATCAGTTTTTGTGAGACCGGTTTGTCGGCGGCGCGACCGGCGACTTGCGTGACATGCGCAGCCAGGCGGCGCGGGGACGCATAGTTGGTGACGATACTGTTTTCTGCGGCGAGACCTTGGCTCTTGAGGCTGGCAGCCAAAGTGTCGGCAAAGGCCTCGCCCAGCTTCTTCAGGGCTTTCGGCGGTAGTTCTTCGACGAACAGTTCTACGAGTAAGTTATTGCTGCTCATGCTGCTTTCTTTTCTTTTTCCAGTTTCGCCAGGACTTCGTCCGCCCATGCCTTGGGTGCCATCGGGAAACCGAGGCGCGCGCGGCTGTCGAGGTAGCTTTGCGCCACGCTACGCGCGAGGTTGCGGATGCGGCCGATATAGCCTGCACGTTCGGTGACCGAGATGGCGCCACGCGCGTCGAGCAGGTTGAAGGTGTGGGCCGCTTTCAATACCTGTTCGTAGGCCGGCAAGGCGAGTTGTGCGGCCATCAGGTCCTGCGCCGTTTTCTCATGTGCGCCGAACGCGGTGAGCAGGAACTCGACATTGCTGTGCTCGAAGTTGTAGGCGGATTGTTCTTTCTCGTTCTGCAGGTAGACGTCGCCGTAGCTCAGGCGCTTGCCGGAGGCATCGACGGTCCAGGTCAGGTCGTAGACGTTCTCCACGCCTTGCAGGTACATGGCGAGGCGTTCCAGACCATAGGTGATCTCACCCGTGATCGGGCGGCAGTCGATGCCGCCGACCTGCTGGAAGTAGGTGAACTGCGTGACTTCCATGCCGTTGAGCCAGACTTCCCAGCCCAGGCCCCATGCGCCCAGGGTCGGGTTCTCCCAGTCGTCTTCGACGAAGCGGATGTCATTCTTCTTGAGGTCGAAGCCCAGCGCTTCGAGCGAGCCGAGATACAGCTCGAGGATGTTCTCCGGCGCGGGCTTCAGCACCACCTGGTACTGGTAATAATGCTGCAAACGGTTCGGGTTCTCGCCGTAGCGGCCATCCTTCGGGCGGCGGCTGGGCTGCACGTAAGCGGCTTTCCAGGGTTCCGGGCCGAGGGAGCGCAGGAAGGTGGCGGTGTGCGAAGTGCCGGCACCGACTTCCATGTCATAAGGCTGGAGTAGGGCACAACCCTGCTTGTCCCAGTAGGTTTGCAAGGTGAGGATGATCTGTTGGAAGGTCAAAGCCATTTTTGTCGTGGCGCTTTATGGTGATGTGGCGAAAGGGCTTGATTTTACTTCTTTTTGCGACCCCACAAAAGGGCGAGCATGGCCAGCGAGAAAAGGATGAACGGCCAGTTGCCGAGTCTTACATAAGGCGTACTGCCGGTATAGCCTTGCGCTTCGCCTTCGAGGGTCTGGGTGCTGAAATGCGGCGCATGGGCGAGGACCTCGCCGTGACGGTCGATGATGGCGGTGGCGCCGGTGTTGGTGGCGCGCAGCATCATGCGGCCGGTTTCCAGCGCACGCGTCTGCGACATCTGCATGTGCTGGTAGGCCGCCAGCGATTCGCCATACCAGGCGTCATTGCTGGTGTTCACCAGTAACGTGGCTTGCGGCAGCTGGCGGATGATCTCCTCGCCGAAGACATCCTCGTAGCAGATGTTGAGGGCCACTTTTTGGCCGGCTAGCGTCAGCGGTTTCTGGTCGAAGCCGCCACGGGAAAGATCGGTCAGCGGGATATTGAGCCAGTCGCGATAGATCCAGCCGAATACGCGCTTGAGCGGGATGAATTCGCCGAACGGCACCAGGTGCGATTTGCGGTAGGCCTGCATCGGCGAGACGCCAAGGCTGAGCATGCTGTTGTAGAAGTGGCCGTGCTCGAACTCGACCGCGCCTAGCAGAAGGTCGCCCTGGTTCGCCTTGGCGCGCTGTTGCAGCGCCAGCAGGTAATCGCCGGGGATATCCTGGGCCAGTACGGGTAGCGCGGTCTCCGGCAGGATCACCAGCTTGGCCTGGGTGTCTTCCACCATGGCCAGGTATTTATCCATGGTGCGCTGCAGTTCATCTTCCTGCCATTTGAGGTCTTGCGTGATGTTGCCTTGCAGTAGCGCGATCGAGATCGGCGCACCTGTCGGCTGGCTCCATTCGACATGCTTCAACAGGCTGCCGCTGACCCACAGCAGGATCAGGCTCAAGACCAGGCTGCGCCGCAGGGGTTTGTGTGGCCATTGAATCGCTAGTGCAGCGATCAGGGCGGCGAAGAGCACGGTGACCAGTGACACGCCATAGACACCGACCACTGGCGCGAAGCCTGCGAACGGGCCATACGGCACTTGCGTGTAGCCGACGGTGAGCCAGGGAAAGCCGGTGAATATCCAGCTGCGCACCCATTCCGAGAGCGCCCACAGCAAGGGTGTGGCGATCAGCAGCATGCCGGAGCGTTTGGCCAGCCAGCCGACGGCCGCCGGGAACAAGGCCATGAACAGGCACAGGCAAAAGGTGGCGAAGGCGGCGCCGAGCGGGGGCATGCCGCCGAAGATATGCAGGCTGATGTAGATCCAGTAGATGCCGGCCCCGAACAACCCCAGGCCGAAGCTGAGTCCAAGCCAGACCGCTGCCCTGGCGGTCGGCGCCTGCTGCCACAGATAGCACAAGCCAGCCAGTGCGGCGATGGTCGAGGGGTAGAAATAGAAGGGTGCGAAACCGGTGACGGCAAGGGCGCCGAGCAAAAGCGCCGTGGTCATCCGGGCCGATTCACCGGTGGGAAACTTGGGCAAGGGCGATCCTGAAGGTTGACTTGATTCGAGGTTGCTCAGCATTATAGCGGCTAGCCACCAATTCACCACCGGGAGAGAACATCATGTTTAAAGAATTCAAAGCCTTCGCCATGCGCGGTAATGTCGTCGACATGGCCGTCGGTATCATCATCGGTGCCGCTTTCGGCGCCATCGTCAAATCGCTGGTGGATGACGTGATCATGCCGCCGATCGGCTTGCTGCTGGGCAATGTCGATTTCAGCAACCTGTTCCTCGTGTTGAAGGAAGGCGCCACCGCCGCGCCGTATGCTTCGGTCGCGGCAGCCAAGGCGGCCGGCGCGGTGACACTGAACTACGGCCTGTTCGTCAACGCCATCGTCAGTTTCACCATCGTGGCTTTCGCCGTGTTCCTGCTCATCCGTACCATCAACCGCCTGAAGACCGAAGAGCCTTCTCCTCCGCCAGCGGCGACGCCGGAAGACGTTCTGCTGTTACGCGAGATCCGCGACGCTTTGAAGAAATGATCGCTGTTCTGGCCGGCAGAAACGCCGGACGATAAAAAAGGGCGCTAGGCGCCCTTTTTCGTTATGGGTTCGATCGTTGCAGTGTCGATCGTTGTAGTGCCGATCAAAGCTCGGGCTTGACCGGCACCTCGATCGCCTTGCCGGCATCGGCGTTGGGGTCTTCGCCGTTGTTGTTCATGAACACCACCATGACGACCTTGTCGTCGACGAAATCGAGTTCGGTGGTCTCGTAATAGGTACCGTTCTCATCGGTGTTGATGAAATGGTAATGCCAGATGGAAGCGATGACCTTGCCGCTCTTGAAATGGGTGACGTCATCCTTTTTGCTGGGCTCACCGAACTGCTCGATGATCTTGTTCTTGTCGACGCTGTTGATGACGGCGACGAACTCTTTCTCAGTGGTCGGGATCTCGCTGATCTCGGCCGGATTCTGCACAGGCGGCTCGCCGGCAAACGCAGTGCCGGAAAAGGCGAACAACAACGCTACTAGGGTATTCCTCATGACCAGCACTCCGTCGGATAAAGGGGATTGAATATCAAACGATATGAGGGACTTGCGGCAAAATTAGTTCCCACGTTCGCGCAGGTCGCCCGCGATTCAGGCGTCGACGGTATCGATGGCGCTGGGGTCCGGCAGTTTTTCGATGATCAGCGAATGCAGGCGACGACTATCCGCCCGTAATACGGTGAAGTGCAGGTTGTCGAAACTGATGTGTTCGCCGCGCTTCGGCAGATGGCCGAACTTGCTGACGACGAGGCCGCCGATGGTGGAGAACTCCTCGTCGCTGAAATCGGTACCCAGTGCCTCGTTGAAATCGACGATCTCGGTCAGCGCCTTGACGCGGTAGCGCCCCTGGCTATCGCGGATGATGTTGTCCTCGGTCTCGTCGAAATCGTATTCGTCCTCGATGTCGCCGACGATCTGTTCGAGCACGTCCTCGATGGTGACCATGCCGGCGACGCCGCCATATTCGTCGACGACGATGGCGATATGGTTGCGATTGCTGCGGAACTCCTTGAGCAGCACGTTGAGGCGCTTGGCTTCAGGGATGAAGACCACTGGGCGCAGCATGTCGCGCACGTTGAAGTCTTCCCCGGCGTAATAGCGCAAGAGGTCCTTGGCCAGCAGGATGCCGATGATGTCGTCCTTGTTCTCCTCGATCACGGGAAAGCGCGAGTGGGCGGTCTCGATGACGTAGGGGATGAACTTCTCCGGCGGGTCGGTGATGTCGATGACATCCATCTGCGAGCGCGGGATCATGATGTCGCGGACCTGGATCTCCGAGACTTGCAGCACACCTTCGATCATCGACAAGGCATCGGCGTCGAGCAGGCTGTTCTGGTAGGCCGCATGCAACAGCTCGACCAGTTGTTCGCGGTCTTCCGGCTCGCGTAGCAGCAGGGTGCTCAGACGCTCCAGCCAGCGCGGTTTCTCGTTTTCGGCCATATCAGGCAGCTTCCTTTTCGCTCAGGTAGGGGTCAGGGTATCCCAGTTGTGTGACGATCGCTGTCTCCAGCGATTCCATCAGTTCGGCTTCGGCTTCGGTTTCATGGTCGTAGCCATGCAGGTGCAGGATGCCATGCACGGTGAGATGCGCGTAATGCGCATGCAGCGGTTTCCCCTGGGCCTGGGCTTCGGCAGCGATCACCGGCGCGCACAGCACGATATCACCCATCAGCACCGGTTCATCAAGCAAGGGGAAGGTGAGTACATTGGTCGCGTAATCCTTGCCACGATAGTCGTGATTGAGGGCGCGGCCTTCGTTTTCGCCGACGATGCGCAGGGTGACGTCGGTGTCCACCCGCAGGGCCTTGCGCGCCCATTTGGCGAATTGCGCGGCAGTGGGCAGTTGCGGGTCGTCGGTGGCGTATTGCACCTGGTAGTTGAGCGTTGGCATCACGAGGCTTCCGGCTTGCGCGACTGTTCCTGTGCTTCCTGGTATTGCTCGTAGGCGTTGATGATCTTCTGCACGAGCGGATGGCGCACGACGTCATCGGACAGGAACTTGGTGAACGCGATACCACGCACCTCCTTCAATATCTTCTGGGCTTCGACCAGGCCGCTCTTCTGGCCGCGGGCGAGGTCGATCTGCGTGACGTCGCCGGTGATCACGGCCTTGGTGCCGAAACCGATCCGGGTGAGGAACATCTTCATCTGTTCCGGCGTCGTGTTCTGCGCCTCGTCGAGGATGATGA
>CAMLMA010000091.1 GCA_946481065.1 uncultured Nitrosomonadales bacterium
AGGAGATGCAGCGGCAACTCGACGCCACCGGCCAATGGCAGGGCGAGTTGCGGGGCCAGCGCAAGAACGGCGAGGTCTTCGCCGAGTGGCTGACCATCAACTCCAGCCTCAATGCGGACAGCTCGCTGCATCGCCGCGTCGCCATCTTCTCGGACATCTCCAAGCTCAAGGAATCCGAGGAGCTGGTTTGGCAGGAAGCCAACTTCGACGCCCTCACCGGCCTGCCCAACCGGCGCATGTTCTACGACCGGCTGCAGCTGGAGCTGAAGAAATCGAGCCGTACCGGCCTGCCCCTGGCGATGATGTTCATGGACCTCGACCGCTTCAAGGAGATCAACGACAGCCTTGGCCATGACATGGGCGACGTGCTGCTGAAAGAGACGGCGAAACGCCTGCGCCGTTGCGTACGCGAGACCGACATCATCGCGCGCCTGGGCGGCGACGAGTTCACCGTCATCCTGAGCGCGCTGGACGATCCCGGCGTCATCGAGCGCGTCGCTTCCGATATCCTGTTCCAGCTATCGCAGCCCTACCAGCTCGGTAGCGAAAAGACCTATGTCACGGCCAGCATCGGCATCACGCTCTACCCGCAGGACGCGATGGGTATCGATGAATTGATGAAGAATGCAGACCGCGCGATGTATGCCGCCAAGAGCCTGGGCCGCAACCGTGCCAGCTATTTCACCATCTCCATGCAGGAGGCGGCGGAGAAGCGCCTGCGGCTGACCAACGACTTGCGGCAGGCGATCCCGGGCAAACAGCTCGAACTGCATTACCAGCCCATCGTCGACCTCAGGGACGGCAAGGTACACAAGGCCGAAGCGCTGTTGCGCTGGCACCACCCGCATCGCGGCATGGTGAGCCCGGCAGAATTCATCCCCATCGCAGAAGAGACTGGCCTCATCGTCGAGATCGGCGATTGGGTGTTCGAGAACGCCGTTGCGGAAGTAGCGCGTATCCGTGCGCAGCAGCCGGATTTCCAGATCAGCATCAATAAATCGGCAGTGCAGTTCCGCGCCGAGCAGGACGTGCATTCCCACTGGTTCGAGCATATCGCGCGCCTCGGCCTGCCGGGCAACGCGCTGGTCGTCGAGATCACCGAAGGCCTGCTGCTCGACCCGAGCGAAACGACCCAGACACAGTTGCATCAGCTCAACGATGCTGGCATCGAGATCGCGATCGACGATTTCGGCACCGGCTATTCGTCGCTGGCCTACATCAAGAATTTCAGCATCGACTACATCAAGATCGACCAATCCTTCACCCGCAACCTTGCGCCTGATTCCAGCGACCTCGCACTATGCGAGGCGATCATCGTCATGGCGCACAAGCTCGGCATGCGCGTCATCGCCGAGGGTGTCGAAACCGCCGAGCAGTGCGCATTGCTGACTGAGGCCGGCTGTGACTATGGCCAGGGTTACCTGTTCTCGCGGCCCCTGCCGAGCGAACAGTTCATGAGCTTCCTCGGCCAGCCTGCGGCCTGACATCCCCTCGCAGCGCCCGGCATGCGACATCAGCCGGCCGGGCTCGTTTACAATGGCGGCATGCAACTCGAACGTATCCTCCATCGCCAGGGTTTCGGCTCCCGCAAGCTCTGCCGTATCCTTGTCCTCAACGACCAGGTAACCGTCAATGGCGCGCCCTGCGACGATCCAAGCGCTGATTTCGACACCACCGACCTGCAATTCACGGTCGAAGGGGTCGCCTGGCAATATCGCGAGCAGGCCTACCTCATGCTGCACAAGCCGGCGCATTACGAGTGTTCGCACAAGACCCTGCACCATCCCAGCATCTATCGCTTGCTGCCGGCGCCGCTGGTCGAGCGCGGCGTGCAGTGCATCGGCCGGCTGGATGAGGACACCACGGGCCTGATCCTGTTGTCGGATGACGGCCAGTTCATCCATCGCATGAGCTCCCCCAAGTGGAAAGTGCCCAAAATCTATGAAGTCACTGCCAAGCATGCGGTCGATGACAAACAGGTGCAGGCTTTGCTGCAGGGTGTATTGCTGGTGGACGAATCGGAGACCATCGCCGCATTGGCCTGCTCGCAGGTCTCGGATCACGTCATCCACCTGACGCTGGCCGAGGGCAAATACCATCAGGTGAAGCGCATGCTGGCGGCGGTCGGCAACCGTGTGGAAGCCCTCAAGCGTATCCGGATCGGCGCGCTGGAGTTGCCGGCGGACCTCGCGCCGGGCGAATGGCGCTGGCTCGATGAAACGGATATGGAAAACCTCAGAGGCGAGAAGCTGCCAGCCTGACAAGACGCTCAGGTCGCGATGGTGACCTTGTTGCGCCCTGACTGCTTGGCCTGATACATCGCGGCATCCGCCTGGCTCAGCAGGACATCAAGGGTGGTGCCTTTATCCTTCAGGCTAGATACCCCGATCGAGATGGTGAAATTGATCGGCATGCCCTCTTCACGTGGCACATTGGTGCGCGCCACGCTATCACGCAAGCGCTCGGCCACCTCGGCCGCTTCCCGTAGCCCGGTCTCCGGCAACAGGACGGCGAACTCCTCTCCCCCGATCCGTCCGATGAGGTCGATCAGTCGCAGGGTCTCGCGCAGCTTGGCCGCCAAGGTCTGCAGGACATAGTCACCGAACTTGTGCCCATAGGTATCGTTGATCTTCTTGAAGTAATCGATATCGATCATGAAGATCGACAACGGCTTGTCGTAGCGCTTGGCGCGTTCCAGTTCGATCTGGCCCTGTTCCATGAAATGTCGGCGGTTGGCGAGGCTGGTCAGGTAATCCGTCTGCGCTTGTTGCTGCAGGCGTCCCATCGACTCCATACGCTCGGTGACGTCGCGGGCGACGCCGACCAGTTCCTTGATGTTTCCCGCCTCGTCATGGATGACACGCCCCCGCCATTCAAGGAAGCGCACCCCATGCGCCGTGTTCTCGCGGTGGACGAAATTCACCTCGTAAGGAGGCTGCATGAGCCTCTCGAAGAATTCCGTGACTAGGGGCAGGTCTTCATGAAACACGTCCTGCGCATAATGCCGGCCGATCAACTGCTCCGCAGTGGCGTCGTACAAGGCGCAGAAAGCAGGGTTCACATAGGTATAGAAGCCTTCCGGATCGACTTTGATGATGAGCTCACTGGTGTTCTCGACAATCACGCGATAGTTGTCCTCGCTGACCTGCAAGGCGGCTTTGGTCTCTTTCACCATTTGTTCGTACTGCATATGCCTGCTCTGGTAATTGCGGATACCGCAGATGGCAATGACCACCAGCATGAGATAGAGCCCCAGCTTGATCTGCAACTCGTCCTGCCAGGGGGCATAGATATCCTCGAGATTGCGGCTGACGGCGACGACCAAAGGATGCTCCATCACCAGCGAAGGTGGATTGATGGTCTTGAGGGCCATCATGCTTTGCTGCTTGCTGGTGAAGGAGTAACCCGTCAACACGCTGACCTGGGGCTCTTTGCTGGCGACATGCTGGCTGAACATGGTCTCCGCATTGGCAAGGCCACTATCTAGCGCCTCCGTATTGCCAGGTGTCATGACGAATATCTGTCCGCTGCCGTGGGTGATGGAGGCCCACATATCGGGTGCGTAGAGCACCGCCTTCATCATCGCCTTGAAGTAAGCGGGATCCAGGCTGGCGACCACAAGTCCCTGGAAGCGTTTGTCCGGCCCGAGGATCGGCCTGCCGATCGCAATCACGCGAAGCCCCGAGGCGGTAGCGTAAGGCTCGGAGACGTATAGACGGTCCGGATGCGGATCGGATTTGATCGCCCGGAAATACGTGCGCTGGGCGAAATTCTGGCCAACGTCTTGCGAACGACTGGAAAAGCGCAAAGTGCCGTCGGCATCCATGATTCCCATCGCATGAATGGCGGGCATCGCCGATAGCAGGACCGTCAATTCGCGGTTGACCGCGGGATCGCCCTTGGCCGTAAAATCCACGCCACGGCTGAGCTGCTCCATCGCATTCCCGGCAGCCGTCATCTGCGCGCTGACGTTGGCGGATACGATATTCACCTGGGTCGTCAGCTTCTCCCGCTCGCGCTCCGTCCTTTTATCATGCTGGTAATGCATGTCCATCATGAACAGTACGCCCAGCAATCCCAGCAACAGAAAGGCCGTGAACCAGATCATGGTCGAGGACTGGTAGCTCCCCAAAGGGCGGTTGAGCAGCTTGTGTTCGATGCGTCCGGTCATTGCGCCTCCTGCAGGCTGCCTGATTGCGGATGTGATGCATTCTAATGATTTACATACAATAAAACCAACTCTCGCCTTACCTTGCGGGTGAAACTGCGTATAATGCAGCTTCCCTATGTAACACCAATCAGCATAGCGGTCTATTCCCTACTCCGATCTACTCGATCCCTTATTCGTCTGCCTCGATTGGTTTTGTTCCATGAACAAAAGGCCGTCGCAGGAGTTTAACTTGTCATCTGAAACAAACACCCCCAGCCTGTCCTTCAACGAACTCGGGCTGGCTCAACCCATCTTGCGTGCGATCGCCGATGCCGGCTACACCACGCCGACACCGATCCAGGCCAAGGCCATTCCGCAGGTATTGAGCGGCGGCGACTTGCTTGCCGGCGCGCAGACCGGTACCGGCAAGACCGCCGGTTTCACGCTACCGCTGTTGCACCTCTTGCAGGCAAAGCCCGCGCAGATGCAAGCCGGCCAGCCACGCTGCCTGATCCTGACGCCGACGCGCGAACTCGCGGCCCAGGTCGAGGAATCGGTGAAAACTTACGGCAAATACCTGCCGCTGAAATCCATGGTCATGTTCGGCGGCGTCAATATCAATCCGCAGATCGCTCGCCTGAAGAAACCGCTGGATATCCTGGTGGCGACGCCCGGCCGTCTGCTCGACCATGTCGGCCAGAAGACCATCGACCTCTCCCGCATCGAGATCCTCGTGCTGGACGAAGCCGATCGCATGCTGGACATGGGCTTCATCCGCGATATCAAACGTGTCCTCGCCTTGCTGCCTAAGCAGCGCCAGAACCTGTTGTTCTCGGCTACATTCTCCGATGAGATCAAGGCGTTGGCCGATGGCTTGCTGCATAATCCGGGCTTTGTCGAAGTGGCGCGCCGAAACACGGCTTCGGAGCTGGTCGAGCAGACCGTGCACCTGGTGCCGCAAGCGCACAAGCGCGACCTGATGAGCCATCTGATCCGCCAGCATGACTGGCAGCAGGTACTGGTGTTCACGCGCACCAAGCACGGGGCCAATCGCCTCGCCGAAAAGCTGGTCAAGGACGGCATCGAGGCCGCAGCGATCCACGGCAACAAGAGTCAGGGCGCGCGTACCAAGGCGCTGGCCGATTTCAAGAGCGGTAGTGTCAAGGTCCTGGTGGCGACGGATATCGCCGCACGCGGACTCGATATCGACCAGTTGCCGCAAGTGGTGAATTTCGAATTGCCCAACGTACCGGAGGATTACGTCCACCGGATCGGACGGACAGGCCGCGCAGGCAGCACCGGCGCCGCCATCTCACTCGTCGATGAAGAAGAAGTGAAGTTGCTGAAAGCGATCGAACGCCTGATCAAACGCGAGATCCCACGCGTCACGGTAGAAGGCTTCGTACCTAGCGAAAAGACTGTCGAGGCACCGCGCCCTCCCAAACCGGCAAGAGGCCAGGGACAGCAGCCACGTGGCCGTGACGGCCGCAATCAGGCGCGTTCGTCGTCCGGCCAGAATGGCCAGGGACAAGCCGGGCAGCGACAGGGAAAGCCAGGGCACGGCACGAACAAGGGCAGCGGCAACTCACGTCCCGCCAGCCAGCCAGCGACGCGATCGGATAACCAGCCCAAGAACGCACAGCCGATGTCTGAAGCAGCCCGCCATCAGGCCATGCCACAGTCGCCGCTGTTCGCCCCCAAACCGGTCCACCGCGGTCATCGCGGCCGCTGAAAACCCTCGCAGGAGCTTCTCAAGCCTTGTCGCGTGCGCAAATGCAAGATGCGCGCGCGGGCGTTCGATGTACGTGACGGGGATTCGGACTGCGGAAAAAAGAAAACCGCCGGGAGGCGGTTTTATCAGGGGAATGTAGCTTGAGACAAGCTCATTAATTGTCTAAGGGGAGATGAACAATTAGGTGCCATTATAAGTACCGGTTGTAAAAGAAATATTTCTCCAACACGCTAAATTGTAAACAAACGTTAAGTATTTACATGGCTGTTGCAGGAACCCTGCCCGCTGCCGCCAGTCTGACGAAGCACCTTTCGATGGAAGCGAGTGATGATGAAACGCCTCATGTTGCACCTGAGCCTGACCTGTTGTTGTTTGCTGGCGGCCTGCCAATACACCCCCGCAGACATCAAGCCGGTGCGCGACTTCAAGGTCGACCAGTATGTCGGCACCTGGTACGAGATCGCGCGACTTGACCATGACTTCGAGCACGGCCTGGAGAAGGTCACCGCCACCTACAGCCTGCGCGACGATGGCGGCTTGAAAGTCGTCAATCGTGGCTATGATCCGGCCAAGCAGGCATGGCAGGAAGCGGTCGGCAAAGCCTATTTCGTCGACGACCCCACGGTCGGCCAACTGAAGGTCTCATTCTTTGGGCCGTTCTATGGCGGCTACAACATCATCGAACTGGACAAGCCCTACTACAACTACGTCATGATCTGCGGACCGGACAAATCCTACTTCTGGATCCTGTCGCGGACGCCCCAATTGCCTTATCCGATCAAGGCCCAACTCCTGGCCAAGGCCAAGGAGCTCGGCTTCGCCACTGACAAGCTGATCTATGTGAATCAGTGACGTACGGGAGATCGGCGTCAGGGTGAACGCATATCCTGCCCGATGCACCATGCGGCCAGCCAATAAAAAGCCGTCTCCAAGGAGACGGCTTTTTTATGCTCGTGCCGGTTTCAGCGTTGGTTCAACCCTTGACCACGAGGCTATTGCGTACCGACTTCACGCCTTGGATAGACTGTGCGATCTCTTCGGCACGGACGATTTGCGTCCGGTTATCGACGAAGCCGCTCAACTGGACGATGCCCTTGTGAGTCTCGACGCTGATCTGTAAGCCCTTCAGGCCTTCTTCCTTGATGATGTTGGCCTTGATCTTGGC
>CAMLMA010000092.1 GCA_946481065.1 uncultured Nitrosomonadales bacterium
GGCGTGAGGCCGGTGAGCAAGGTGCCTTCTTTATCCAGCACGCCCGGCGTGTTGGTGAGCAGGACGAGTTTCTCGGCGCCGAGGATCTCGGCCAGCTTGCCAGCGACGACGTCGGCATTGATGTTGTAGGTCTCACCATCCGGACCGACGCCGATCGGGGCAATGACCGGGATGAAATCGCCCGTGTCGAGGAACTCGATCAGAGTCGGATCGATGGCGGTGACGTCGCCGACCTGGCCGATGTCGATGAATTCGCCCGGCAGCTCCTTGTTCGCCATCAGCAACTTGGTGGCGTGGATGAAGTTACCGTCCTGCCCGGTGAGGCCGACGGCCTTGCCGCCGTGGCGGTTGATGAGGTGCACGATCTCCTTGTTGACCTGGCCGCCGAGCACCATCTCGACGATGTCCATGGTCTCCTCGTCGGTGACGCGCATGCCCTGGATGAACTCGCCCTTCTTGCCGAGCCTGTCCAGCAATTCATTGATCTGTGGGCCGCCACCGTGGACGATCACCGGATTCATGCCGACCAGCTTGAGCAGCACCACATCGCTGGCGAAGCATTCCTTGAGCTTGGGGTCGGTCATGGCGTTGCCGCCGTACTTGATGACGATGGTCTTGTCGAAGAAGCGCTTGATGTAAGGCAGGGCTTCGGCAAGGGTCTTGGCTTTCTGGGCGGCGCTGGTGTCGGTGAGCATTGACTCTCTCGGCAAGTGAATGACTGCGAGTATTTTACATTGAAAAATCCCCTAAAGCCGTGTCCAAATATGCTAACTTTCAGACTGTCAGGATGCCGGCTTCATCAGCAATCGCACATCTGCGCGCAGGCGTGGTGAGGGTCGGCCCGTCAGGTAGGCAATCATGCAGACGCGGTTTTAATTTGAGAGGTGTCCATGCCGAGTGATATCGAGATCGCCCAACAAGCCCAGCTCAAAAAGATCAGCGAGATCGCCAGCGCGCTCGGCTTGGCGGAAGATTCAGTCGAGCATTACGGGCAATACAAGGCCAAGATCGATATCCGGCGCAATCCGCAGCTCGCCGAGCGCAGTGACGGCAAGCTCATCCTCGTCACCGCCATCAGCCCAACGCCGGCTGGAGAGGGCAAGACCACCACAACCGTAGGTCTCGGTGACGCGCTGAACCGCATCGGCAAGAAGGCGGTCGTCTGCCTGCGCGAACCCTCCATGGGGCCGGTGTTCGGCATGAAAGGCGGTGCGGCTGGGGGCGGGCATGCGCAGGTGGTGCCCATGGAGGACATCAACCTGCACTTCACAGGCGATTTCGCGGCCATCGCGCTGGCGCACAACCTCTTGTCCGCACTCATCGACAATCATATCCACCAGGGCAACGCGCTTGGCATCGACCCGCGCCAGGTGACCTGGAAGCGCGTCATGGACATGAACGACCGCGCCCTGCGCCAGATCGTCGTCGGCCTGGGCGGCAAGGTCAACGGCCAGACGCGAGAAGACGGTTTCGATATCGTCGTCGCTTCCGAGGTCATGGCGATCTTCTGCCTGGCCGAATCGCTCAAGGACCTGAAACAGAGATTGGGCAATATCGTCATCGGCTACAGTTACCTCGGCGAAGCGGTCACGGCGCGTGACCTCAAGGCGCACGGCGCCATGGCCGTGCTGCTGAAGGACGCCATCAAGCCGAATCTGGTGCAGACACTGGAACACACGCCGGCATTCATCCATGGCGGCCCGTTCGCCAATATCGCGCATGGCTGCAACTCGGTGATCGCCACCAAGCTCGGCCTCAAGCTCGGCGATTATGTGGTCACCGAGGCCGGTTTCGGTGCCGATCTCGGCGCGGAGAAATTCATCGACATCAAATGCCGCAAGTCCGGCCTGAAGCCAGCGGCTTGCGTGGTGGTCGCCACCATTCGCGCGCTCAAGTACCACGGCGGTGTCGAGGTGGCCGATCTCGGCAGGGAAGACTTATTGGCGCTGGAGCGCGGGCTGGACAACCTGCACAAGCATGTCGAGAACGTCACGCAGCATTACGGTCTTGCTTGCGTGGTCGCCCTCAACCGCTTCAGCAACGATACCGATGCCGAGCTGACGCTGGTGCGCGAACACCTGGCGAAGCAAGGCGTACATGTCGTGCTGGCGGAGCACTGGGCAAGGGGAGGGGCCGGCGCGGAAGATCTGGCGCGTGAAGTCGTGCGTCTGGTCGAGGGTGGCCACAGTCAGATGACGTTCGTTTACGACGATACGGATAATCTGTGGGAGAAGATGCGCAAGGTCGCCACCAAGGTCTATGCAGCGGCCGACATCTTTGCGCCGCGCCGCCTGCTGGTGCAGATCGAGCAATTACAGGCAGAAGGCTACGGGCATTACCCGATCTGTGTCGCCAAGACCCAGTATTCGTTCTCCACGGACGCCATGGCGCGAGGCGCCGCCAAGGGCCATATCATCAACGTGCGCGCGGTACGGCTATGCGCAGGAGCGGAGTTCATCGTCATGATCTGCGACGACATCATGACCATGCCGGGCTTGCCCAAGGAGCCTTGCGCCAATCGCATCGATATCGACGATGACGGCGTGGTCTCCGGCTTGTACTAGTTGAGGTTGCGATGTCGACAGATGGTGGTGTGCGGCGGGCGCCAGGCAAAAAAATGCGGCCCGAAGGCCGCGAGTCGAGGAGAAACACAATCGTTGAGGATCAGTTGACGGTGAGGCGCTTGGCTGCGGTCACCGATTTCTTCGGCAGCGTCAGTTCCAGCACACCGTCCTTGTAGCTGGCGTCGGCCTTGGCTTCGTCGACTTCGCTCTCCAGCACGAAGCTGCGCGCTACCTTGCCGTAATGGCGTTCGCTGCGCAGCATGCGGGCGCCGTCCTTCACTTCCTTCTCGCGGCGGACCTCAGCGCTGATGGCGATGTGGTTGCCGTCGATGGTGACATTGATGTCTTCCTTCTTCACGCCGGGGATCTCGGCATGCACGGTGTAACGGTGTTCGTCTTCCTGCACGTCCACCTTGAGTTGGGGCGCGTCGCTGCGTTCCATCGCGACCGGGCGGAAAAAGCCCTTGAATACATCTTCGAATGGGTCGAATCCGCTCACGCCGAACGGATCGATACGGGAAATATTGGCCATCATCGTCTCCTTTCAATTCGGTAAATCGGGTGGAGTCTTGCTCCTGTCACCAAAATGGGGAGACGACGATGGATTTCAAGGGGGCAGGGAGAAGCCGCCTCAGATTTTCTTGACGAAGACCTTGGAGCGCCGCTGATAGTTATAGAGTTGCTGCTTGGCCGGCGGTAATGCCGAGATGTCGGTCTCGACGAAGCCGCGTTCGAGGAACCAGTGCTCGGTGCGCGTGGTGAGCACGAACAGCGATTCGATGCCACGCTCCTTGGCCTGCTCCTCACTGTATTTCAGCAGGCGGTCGCCGCGCCCGCCGCGCCGGAACGAGCGATGCACCGCCATGCAGGCGAGTTCGGCCTTGCGGTCATCGGGGAAAGGGTAGAGCGCCGCGCAACCGATGATGATGCCGTCGTGCTCCATGACGAAGAAGTGGCTGATCTCCATCTCCAGCCGTTCACGACCACGCCGCACGAGGATGCCTTCGGCCTCCAGCGGTTCGATCAGCTGCAGGATGCCGCCGACATCGCCGATCTCGGCCTGGCGCATGGATTCGAGCGACTCTTCCGTGACCATGGTGCCGATGCCGTCATGCGTGAACAGTTCCTGCACGATGGCGCCGTCGACATGCCGGCTGATCAGGTGGGTCCGGGCGACACCGCCCTCGCAGGCCCGTACCGCGGCCGGCAGGTAATACCCTTCGTCCTCGCTGAAGTTCTGCGCTTCATTGGTCTCCGACGATTGCTGCACGTTGCGCAGCAGATTGCGCGCCTTGGCTGCCGTCATCTCGCGTAGCAGTTCGCCGCGGATGTTGTGCACACCGGTGGAATCCATGAGGAAGATGAGCTTGTCGGCATCGAGCGCGATGGCCGCGCTGACGGCGACATCTTCCAGTGTCAGGTTGAACACTTCGCCTGTTGGCGAGTAACCCAGTGGCGATAGCAGGACCAGCTCGCCGTCGTCCAGCCGTTTCTGGATGCCGATGGCGTCGACCTTGCGTACCTCGCCGGTGTGCTGCAGGTCGACGCCATCGCGCACCCCCAGCGGTTTGGCCGTGACGAAATTGCCGCTGGCGACACGGATATCGGCGCCCGCCATGGGTGAATTGACCAGCCCCATGGACAGTAGCGCCTCGATCTCGACGCGGACTGCGCCGTTGGCTTCCTTCACCGCTTCCATGGCGTCGTCGTCGGTGACGCGCAGGCCGTTGACGAGCTTGGTGTCGATACGCGCCTTCTTTAGCCGAGATTCGATCTGAGGCCGCGCACCGTGTACCAGAACCAGCCTGACTTCGAGGCTGGCGAGCAGATTGAGGTCGTGCGACAGCGCGACGAACTGGCCGTCGTCGACCACCTCGCCACCGAAGGCGATGACGAAGGTGCGTCCGCCGAAGGCGTGTATATAAGGCGCGGCGGCGCGGAACCAGCGAACGAATTCCTGCGGCTGCAGCAGATTGAGGCGCGGGCTGGCGGGCGTCGAGGTGCCGGAAGCGCTCTCTGTCTGAGAATAGAGGTAAGCGGCGGTGCAATCGAGTGCGTCGCACAAGCGCATGAGCATGGCCTCCGACACCCCTTGCGTGCCACGTTCGATACGCGACAGGTTGCCGCTGTCGGTATCGACACGGCCTGCGAGTTCCTGCAGGGTCAGATTGAGTTGCTTGCGCCGCTTGCGGATGGCATTACCGACAGACATGACTAGGCCTTTAATTTGCTATATACGCACATATTTATACATTGTTGAGTAATTTGCAACAAATATGCGCAGAATCTAGCGATTGAAGTCCCCCCATAACGTTTGCATTGCGGATATTGCTGCAATGGGCGCAGTTTCTGTGCGCAAGATGCGGTTGCCCAGACGCACCGGTACGAATCCCTGGCTGGCGGCAAGCGCGATCTCGTGCTCGGTCAGGCCGCCTTCGGCGCCGATCAGCAGGCAGATCTCGCCTTGTGGTGGAGGCAATTCGTGCAGGCAGTGCTCGGCCGTCGGCGAGAGCGTGATGCGCAGGTCGGCGCTGGAGGGCCTTGCCAGCCAGTCCGCCAGCGAGAGTGGCGCCGCTACGGTGGGAAGTACCGCGCGCCCCGATTGCTCACAGGCCGAGATGACGACGTTCTGCCAATGCTCACGCCGCTTTTCGGCCCGCTCGCCCGTGAGCTTGACCACGCTGCGCTGGCTGGCAATAGGCTGAATGGCGCCTACCCCCAGTTCCACCGCTTTCTGTATGGTGTAATCCATACGGTCTCCGCTGGAGATGGCCTGGGCCAGCGAGATCTTGAGAGGGGATTCGCTATCCACGTGTTCCACGGCTTTGATCTTGGCCACGACCTCGGTTTTCTTGACCACGATCAGTTCGCACAGGTAGTCGTTGCCGTCGCCATTGAACAGCAGGGCCTGGTCACCCACTTGCAGACGCAGGGCTCGGCTGGCGTGGACGGCTGCATTGGGCGTTAGCGTGATGGTGGCGCCGGGCGCCAGTTTTTCCGGATGATAGAAGCGCGGGTTGGGCATCGTCGGGCGGCCATGTAGAATTTGTCTGAACGACGATTCTAATTGATTGAAGGAGTGATGTGATGGCAAGTGTTAATCCGCCTGTGTGTGATTTTGGCTGGATCGCGCCCAAGTTCCGCTTACCCGGAGTGGATGGTCGTACCTGGTCGCTGCGTGATGCAGCCGGCCCCAAGGGTACGCTGGTGATGTTCATCTGCAATCATTGCCCCTACGTCAAGGCGATCCGCCCACGCCTGGTGGCCGATCTGCGCGAACTGCAGACCCTTGGCATCAATGCCATCGCCATCCAGTCCAACGATGTGATCGCGTACCCGGAAGACAATTTCGAGGCCATGAAGGCGGTCTCGGCCGAATTCAATTTCCCTTTTCCATATGTGCTGGATGAGGCGCAAGAAGTGGCCAAAGCCTATGGCGCAGTCTGCACGCCAGACTTTTTCGGCTTCAATGCCAATTTCGAATTGCAGTATCGCGGCCGCTTCGACGAATCGCGCAAGGAGACTGCCGAAGGGAGTACGCGTGACCTGTTCTACGCCATGAAAATGATCGCCGAAACGGGCGAGGGGCCACGCGAACAGATCGCCAGTATCGGCTGCTCGATCAAGTGGCTGGAAGAACGGGCTGCAGGCTGAGCACGGCTTGCTGAAAACCGCGATCTAAGCAATAATTGTCGTCTATACCCCTGATAAAAACAAAGACTTGGCGTTGAGCAAAATCCTGTAACAGCAGGGGGATTCCTGAAGAACAAGAGGCGAGGCTGGTTCCTGGACCATGGGTCGGGAAGCTGCCTTTTTCTCTATTAAACCCGGTTTGAAAGATGGGAGATTAAAATGGCAACTCGTACCGACCTATGTAATGCCATCCGTGCACTGTCCATGGATGCGGTCCAGAAGGCAAATTCTGGCCACCCAGGCGCCCCGATGGGGATGGCAGAAATTGCCGAAGTGTTGTGGAACCACAACCTGAGCCACAACCCGAAGAACCCTAATTGGGCTAACCGCGACCGTTTCGTGCTGTCCAACGGTCACGGCTCCATGCTGATCTACTCCCTGCTGCACCTGACCGGCTATGACGTCACCATCGACGACATCAAGACCTTCCGTCAACTGCACTCCAAGTGCGCAGGCCACCCTGAATACCACTACGCGCCAGGCGTTGAAACCACCACCGGCCCACTGGGCCAGGGTATCGCCAACGGCGTCGGTTTCGCCATGGCCGAGAAGCTGCTGGCCAACCAGTTCAACAAGCCAGGTCACGACATCGTCGACCACTACACCTACGTGTTCCTGGGTGACGGCTGTATGATGGAAGGCGTTTCCCACGAAGCCTGTGCACTGGCCGGTACCTGGGGCCTGGGCAAGCTGGTCGCGTTCTGGGATGACAACGGCATCTCCATCGACGG
>CAMLMA010000093.1 GCA_946481065.1 uncultured Nitrosomonadales bacterium
AGATCGCTGAAGTCGGTGTCGCAGTCCTGGCGGAACAGCAGGCGGCCGGCACCCAGTGCCGACAGGCGATCATCGAGCGCCTGGCCGGTGGCGCAGAACTTCGGGTAGCTGCTGTCGCCCAGTGCGAGCACGGCATAATGCACGCCGCTCATTCTCGGGGCGTCGGCCGCCATCACCGAGGTGTAGAAGTTGCTCATGGGCTCGGGCGGGTCGCCGTCGCCATGCGTGCTGCAGATGATGAGGATGAAGTGATAGCGCGACAGGTGGCGTGCGCGCATCTGCGACAGGTTCTTCAGTTCAAAGGCGATGTGCTTCTGTTCCAGCGCGAAGGCGAGCTTGCTGGCAAGCGCTTGCGAGTTGCCGGTCTCGGTGCCGTAGGCGACCAGCACCTTGCTCGCTTCCGGTTTGGGCGCACCGTTGTCGGCGATACCAGGCACGGCATGCTTGCCGAGCGCCGCGATATAGCCGCTCAGCCACAGCAGCTGGTCGCTATTGAATTCCTTGAGCAGCAGGTCGAGCTTGCTGAGTTGGGTGTCTTCGATCAATCGTTCCGCGGTGTTGGCGGTCATCTTCCGGTCATTTGGGGTACTTTTTGGCAGACCGACAGTATGAAAGGCTGGATAATGAATGAATAATGAAATTTAAATCAAAATGATATTAAAATATTTCATATCATGGATATCCACCTGCTCAAGACTTTCCTCGAGATCGCCCGTTCCGGCAGTTTCATCAGCGCTTCGGAGCGCCTCAACGTCACGCAGACGACGGTCACCGCGCGCATCAAGAACCTCGAGGAGCAGCTCGGTTGCAAACTGTTCATCCGTAACAAGCGCGGCGCACGGCTGACCGAGAACGGGCAGCGCTTCATCGGTCACGCCAGCCAGATGGTGCAGACCTGGGAGTCGGCCAAGCGCGACCTGCCACTGCCCGAAGGCTCGGAAGGCTTGCTGACCATCGGTGCCGAGACCAGCCTCTGGAACCCGCTGTTCCTCAACTGGATCACCTCGATCCAGGCCGCCTATACCAACCTGACGGTGCGCGCGCTGGTGCTGGACACCAAGCACCTGCACGAGCAGCTTGAAGCCGGCATCATGGATGCCGCACTCGTGCACCAGCCGGATTACTGGCCGGGCCTGCAGGTGCTGGAGATCCTCGAAGAGAAGCTGATCTACGTGCGCGCGGTACGTTCGGCAGAGCCTTACCTCTTCGTCGACTGGGGGGAGGATTTCCGCACGCAACATGACATTGTGCTGCCGGACAAAGCGAAGTCGGCGATCACCATGAATCTCGGTCCGCTCGCCTTGTTCTACCTGCTGGAACATGGCGGCAGCGGCTATTTCCGTACGCGCGTGGTGCAACGCTACCTGGCTGAAGGCATCCTTGAAAGGGTCCCGCAGTCGCCGGAATTCTCGTACCCGGTGTACCTCGTCTATCCGCGGAACAAGATCACGCCAAGGCTAGAGGCCATTATCGAGCTGCTGAAGCGCGATGCTGGCGAATCCACCAACTGGTCGCAGCACCAGGAGCGCATGGCGCCTTAAGTATCAATAATATTGAATTTATCTAGCGTTATATTTCATTATTAACTATATAAAACTGGTCGCATAATCCTCATCCATCAAGGCACACGCAATATGAGGGCATCATGTCTACCAGGGTTATCAGCGTCAGCTCGCAACGCAGGGCGGCGCAAATCTTCAACTTCCTATCCGTCATCGCCGTCACGTTCATGCCGATCTTCCCGCTACTGATGATCTGGATCGCGGCGTCGATCGTCGTCTACTCGGCCAATATCTTCCATCCCAACCAGGTCGTGCGCCGCTATACCAAATACGCAGGCTATCGCTTCTACGGCTTTGCGGGTGTGTCGCTGGCAACCATGATCTTCTCCGGTATCCTGGTCAAGGTCGCCGGTAGCGCGCAGACCCTGCTGCTCTGCCTGTGGATATTCGGCTTCGTCATCGTCGTGCCGATGGGGCTGCTGGCGCTGTTCAGGGCTAATCACGAGCACTGGCATGAGATGCGGGTAGAGGAACGCGAGTATTAGGGATGCAGTGGTCGGCTGTCGCGATCAGCGCAGCCAGATTTCGCATTTGCTGATGAGTTCGGCCTGGTTCGCGGCGTTGAGCGTCTCGCGCGCGCTGCGTAGCTGGTTCTCGATAGTACGTACCGACTTGCCGAGCTGGTCGGCGATTTGCTTGTAGCTCAATCCCTTGGCGGCCAGTTCGATCGCCATCAATTCCGAACGCGTCGGCCGCTTGATGATCTGCGATCGCTTCGGGTCATGCCAGCGCTTGCTGATACCGATCAATGGGCCTAGGAAGGTCTCGGCGAAACTCTCCATGAAGGCGATCTCGCCGCTGGTCCAGACATGCGGCTCGTGGGTGAAATCCACGCAGGTCAACCCGACTGGTTGCCGATCCCAGGTTAGCCGCTGGAACAGGATGGACTTGCTCTGGATCGATTCGAACTTCTTGCGTGAATCGCCGAGCATGGGGTTGCTGGTGACGTTGTCGCAGACCACTGGCGCACGCTGGCGCCAGGTCCGCTGGAAGACGCTGACCTGGTTGGAGAAGACTACGCCGGTGTAGTCGGGCGGGTCGAAGGTCTTGTTGTAATAGATCGAAGCCGGGTTGTAGGTCGCGTCCTGCGGCGTGAGGAACCCGATATCGGCCCGGCAGGCCGCGAGTTTCTGTACGATGAACTCGAGCGCGATCTCCATCATCTCATCCGGGTCCTCGATGGCAAGGATGAGATGTGCCGCGCAGTTCAGGGTGTCCTGCGGGTACAGGCCGCGATTGGCGTCGAGAAAGTGCTTCTTCAGCGCCTTCTTGGTCGGTGGCTCCATTTGATAATTCAGCATGATCGGTGACTCTACTTGTCCGGCGGTGTCACGCACGTCCCCGGCGTGATTCCATTAAAACTATCTTACTCCCAAATTGCATAGCATGTCGCATGCCTGCACAAGGACTGAAAATGCCTGAAATATAGGGGTATTTTGTCAAGTTTTTACAGTTGTGTAACAAATAAGATGTCTCTCAATGAAGGAACCGACTTTCAGATTTCACTTTTAATTTCGGACCAAGGAGAGAGACATGAAGAAGACTTATTGGGCAGTTGCAGTGGTAACCACGATCGGAATGTTCTATGGCGCGGCACTGATGGCGCACGGCGCGGCTGATGCACCGGACAAGCGCGTCAAGATGCAGTATTTCAAGAACGCGCAGAAGATGAAGATCCGCTCCATGAATGTCGAAGGTACCAACGCCTTCCTGCAGGACATCGTCGCATCCAACGACCCGAAGGCGCCGATCGCCTGCGGCCTGTTCCGCATGGAGAAGGGCAATTCGCTGACCTACACTTATGGATACGATGAAGCCAAGATCATCGTCGATGGCGAGATGTACGTGAATGACGGCGCGACCAAGGTCAAGGCGACCAAGGGTGATGTCCTGTTTTTCCCCAAGGGCGCGACGATCACCTTCTCATCCGATAGTTATGGCGTAGGATTCATCTGCGGCCAGCGCGCATTCGACGGCGCATGATGCCAAGCTGGCATCATTCACGAGAACAGAATCGAGGAGAGCGGAAATGAAAAAACTTTCATTGATCCATCTATTTCCGTTGTGTATTTCCATGGCCTTGCCTGGCGTCGGCCACGCTGAACGCAATATCGACCTGACCGACCTGACGCAAGGTGACCCGTTCTTTTACACCAGCGACCAGGACGTCAAGGAAACCGACGGCCAGAAGGCGCTGGTCGGCACAGGCCGCCCCAACAGAACGCATTCGCAGATCCCGCATCTGCCGTTCTATTTCGGCTACATGAATACCAACTACACCTATCGCTTCGTCACGGTGGCGGAACAGGTACTGACCATGATCGGCGAGGGCAAGCACGGCTTGTGGCGCGTGCAGGAGAATGGCACCGTGCGGGAGTATCTGAGGCAAGGGGCCAAGGGTCTGTCACCGGGCGCGGATCTTGAAGACCCTGCCAACCTGGAGATCATCCGGCAGAGCTACAGTTCGTATATCCCGGAGGCAGGCTGGGCCGGCTACAAGTATCCGGACGAGCAACTGTCCAAGGCTGGCGAACTCAACTATATCGACCTGCCGATCGGCCACGCCAAATACGGCAATAAGTATGTCGCGCATCAGCCGATCGATCTGCCTAATTTCTACTGCACGATGTCCGAGAACGATTACCCCTACGCCCAGCAGGTGATGAATTTCGCCTTCCAGCAACCCGGGGCGAACAAGATCGGTCCGCTGGGCAAGCGTGCCGGCCTCGATATCAAGGAGAACTACACCCAGGTGATCCGCATCAACCACCTGCCGGACGCACGCTCCTGGGTGAATGTCGGCGAGCCGGGCAAGGACGCGCTGCATGTGAAGTGGGAAGCAGTCGACACGAGCAAGACTGAGGTCGAGTATTACCTCGTCGAGCGGCCGTTCTTCAACAAGCCTTATATCTTTGTCGCCGCAGTCTACGACAACCAGGATAACCGCGATTTCCAGTATGTGCGGCCGGCGGGGTCTTACTTCGATTCGATCCGTGACAAGCAGGCAGAACTCAAGACCACGGTCACGCCTCAGCCACGCTTCCACCTCAGGAATGGCGACCTCGCCCCGGCGGTCGGGCTGCCGATCTACGGCGTCCATCACCCTAACCGGGCCGCTTATGGCGGCGGCGGTGCCTGTCCGTTCAAGGGTGGAGATTGGGGTCGCTATCCCAAGACTACCGGCGGCTCGGGCTGGCCCACGCAATATGAGGAAGTCACGCCGCTTTGTGATGCCGTGCTGGTCGATATCAAGTTCTACGCCAATCTCGATGGTCGCGACTGGAACGATACGACCAAGTATCTCGGCAATGCCGGCGTCGGTAGCAAACAGGTCGAATACAAGATGCAGGGCGGCGAGTACGGGGTCTTCACCGACCCCTACAACGTCGATCGGCATGTCAAGAACGCCGAAAGCCAGGTCGTCCCGGACCGGCTGACGCTGACCTACCCCAGTGTCGCTCCGACCGTCGCCTACACGCCCGTGGAGAGGATCCCCATGGGCCCGGGCATGGTTCCCACCAAAGGCTCTACTTGCCGTCCCGTGCCGGAATGACGGGCCGAGCCAACTACCCTAACTAAAGATCAATGAGGAGAAATACCATGTATTCACTACGCGTGAAGGCCCTCGGCTTGCTGATACTCGCGTTGTTCACTGCGAATAACGCGCTGGCAGCCGGCGGCAGCAAACCGTCCGATAGCGACAATCAGCAAGGCCCGGCCGAGGTCGGGCCGGCCAAGGCAGCCAAGGAATCCACGGCTTTCGATGACTTCCTCGATGGCGAGACGCTCTTCGGCGGCAAGTTCAGCACCTGGCTTGAACTAGCCTCGGATTATGTGTTCCGCGGCGAATCAGAGACCAATGACGGCAAGATCCCGTCGATCAAGGCGGCGATCACCTGGTCGCATCCAAGCGGCGTCTATCTGGGCTACTACGGCGCCAACAACCTGTTCCCGGGCAACGACCCGGCTGGCAACAACCCGAACATCAACGCGTTGTGGGGGCCTTATGCTGGTTATGCCAAGAAGGATATCGCCGGCACCGGCCTCAACTACAACGGCATGTTCTTCCAGTATGTGTATCCGGGCGACAACGATTCGAACTACCTCGAGATGTTCAACTATGTCGACAAGCAGTTCGGCGCGCTCAACCTCAAGTTCGAGTATTCGCCGACCATCACCGACTGGTTCGGCGTGAAGGGTTTGCAGTCGCATAACATCGCCATCCACCCGAGCATCGCCCTGCCGCATAAATTCACCCTGTCTGGCGGGATCGGCTATCAGTTCTTCAACAATAGCGGCCCACGCCTGGACGCCGACGGTAATGGCAAGGAAGAGCTGAACTGGGTGCATTGGAACATCGGCATCAGCCGCAAGGTGCTGGGTTACAACGTCGACTTGCGTTACCACGACACCAATATCGATGTCGGCCATCACGATTTCTACGGCTTCAAGTCCAACCACCAGATCGTCGACCAGCGTTATGTGTTCGCCATCTCCAAGAGTTTTTGATTAGGCGTCTCCAAAAGTAGTATGGCCTAACCCCTTGCCGCGCCCAGAAGGCGCGGCTTTTTTATTCCTTTCGGTAGCGGATGACAGCGCGTACCTGGCCGACCTCCGTCTCGATGAACCGAGGTCTTGCCGTGAGCCATGCATGTGCGGAGTGGCGCCAACGCTTGTAGAATATGGTATCGAGACATCGTCTTGATGCATCGACCGCGGTGGCCATGGCAGCCGCGATCGATAAGTGCCTGAACGGCAGGGTGCATCACGACTTGATGTGGTCTTGAATCGCTTAGAGGTGTAAATGATCACGCTCACGCTGAGCCTGGACTCGTTGGCGGTATATCTGGTCGTGGCCGATATACTGGTGTTGCTCTCCTATGTGCTGTATGTCCTGCACAAGAAGCGGAAACTGGAGCGCGCCATCGCCAAGGTTTCTGAATTCGTCACGGATTACTTCATGAATAGCGGCATCAGCGTGAAGGTGACCTCTTACCAGAAGCCGGGCGAGCATCACTTCGTCACCATGATCGAATCGCAGCCGCTGAAGCGTTTCCGCTATTCCAGCGTGATCGAGCGCAACCTCGTCGACCATATCGAGAGCGCCATCGGCGTGCAGATCGACAAGATCTACTGGCGATTCCCCCTGCATATGCAGAATGACCAGATGCTGGCCGAAGCCCCTGATAACGCGTCGGATGCCTATCTCGAGGAGAGCAAGGAGGCCATGCGCATCAGCGATAACTACAAAGTCTCCGAGGCCAGTTGGGATGATTTCAGCGAGCAGTCGAAGTAGGC
>CAMLMA010000094.1 GCA_946481065.1 uncultured Nitrosomonadales bacterium
CCACGGCCAGTTCTTCCGACACCATGAGCAATACGTCCGGCACGCCCAGCGCATCCGGCTTTTGCGTGTCGGCCAGGCGTCGCTCGATGTAGCGCACGGTCTCATAGCCGAAGTAGCCTGCCAGGCCGCCGGTGAAGCGTGGCAAGCCTGCCTGTGCTGGCGGCGTCTTGAACCGCCGCTGGTACGCCTGGACGAAATCCAGTGGGTTGGTGTCGGCCTCAGACTCGACGACTGTACCCTCACGGATGACTTGCACGTGCCGGCCTCGCGCTTCGATGCGCGTCCTGGCCGGTAAACCGATGATGGAATATCGCCCGAAACGCTCCCCGCCCTGCACCGATTCCAGCAGATAGGAATAAGGTCGGTTGGCGAGCTTGAGGTAAAGCGAGAGTGGCGTGTCGAGGTCGGCGAAGGTTTCGACGACGAGCGGAATACGATTGTAGCCGTCGCGCGCGAGGCTATCGAAATCCTGTTGGTTGATCGTTTGCAGCATGAGAATTCCCTAAAGTCGATGGTTGGCGATACCCGGCGATGCCGGGCCTGTGGCTAAACTAGAGCCACCATCGCCAACTGTTGCGACTGATCGGGGAATCCATGCCTGCGGGCTTAAACGGTCGCCAAGGCAGCGCGCATCTCGGCGACGACGCTGTTGTAGCGATTGGGGTCGTTGTCGTTACCCTTGCCGAAGATGGCGGAGCCGGCGACAAAGGTATCGGCACCTGCGCGAGCGATCTCGGCGATGTTCTGCGGATTGACGCCGCCGTCGATCTCAAGCCAGATCTCGCGACCGGTCTTCTCGGTGTAAGCGTCGATCTTGGCACGGGCATGGCGCAACTTATCCAGCGTGCCCGGGATGAACTTCTGGCCACCGAAACCCGGGTTGACCGACATCAGCAGCACCATGTCGACCTTGTCCATGACGTAATCGAGGTAGTCGAGCGGCGTCGCCGGGTTGAACACCAGGCCGGACTTGCAGCCATGTTCACGCACCAGGGACAGGCTGCGGTCGATGTGGTCGGACGCTTCCGGGTGGAAAGTGATGATATTGGCACCGGCCTTGGCGAAATCCGGGATGATACGGTCGACCGGCTTCACCATCAGGTGTACGTCGATGATCGCATCGGTCACCGGACGGATCGCTTCACATACCAGTGGGCCGATGGTCAGGTTCGGAACGTAATGGTTGTCCATCACGTCAAAGTGGACGATATCGGTGCCGGAGGTGATGACATCGGTGATCTCCTGACCCAGCTTGGCGAAGTTGGCGGAGAGGATACTCGGGGCGATTCGGAATTGTTTAGCCATGATGATTTGTTCTGCGTCAGCTACGAAAAGAGTGCATTTTAACCGCAATCTGCCTGTAAAAAACAGTCTAGGCGATTGAAATTGTTGCTTAAGCAGGGCCGATACAGGAAAATTACGGGATGCATCTATTCACTGTCGGCGTGAACCACACGACCGCACCGCTTTCCATCCGTGAGCATGTCGCTTTTCAAAATGAACAGCTGGGACAAGCCTTGCGCGACCTCACGCAGCGCCACAAGGTGCAGGAAGCGGCTATCCTCTCGACCTGCAACCGCACCGAGCTCTACTGCAACACCGAAGACCCGCAGGCCGCGCTCGACTGGCTGGCCCACTATCACCACCTGAACCCGCAGAACATCCAGCCATATACCTATCTCTATCCGCACAAGGATGCCGTCAAGCATGCCTTCCGTGTCGCTTCCGGGCTGGATTCGATGGTACTCGGCGAGCCGCAGATCCTGGGCCAGATGAAGCAGGCTGTGCGTATCGCCGAACATGCAGGGACATTGGGAACGCTATTACACAAGCTGTTCCAGCGTACCTTCGCCGTCGCCAAGGAAGTGCGCACCAGCACCGATATCGGCGCCAGCTCACTGTCGATGGCGGCCGCCTCGGTCAAGCTGGCGCAGAAGATCTTCGGCAACCTGGCCGGTCAGCACGTGCTCTTCATCGGCGCCGGCGAGATGATCGAACTGTGTGCCGAACATTTCGCCGTGCAGAAGCCGGCGTCGATGACGGTCGCCAACCGCTCGCTGGAACGTGGCACCGAGCTCGCCGCGCGTTTCGAGGGCAAGGCCATGTTGCTGGCGGATCTGCCCGAGCGCCTGGCGGAGTTCGACATCGTCGTCACCTCCACCGCCAGCCAGCTGCCGATCGTCGGCCTGGGCATGGTGGAACGCGCGATCAAGCACCGCAAGCACCGGCCCATGTTCATGGTCGACCTGGCTGTGCCGCGCGACATCGAACCGGAAGCGGCTGAACTGGACGACGTGTTCCTGTATACCGTGGACGATCTCGCGCAAGTCGTACAAGAGGGCTTGGGCAACCGCAAGGAAGCCGCTGCCGAGGCAGAAGCCATCATCGCCCTGCGCGTCGAGAACTTCATGCACTGGCTCAAGAACCGCGATGCCGTGCCGACCATCCGCGCCCTGCGCGACCAGGCCGAGCGCCTGCGCCGCAGCGAGCTGGAGAAAGCCCAGAAACTCCTCGCCAGGGGCGAAGACCCCACGGCCGTGCTCGAGGCACTGAGCAACGCGCTCACCAACAAACTGCTGCATGGCCCCAGCCACGCACTCAACAACCACGGCGCACAAGATCATGAACAGCTCGACGCCCTCATGCGCCAACTCTACCAGCTCGATCCATGAACCCGATCCGCACGCATCGCGCGCCGAGCGGATGAACACTGGCTACCACTTGACGCGTAACGCCGACCCCCTAGCCATCGCGCCTGAAAGAAATTTGAAATGAAACCCTCGATGTTGAAAAAGCTCGCCACCCTGAGCGAGCGCCTGGATGAACTCAACCGCCTGCTGAGCACGGAAGACGCCACGGCGAACATGGACAATTTTCGCAAGCTGACGCGCGAACATGCCGAGATCACGCCCATCGTCGAGCAATACCGTGCCTATGAACAATGCGCGGCGGACCTGCAGGAAGCGCAAGCCATGCTGGCCGATCCGGAGATGAAGGTTTTCGCGCAGGAAGAGATCGACAACGCAAAAGACAAGCAGGAAGCCATCGGCGTCGAGTTGCAGAAACTGCTGCTGCCCAAGGACCCCAATGACGAGCGCAATATCTTCCTCGAGATCCGGGCCGGTACCGGCGGCGACGAATCCGCACTGTTCGCCGGCGATCTTTTCCGCATGTACTCCCGCTACGCCGAGCGCCAGCGCTGGAAGGTGGAAGTGGTCTCGGCCAACGAATCCGAGCTCGGCGGCTACAAGGAGATCATCGCCAAGATCGAGGGATTCGGCGCCTACTCCAAGCTGAAGTTCGAGTCCGGCGGACACCGTGTGCAGCGCGTACCGGATACCGAGACCCAGGGCCGCATCCACACCTCGGCCTGTACCGTGGCCGTATTGCCGGAAGCCGACGAGGTCAGCGACGTCGTCATCAGCCCGGCCGATATCCGCATCGATACCTTCCGCGCCTCCGGGGCCGGCGGGCAGCACATCAACAAGACCGATTCCGCCGTGCGCATCACGCACTTCCCCACCGGCATCGTCGTCGAATGCCAGGATGGCCGCAGCCAGCACGCCAACAAGGCGCAGGCCATGCAGGTGCTGGCCGCACGCATCAAGGCCAAGCAGGTCGACGAACAGCAATCCAAGATCGCCAGCGAACGCAAGTCGCTGATCGGCTCTGGCGACCGCTCTGAGCGCATCCGCACCTACAATTATCCCCAGGGTCGCATCACCGACCACCGCATCAACCTCACGCTGTACAAGATCGACGCCATCACCGAGGGCGACATGGACGAGCTGATCAACGCGCTACTGGCCGAGCACCAGGCGGAATTGCTGGCGACGCTGGGCGAAGACTGAGACCATGCCGACCATCCGGACGCTGCTCGCGGATGCCAGGCAAGCCTTGCAACAGCGCGGCCTGCCTGCCGACGAAGCCCGGCTCGAAGCCCGCTTGCTGCTGCTACAACAACTACAGGTCGACCATGCCTGGCTGCTCGCACATGAGGGCGACAGCCTGCCCGCCGATTCCCATGCAGGGTTCCAGGCACTGCTGCAGCGCCGCTTGAGCGGCGAACCCATTGCCCATATCCTCGGCCAGCGAGAGTTCTACGGGCTTATGCTGAAAGTCACGCCGGACACGCTGATCCCACGGCCGGATACCGAAACCCTGGTCGAGGCAGCGTTAGCCAAGATACCGGACGTATCCTTCGTGGCCAGGCAGGGTTGCCCCGCCGAGAATCACGATGGCATTGCACCAGGATTCAAGGTACTCGACCTCGGCACCGGCACCGGCGCGATCGCACTGGCGATCGCCAGCCAGCGCCCGCACGCCGAAGTCCTGGCAGTCGACGCCTCGATCGCCGCGCTGGCCGTCGCCAGCGAAAACGCCCGTAGCCTGCATCTGCGCAATGTGCGCTTCCTGCAAAGCGACTGGTTTTCGGCCTTGCCCGATATCAGATTCGATCTCGTCGTCAGTAACCCGCCTTACATCGCGGACCAGGACCCGCATCTCAGTCAGGGCGACCTGCGCTTCGAGCCTCTTGACGCGCTGGCTTCTGGCACAGACGGCCTCGACGACCTGCGCCAGATCGTCGCCGGCGCCCCACGACATCTCAACGCGGGCGGCTGGCTCATGCTGGAACATGGCTACGATCAGGCAAGCAGGGTCGGCGAGCTGTTGCAGCGCGCCGGATTTTCGGCACTCGGGCAGGCGCGTGACCTGGCAGGTATCGTCCGCGTCAGCTACGGCCAGCTGACCTAGCTGGCATCAAAGGAATAACCGGGTAACGACGGCGAGAGAACGGGACGCAGCGGCGCGCTCAGTGCAGCCGACGACGTCCTGGCGGGCTCGGCATGGTGATGGGGAGATCGTCGCTACCATGCGGCGCCTGGCTGGCAGACAACATGTTGGCAGGGGCACGGAACAGACGATCGACCAGGGTCAACACTTCGTTCACCGCCTGCGGATTGAACTGTCGGGCCAGCAGATCCTCGATATCGGCGAGCATTTCGCGCCGCTGCGCCTCAAGGATCGCCGCCGGCGTGGGGCCGACGAACAGCAGCTGGAATTCATCGCGGCCGTCTTCGTGATACGTGCTGATCTCGATCGGCGCGGCATTCTCGACCAGCGGCCCCAGCGCATGCATGGCAGCCTCCAGTGTCCCGACGAAATGCGGCCCTGCCTCCAGCGTGCAGCAGATATCGAGCGTCCAGTTCCGGTCATCGAAGTGGAATCCAGGCTGGTCCGGCTCCAGGCTTTTTATCGCGTTCAGCTGATCGAGTTCGAGATCATCGAGCAGTGGGCGCAACGCATGTTCCACCTGCCGCCGGCTGACGCCTTCCACCAGTTCCAGATAGCCATGCACATGGATTTCAGTGCGCACAAGATTCCTTCGTTGAGATGAGGCGCTCATTATAACCGAGTGCCCAGCGACGCCTTACGCTGCCGCATGGATCGAGACCGTGCGTTGCGGAAGCGTCGTATATCCCCTAGAACGATATCAGGGCTGCGCTGGCGTCTGTTTTCTGAGACTGATCATCAACACCCCCGCCAGCACCAGCAGCGACCCCAGCATCTGCACGGCCGACATCGCCTCGCCCAGGAACACGTAAGCCAGGTAGATGGTCGAGACCGGCCCGATGGAACCGATGATCGAGGTCTGCATCGAGCCGATGCGCCGGATCGCGGCTGCCAGCACGAACGCCGGCATGACGGTCGAGAACAGCGCCATGGCGATGCTCAACCAGTAGACCCGCGCGGGTTGCGCGAGATCGGATAGCGCGTTGGTCAGCGCGAATTGCAAGAGGGCGGCGACGCAAGCGACCGTCATGGCATAGGCGGTGAAGCGCGTCCCGCCGATACGGGCGATGGTATGCCCGGCACCGATGAGATAGACGGCATAGGCCAGGGCGCTGGCGAATACCAGCGCCGACCCCAGCAGCAGGCCTGGTTGCTGCATCTGCATATCATGCATGTAGGCGAAAGCGATACCGACGTAACTCAGCACCAGCGCAGCGATGACGCGCTTACTGATCCTGTGGCGGAACCATAGCGCCGAGATCAGTACCACCATGGTTGGATACAGGAACAGGATCAGGCGCTCGAGACCGGCACTGATGTATTGCAAGCCAAGGAAATCCAGGAAGCTCGCCAGGTAGTATCCCGTGAAGCCGAAGACCCCCACGGCCCACCAGTCACGCCGCGTCATGGCCGCATGCTGTTGATGGCGGTTGGCGAGCCACGCCGCCAGCAGGAAGAACGGCAGGGAGAACGCCATGCGCAGCGCCAGTAGCGTGATGGCATCCACATGGTCGATATAGGCGAGCTTGACCAGTACCGCCTTGGCGGAAAAGCCGATCGCGGCGATGAAGGCAAAGAAGACGCCAGTCATTTTCTGACGTGGGGAGAACACCATAATGTAACCCTGTGGATGTGTGGTTCTGGAGATTCGGCGGATTAGCCGCCGAGATATTCGTTCTTGAGCGCGATATAGTTTTGCGCAGAATACATGAAGTGCCGGAGCTCCGCCTCGGTCAGCCTGCGGATCTGCTTCACCGGCCTCCCGAGGTAAAGATGCCCACGCTCCAGCACCTTGCCTTCCGGCACCAGACTGCCCGCGCCGACCAGCACCTGCCGCTGGATGACCGCCTTATCCATGACGATGCTGCCCATGCCGATCAGGCATTCATCCTCGATGGTGCAGCCATGCAGGATGACGTGATGCCCGACAGTGACGTAACGGCCGACATGCAGCGGAGCACCGGCCGGGTCCTCTGCCGAACGATGATTGACATGCAGCACCGAGCCGTCCTGCACATTGCTGCCTGCGCCGATATGGATGC
>CAMLMA010000095.1 GCA_946481065.1 uncultured Nitrosomonadales bacterium
TGGGCAAGCAAGCCTAGTCTACTCTGCTTGCCCGCACAGTTCCAAGGCGGCACGCGCAGCGCCGAGATCGCCAGCCGGCCACGATGGGCCAGACGCCGGCGGTCAGCGCTTGACCGGTGTGACCTTCCAGATATTGCGTACGTATTCGCCGATGGTACGGTCACTGGAGAACTTGCTCATGCGCGCCACGTTGAGGACGGCGCGGCGCGTCCATTCCTCGCGGTTACGATAGAGCGCACTGACCTTGTCCTGGGTCTCGACATAGCTGGCGTAATCGGCCAGCAGCATGTAGTGGTCGCCCTTGTGCAGCAAGGTATCGAAGATCGCCTGGTAGCGCCCCGGCTCGTCCACCGAGAAGAAGCCCCCGGCGATCATGTCGAGCACTTCACGCAGCTCGGCGTTGGCATGATAGTAATCCCATGGGTTGTAGCCGGCGGCCTTGGTCTCGGCGACTTCCTGCGTCGTGAGGCCGAAGATGAAGATATTGTCGTCGCCGACCTCTTCCTTGATCTCGACATTGGCGCCATCGAGCGTGCCGATAGTGAGCGCGCCATTGAGCGCCATCTTCATGTTGCCGGTACCTGATGCCTCGGTGCCAGCCGTGGATATCTGCTCGGAGAGGTCGCTGCCGGGGAACAACAGCTCGGCAGCGGAGACTTCATAATTGGGATAGAACACCACCTTGAGCTTGTCGCCCACGGCAGGATCGTCGTTGACGATGGCGGCGACATCGTTGATGAGGCGGATGATCTGCTTGGCCATCCAGTAGCCGGGCGCTGCCTTACCGCCGAAGATCACCGTACGCGGCGTGAAATCCTTGCCGCCATCTTTGCGGATACGGTTATAGAGCGTGATGACATGCAACAGGTTGAGCAGTTGGCGCTTGTATTCGTGGATACGCTTGATCTGCACGTCGAACAGGCTGTCGGTATTGAGTTTCACGCCGGTCAGCTGCTCGATGCGGTTCGCCAGGCGCTGTTTGTTATGCTGTTTGACGCTATGGAAAGCCTTGCGGAAATCCGCGTCATCCGCGAGTGGCGTGAGCTTGACCAGCTTGGAAAGGTCTTTCTGGAAGCCGTCGCCGATCACCGAAGCGATCAGGTGGGTCAGCCCCGGATTGCACTGGTTGAGCCAGCGCCGCGGGGTGATGCCATTGGTGACATTGATGAACTTGCCCGGATAGATGCGGTTGAAATCGGCGAACAGCGTGGTCTTGAGCAGTTCGCTGTGCAGCGCAGCCACGCCGTTCACGGTATGGCTGCCGACGACGGCCAGGTGAGCCATGCGCACACGGCGGCCATGACTCTCGTCGATGATGGAGACGCGACTCAGGAGGTCGGTATCGCCGGGGAACCTGTGGTTCACCATGTGCAGGAATTCGTGGTTGATCTGGTAGATGATCTCCAGATGCCGCGGCAACAGGCGACCGAACAGCTCGACAGGCCAGGTCTCCAGGGCTTCCGGCATGAGCGTGTGATTGGTGTAGGCGAAGATGCGGTTGACCATCTTCCAGGCCTGATCCCATTTCAGGCGGTGCACGTCGACCAGCTGGTACATCATCTCCGCGACCGCGACCGCCGGGTGCGTGTCATTGAGCTGGATGGCGATCTTCTCCGGCAAGAGTTTCCAGTCGCTATGCTGGGCGAGGAAGCGGCGCAGGATATCCTGGATGGAAGCGGAGACGAAGAAATACTGCTGGCGCAGACGCAGCTCCTTGCCGGATTCGGACGTATCGTTCGGATACAGCACCTTCGAGATGTTCTCCGTGGCGTTACGCTCCTCCACCGCTTTCTCGTAGTTGCCGTCGTTGAAGTGCGTGAGATCGAACTCGCGCGCGGCCTTGGCGGACCAGAGGCGCAGGTTGTTCACCGTCTCTGTGCCATAGCCGGGGATGGGCACATCGTAGGCCATCGCCAGCACATGCTCCTCGTCCACCCAGTGGCGCTCGATGCCGCGCTCACCCGGAAACTCGACGACGTGGCCGAAGAACTTGACGACATAGGTACTCTCCGGCCGCTGGAACTCCCAGATATTGCCGTAGCGTAGCCAATTATCCGGATTCTCGATCTGCTGGCCGTTATTGATGGACTGGCGGAACATGCCGTACTCGTAGCGGATGCCGTAGCCTGTGCCGGGGATATCCATGGTCGCCATGGAATCAAGAAAACAGGCGGCAAGACGACCGAGACCACCATTACCCAGCGCCGCGTCGTTCTCCATCTCCACGACATTCTCCAGATCCTTGCCCAGGGCGCTCAGGCCCTCCTTCACTTCCTCCTCGATGCCGAGGTTGAGCGCGGCATTGGAGAGCATGCGACCGATCAGGAATTCGAGCGAGAGGTAATAGACGCGCTTCGGATCCTCATGGTAGTAGGCTTCCGATGTCTTGACCCAGCGCTCGACGACATGATCGCGCACGGTATAGGCCGTGGTGGCGTACCAGTCGCGCGGCGTGGCGACCGCACTGGTCTTGAAGGTAGAAAAGGTCAGGTGATTCTGCAGGGCCTGGGCGATCGGGGTCTTTTCCGTGGTGATGTCAGTGGTGATGGTAGGCGTCTTGGCTTGCTGCTTGCTCGCTGCGTTGGCTTTAGGACTCGTCATAACCGGCGTCTTTCAGAATAAATGCTGTAGGTGCAAAAGACTTGGACAGTGTTCAACTGGCTGAAGGGACTGTGTCAAGAAGAGGTATGCTTGATTCTAGCAAAAATCAGTCCCGCTGACGGCGGCAAAACCATGACAAATCCGAATATCGCCAGTACCGCGCGCCGAGCGGCCTGCACCAAAGAAAACGGGCGCCGAAGCGCCCATTCGGCATCCTAGGTGATGATCAGGGATTGGGTGTGCTGACGAATCCCAGTGCCTTGATGCCCGCATTGTGTGCATCGGCCATCAGCGCGGCCAGCACCTGATAGCGCGTCTCCTTGTCGGCACGCACCCTGACTTCCGGCTGGGGGTCGAGCTTGGCCGAGGCCTGCAGCTTGCGCGTCAACTCACCTTCCACCAGCTTGGCTTCGTTCCAGTAGACCTGCCCCTGGGCGTCGATCGAGATGTTGATGATCTCAGGCTTTTCAGGCGCAGGCTGGCTGCTGGCTTGCGGCAGATCGATCTTGACCGCATGGGTCAGCAAGGGCGCAGTGATGATGAAAATCACCAGCAATACCAGCATGACGTCGACCAGCGGCGTGGTGTTGATCTCCGACATCGGCGCGGTATGGCTCTCGCCGCCGAACTGGTTGCCGGAGCCGATCATGCCGTGACCTCTTTCAGGTGTGCATGGGACTTGGCGCTTGCCGCATTGCGCGCGTTGGTCGCGTTGAGCAACGGCGCGCCGGTGGTCAGCAAGGTATGCAGGTCATGCGCGAAGCCTTCGATCTGCGCCAGCAGCACACGGTTGCCGCGCACCAGCGCGTTGTAGGCCAGCACGGCGGGGATCGCCACGGCGAGACCGATGGCGGTCATGATCAGGGCCTCGCCAACCGGGCCGGCCACCTTGTCCAAGGTCGCCTGGCCGCTGATGCTGATACTGGCCAGCGCGTGGTAGATACCCCATACCGTGCCGAACAGGCCAACGAAAGGCGCGACGCTACCCACCGAAGCCAGTACGGTCAGCCCGGACTCCAGCCGCGCGTTCTCCTGGCTAATGGCACGGCGCATGACGCGGGCGATGAATTCGTCCTGGCTGCAGGCATCGCCGAGCCGCTTGCTGGCGTGTTGCTGATGATGCTCCGCCGCTTCAACAGACTGTTGTGCGAGACGCGCCACAGGGCTTGCGCCGGATTGCGCACGGACTGCAGCATCCAGCGTAGCCGCCTGCCAGAACTGACGAATGTAAGCGACTGTGGCGCTGCGCGCGCGCAAGAGCTGTACGCTCTTGACCAGCATCAGGTACCAGCTGGCGACAGACATCACCAGCAATATCAAGGCGACCGTGATGGAGATCGGACCGCCATTGACGATGAAGGCCCAACTATTGAATTCTTGACCGTGTTCCATGTTGACTGTGCTTTCTGGCTATCGATTGATTTTAAGTGTCGTTCATACTGTTTAAGTGGATGCTGATGCATGTCCAGCGCTGCTCCGCAAAGTCTGCCCACCAAGAAACTGCCTAGCGAACAGCCAATGCCGTCGCAGGGTCAGCCGTCCAGCGAGAACTTCAGAGGCACCAGCACATAAGCGCTGATCGCCTGGCTACCTTTTCTTGCCGGGATGAAGCGCCACTTCTTCACCGCATCCATCGCCGCCTTGTCGAGCCGGTTGAAGCCGCTGCCGGACTCAAGCTCGACCGATTGCGGGGCGCCCTGCTCGGACACCAGCACCCGCAGCAGAACCCGTCCCTGCTCGCCGATCCGGCGCGACAAGGTCGGGTAATCCGGTGGCGGATTCTTCAGGTAAGCCGCGCCGAACTTGGGTTCGATGACCGGCTCCTCCTTGGGTGGCTCAGGCGCCTTGACTACCTCCTGCTTCGGCGGCTCGGGCTGTGCCACCTGCTCGGCGACCTTGACTGGTTCAGGCGCGATCACGGGTGGCGCAGGTGTAGGTTCAACGACTTCAGGTTTCGGCTCTGGCCTGGGTTCGGGTTTTTTGGGCGCGGGTGTCACTTTCCTGACGACGGGCTTGGGTTCTGGCGGTGTCGGCTCAGGCGCCTTGAGCTCGGGCGCCGGGTTCTCCACCAGGCTCACCATCATCGGGGTTTCCGGTGTATCGATCGCGGGCGGCGTCGTCTGCCGGGCAAGCGCCAGGTAGAACAGCCCGACATGCAAAAGGATCACCAGCGCCAGGGTCGATGCAGACAGGCGACCCCGCGCCGCAGGCGTGGATTGAGGAACAGCGGGGCACAGGCTGCGCACGTTGCGGGCATCAGGGCGCGGCCGAACGGCTTGAAGGTTGAGGGCGTATATAGTTTCAGTGGACATTTCCGGACCTAGCGATGAATCCATCCTCTAATCGAGCCGCCTTCAATCTGGCGAGACGTGTTTCGGCCGCTTGCATTACCGCAGCCAGGGTATCGAACGCCGGCGTTTCAAGACGCAGGCTCATGGCGCCGATCTCCAGCTCCGCAACCTGGCAATCCTCGCAATAGACGACGCGACAGCCTGCTTCGCCTGCGAGGACGACACGATGACATGCGTTTTCCGGTTTCATGTGCATCGCTTACTTGGTCAGGATCAGCTTGCCCTGGCCGGTCAGCCGCAACCGGTATTCCACGCCGTGGTGCTCGATCACCGCCTCACGCTTGCCCGCCAGCAACGCGTGGCTGCTCCAGCGCAACAGGTCGGCTGCTGCACAGCTCGCCTTATCGGGCGCGCTTTCCCCCATCAACTCAGGTGTTGCAGGTAATGCCATCAGGGTGTCAGTCATCGTGGCCTCAGGCATGCTCATGGCTGTGAATGTTGATGATAACGATTCTCATTTGTGAAGTCAATGCTATGTCCATGTATTCAATTAAATTTAGGATCGAACTTGGGCAAAAAAAGGCCGCTCGCGCGGCCAAGATGAGGAGAAACAACTTGGTACAACACCATTACAGGCGATTGGCGTAATACTCCACCACCTGTTGCACATCCACCGGAAACGGCACATCTTCGGCCGCCGGCAAGTGCATGATCCTGGCCTGCTGGCCTTGTGCGTCCCAGACTAACCATTCCGGGCGGGTCAGCGGCATGTCCTTGAGCGTTTCCAGCACCATGGGCAATTGCTGGCTGGACGACTTCAGCGTCACCTCATCGCCGACCTTGAGCCGCATGGATGGGATGCTGGCGAGCTTACCGTTGAGCAAGACATGACGATGATTGACCAGCTGCCGTGCCGCTGCGATGGTGGGCGCATAACCGGCACGATACACAACGTTGTCGAGACGTCGCTCGAGCAATGACAGCAACGTCTCGCCTGTCGGCGCCTGACCGCGACGCGCATCCATCATCAGGCGGCGCAGCTGGCGTTCGGATAAGCCATAGTTGAAACGCAGCTTCTGCTTTTCCATGAGCTTGACGCCGAAATCCGATTTCTTGCGTCGCACAGCGCGCGCGCCGTGCTGGCCTGGCGGGGTCGGGCGCGATTCGATACTTTTGCGCGATAGCCCAGGCAGCTCGACGCCAAGGGCACGCATCACTTTCAATCTAGGGCCGGTAAAGCGGGACATACGAACTCCTGATTCATTGATTCAATGCAGCGCCGCGCTTGCGGGGATCACGCTGGCGAAAGCGACACTGCGCGTTTCGACGATGGCTTGCCATTGGGTCACCAGCCGTTGCGCCACTTCACGCACCAGACGAGATTCGGCATAACGCGGCGCCGTCAGCTTGCGGGACAACTCCGCTGCAAGTGTCGCCAATTCCAGCGAAGGGCTTGCCGCATAGCGCGCTGCGACGCAGCACAAGGAAGCCATCACGGCGCTGGCATCCGGCAGGTCGTCGTCATGATGACTTGTATTCTCGGTGTTCATGGCAAGGCCTCAGTTAACATGCAACAAATGATAATGATTCTCATTTAATAAGTCAAACCCGAATATGCTTGGCGGCTGTCGAAAGCCTGACAGGCCTGTAGAAATATCGACTGCATGTCGACTGCAAGATAGCGCCGCAACATGGCCTGCCGATTGCCGATGATGAGAACAAATCCATATACATCAGCGACTTGAATTTCAATTACGGCCTATGTCGACCATTCGACGCCCGGGGGAACGGGAATTGCAAATACCTATGACAAGACGTGTCGAATATTTCGGCACTTA
>CAMLMA010000096.1 GCA_946481065.1 uncultured Nitrosomonadales bacterium
TGGATCGCGCGTATCAACGCCGGTTCCCGCGAGTTCGGCCTGACCTACAGCCGTTTCATGAACGGTCTGAAGAAGGCTGCGATCGAAGTGGATCGCAAGGTGCTGGCTGATCTGGCAGTGTTCGATAAGCCTGCTTTTGCCAAGTTCGTCGAACTGGCTAAGTCCGGCCTCGCTGCTTAAGCAAGTATCAGTGGAAAGAGGAGGCCTAGGCCTCCTTTTTTTACGGCATAATTCCAGCCTACGACCACCCGCCAATAATGAATAGCATGCTCAATCTAGAACATATCCTGCCGGAAGCGGAACGTGAATTCGCAGCCTGCGACACGATCAACGACCTTGAACAAGCCAAAGCGCGCTACCTGGGCAAGAGCGGTGTATTGACCGAGCAGCTCAAAGGTCTGGGCAAGCTCTCCGCGGAAGACAGACCTGCCGCCGGCGCTGCCATCAACGTGGTCAAGCAAGGCGTGGAAAACGCACTCAAGGCGAGGCGTGATGCGCTTATGGATGCCGAGCAGGCCAAGCAACTGGCGAGCGAAGCGCTCGACGTGACCTTGCCGGCACGTAACCGTGGCCAGGGCGGATTGCACCCTGTGACGCTGACGCTCAATCGCATCGAGCAATTGTTCCATTCCATCGGTTTCGCGGTCGCAGAAGGCCCGGAGATCGAATCCGACTTCTACAATTTCACTGCGCTGAATATCCCGGAAGATCATCCGGCGCGCGCCATGCACGACACCTTCTATGTCGACGAACAGCATGTGTTACGCACCCATACCTCACCGGTGCAGGTGCACTACATGCAGGATGCCCTCAAGGACAAGAGCGGTCCGCCGCTGAAGATCATCGCGCCTGGCCGTGTCTATCGTGTCGATTCCGATGCCACGCACTCACCCATGTTCCATCAGGTGGAAGGCTTGTGGGTTGACGAGAACATCAGTTTTGCCAATCTGAAAGGTGTGGTGCAGGATTTCCTGCAACGCTTCTTCGAGCGCGATGACCTGCAGGTGCGTTTCCGTCCATCCTTTTTCCCGTTCACCGAACCGTCGGCCGAGATGGATATGAGCTGGAACGGCGGCTGGCTTGAGATCGGCGGTTGCGGCATGGTGCATCCTGAAGTGTTCAAGCACGTCGGCATCGATAGCGAGCGATACCGTGGTTTTGCCTTTGGGCTCGGCGTCGAGCGCCTGACCATGCTGCGCTATGGCGTCAACGATTTGCGCCTTTTCTTCGACAACGATCTCAGATTCCTGAAGCAATTCAATTCGCCAGCACAATCGAACAAGTAGGAACGACATGCAATTCTCCGAACAGTGGCTACGTACCTTCGTCGATCCGGCACTCGACAGCGATGCCTTGAGTCACCTCTTGACCATGGCCGGCCTCGAGGTCGAAGAAGCGGAACCTGTGGCCGCAGCATTCAGCCAAGTGGTCGTTGCCCAGATACTCAGTGCCGAAAAACATCCGGATGCCGACCGCCTGCAGGTCTGCAAGGTTGACGTTGGCGCTGCCGAACCGTTGCAGATCGTCTGCGGTGCGCCGAACGCGCGTGCCGGACTCAAGGCGCCTTGTGCACTGGTCGGCGCGGCATTGCCGGGATTCAACATCAAGCAGGCCAAGGTGCGCGGCGTCGACTCCTTTGGCATGATGTGTTCACAGAAGGAGCTGGGGCTGGCGGACGAGAGCGACGGCATCCTGGAATTGCCGGCCGAAGCCTCGGTGGGACAAAGTATCCGTGAGTTCCTGGAGCTGGATGACCATGCCCTGACACTCAAGCTCACGCCGAACCGCAGTGACTGCCTGAGCCTCCTGGGCATTGCCCGGGATGTGTCGGCGCTGACCGGCGCGCCATTGTCCCTGCCCGAGATCGACGCCGTCGCAGCGACGGCAGGCGCGCAACGCAACGTCACCGTCAAGGAATCGGAAGCCTGCCCACGCTATGCCGGACGCATGGTGACTGGCGTCGATGCCGCCGCCGCGACGCCGGCGTGGATGGTCAGGCGCCTTGAGCGCAGCGGCTTGCGCAGTATCAGTGCGATCGTCGACATCACCAACTATGTGCTGCTGGAACTCGGGCAGCCGATGCACGCCTTCGATGCGGACAGGCTGCAAGGCAATATCGAAGTGCGCTATGCGCGCCAAGGCGAAAAGCTGGCGCTACTGAATGACCAGACGGTCGAACTCGATGCCGACATGCTGACCATCGCAGACGACAGCGGTGCCATCGCGCTAGCGGGTATCATGGGCGGTGCTGGCACCGCCGTTTCGGATGCCACCCGCGATATCTTCCTGGAGAGTGCCTTCTTCGCGCCGGGCGTGATCGTCGGCAAGGCAAGGCGTTTGAACTTCTCTACGGATTCTTCCTACCGATTCGAACGCGGGGTCGATTTCGCCAATACCAGGACGGCGCTAGAGCGCGCCACGGCCTTGGTCCTCGAGATATGCGGTGGCGAAGCCGGACCGGTCACCGAAGTCCTGAACGTGTTGCCGACACGCCCGCCTGTCACGTTGCGTATGTCGCGACTGGTCGCGGCATTGGGGATCACGCTCAGCGCCGAGCGGGTCGCCGGCCTGTTCGATCAGCTGCGATTCGACTATCGACAGACGGGCGATACTTTCCAGGTGACGCCGCCCAGCTATCGTTTCGATATCCGCATCGAGGAAGATCTCATCGAAGAGGTCGCCCGTTTGCATGGCTACGAGAATATCCCGGCCATCGCGCCGCATGCTGACCTGCATATGCAGCCTGATCCCGAAAGCCGGCTCAACCATGCCGTGTTGCGCGATGCATTGGCGGCGCAAGGCTACCAGGAGATCGTGAGCTATAGCTTCGTGGACGAGCGCTGGGAAAAGGAATTGCTCGGCAATCCGCATCCGATCACTCTCAAGAACCCTATTGCCAGCAATATGAGCGTCATGCGTTCTGGTCTGTGGGGCGGGTTGATCGATACTCTTGTCTATAACCTCAACCGCAAGCAGGAGCGTGTGCGCCTGTTCGAGATCGGCGCAGCCTACGCGGCGTCTGATGGCGCTTATCACGAGACCATGCGTATTTCGGGCCTCGCCTATGGCGATGCCGTACCGGAACAATGGGGAGAGACCGCGCGTGACGCTGATTTCTATGACATCAAGGCCGATGTCGACCTGCTGACGGGTCATCGTGCGCAGTATGCGGCAGCCACCCATGCAGCCTTGCATCCGGGCCAGTCGGCGCAAGTGCTGCTCGACGGCAAGCCTATCGGCTGGATCGGCAGACTGCACCCCAAGTGGCAACAGCATTACCAGCTGCCGCGCGGCACGATATTGTTCGAACTTGATGTGACGGCATTGCTGCAACGCGAAGTGCCGCGCTATGTAGAGGTGCCGAAGTTCCCGCCGGTGCGTCGTGACCTCGCGGTCATCGTCGATGAAGATGTCTCGGTCGAGGCGCTCATGACGACGATGCGCGCCCACAAAAACACCTTGGTCAGCGAGATCGGATTGTTCGATGTCTACCGCGGAAAAGGCATCGCCGAAGGCAAAAAAAGCCTTGCTTTTCTGGTGCTTATGCAAGATACTCAAAAAACCCTGACGGATGCAGAAGCCGATGAAGTGATGGCAAAACTGCTCGATTCCATAGTTCGCCAGCACGGCGCAGAACTACGAAAATAGATAACAACACAAGCAAAAATCAAATAAGTAGTTTGAGAGGTTTGAATGACACTGACTAAAGCTGATTTGGCCGATTTGCTGTTTGAGCAGGTCGGTCTGAACAAGCGTGAAGCCAAAGACATGGTTGAAGCTTTTTTCGAAGAGATCCGCACTGCGCTCGAAGTTGGCGATAGCGTCAAGCTCTCGGGTTTTGGCAATTTTGAATTGCGCCAAAAATCCGAACGTCCAGGCCGCAATCCTAAAACCGGGGAAGAGATCCCGATCACCGCACGTCGCGTCGTTACTTTCCATGCCAGCCAGAAGCTCAAAAGCAAGGTAGAAGAGGCGTATGGAGCACGCGGCTAAAGTCCAGTTACCGCCGATCCCGGCCAAACGCTACTTCACCATCGGTGAGGTCAGTGAGCTGTGTGGCGTCAAGCCGCATGTGCTGCGTTACTGGGAGCAGGAGTTCACCCAGCTCAAGCCGGTCAAGCGTCGCGGTAATCGCCGCTATTACCAGCATCACGAAGTCCTGCTGATCCGTCGCATCCGCGAGTTGCTCTATGAACAAGGGTTCACCATCAGCGGTGCGCGCAACCGCCTCGACGAGCACCATGACGCGGCCTCGGTGGATACGCCCGCTGCGCCGTCGGTCGTCTCCGGCACATCACCTGCCGCCATCAATGTCGACCTCCCAGACTTGCGCCAGGAACTGCGCCAAGTACTGGCCTTGCTTAACCCCGCCGCTTGAGCACTAAGCGGTTCTCTGGTTTTCCCGGTCGGGGCTTTACGCTATAATGGTCGGCTTGCTGCGAGTGGTATGCGGCAACGGTTCGGGGTGTAGCGCAGCCTGGTAGCGTACTTGCATGGGGTGCAAGTGGTCGGAGGTTCAAATCCTCTCACCCCGACCAAAGAACACATAAACAAAAAAGCTGCCCTTGGCAGCTTTTTTGTTTTCAAGGGCCTTCGGGTCCTGCTCGATGACAAGCCCGGCGATAACGTGGAAGGGATGCGTTAAACTCTGGGTTTAGCTAACGTCATTCAATCACACCGTCATCCAAGAGGTTCCGCCATGAGTCAGAAATTACGCTGGGGTATCCTGGGCGCGGCACGCGTCAATGAGCGCTTGTTGCCAGCCATCGTCGAAGCCCCGAATGCCGAACTGGTCGCCATTGCCAGTCGCCGTCCAGGCGCTGCGGCCGAGACTTTACAGAAATATGCGCCCAAGGCTACCGGTGTCGTGGTGCACGAATCGCTAGAGGCGCTACTTGCCGATGTCAGCGTGCAGGCCGTGTATATCCCGCTGGCCAACGAAGAGCACGGTGAGTGGACCGTGCGCGCGATCGCGGCCGGCAAGCATGTGCTGGTGGAGAAGCCGATGGCGATCACCGTCGAGGATATCGACGCGATCGAAGCCGCCGCTGCCAGGCAGGGGGTCAAGGTCATGGAGGGATTCATGTACCGCTTCCACCCGCAACATCAGCGCGTACGGGAGATCGTCAGTTCGGGCCTGATCGGCGAGGTGCGATCGGCCAAGGCCAGCTATTCCTTCATGATGCGGCCAGCCCGGCTCTACCGCTTGTCACGTGACCCTAACCATGGGGGCGGCGCGATGTGGGATGTCGGACCCTATGCCGTGCATTCCCTGCGACATTGCTTCGACACAGCGCCAGTCAGCGTCATGGCCATGGCCAAATATGTGGAGAGTGGTGCGGATATCGCCACCAGCGGCATCATCGACTTTGGTCATGGCAAATATGGCCATTTCGATATCAGTTTCGAATGCAGTCGCCAGTCGGAGTACACCATCATCGGGACCAAGGGCAGCGTCAAGTGCCACACCGTCTGGCAATTGCCGGGCACCAACGACGTGCCGGTGATCAGTTGGTGGTCGGACGATGGCCGCAGTGCGGTCGAGACCTATCCGGCAGCCAATCACTTCAATCTCGAGATCGCACATTTCAGTGATTGCGTGCTCAATGACCTTCCGCCAGCGCTGAGCCTGCAGGACGCTCGGCTCAATTGCGCGACCATTCAGGCCTTGCTGACATCTGCCGCCACTGGCAAGACCGTCAAGCTGTAAAGTCAGTGATGGCGATGCATGCGCCGATATCGCCAGGGCGGGATCGGTGCTGCATCCTGCCACAAACCGAGACGCGCCTGTCGTGCATCGATCTCGGCCTGCGCATAGGCCGTGCGATCTGAAGGGCTTTGCTCGCTCTGGTAATGTCGGTAGTGCCAGGCGTAGCCGGCCTCGATCTGCCGTAGATTGACGTCCTCTCCTTGCAACAGCACCTTGCCCACCGTGCGCCCGTAGGGGTCTGTTGTGTTCCAGACGACCAGTACGCGCTGGCCGAAGACCATCTGCGACAACGATCGCTTGGCGGCTTGGCCATGCGGTTGGGAGCGTTCAGGCGCATCGATGCCGCCCAGGCGGATCTGATGCTGGGCAAACGCATCATCCAACACCACGATACTATCGCCGTCCTTGACGGCGACCACCTTGCCGCCGAGTTCCGCTGCGGACGCCGAAAACGCGATCGCCAGCGCGAGGCTGGCGATCGTGATGCTAGCAGGATTCAACACTAGCCGAATTTAGACGCGATCAGTTCACTGCGTCCTTCAGTGCCTTGCCGGCGGTGAAGCCCGCTGCCTTGCGTGCAGCGATCTTGATTTCCTTGCCGGTTTGAGGGTTGCGGCCGGTACGTGCGGCGCGCTGCGTGACCTTGAATGTACCGAAACCGATCAAGCTGACTGGCTCACCTTTCTTCAGGGAGTGGGTGATGCTGTCAACGATAGCGTTCAGCGCCTTGGCTGCATCTGCCTTGCTCAGTTCTGCGCTAGCTGCGATCTGGTCGATGAGTTCTTGCTTGTTCATTCTTATCTATCCTGATAGGT
>CAMLMA010000097.1 GCA_946481065.1 uncultured Nitrosomonadales bacterium
GTGCGGCGACTCTGCCTGCGTTGGATATCGACCGCCGGGCGGAACAACCGCTGCACAAGCTGCAGGCATTCCTCAAATCCCACAAGGGTCGCACGTTGATATTGGCGGAAAGCCTGGGCAGGCGCGAGACCATCGGCCAACTGCTGGCCGACCATGGGCTACAGCCGTCACTGACCGAATCCTGGGAAGCGTTCATCGCCAGCGATGCGCCTTTCGTACTGGGCATCGCGCCGCTGCACAAGGGCTTCGTCAGCGACAAGGTCGCCGTCATCACCGAGGCCGAACTCTATGCCGCGACCGTGCGCCAGCAGCGCCGCCGCGACAAGGAAAAAGCGCGCAGCACCGAGGGTATGCTCAAGGACCTCTCCGAGCTGCGCGAGAACGACCCGGTGGTCCACGAGCAGCATGGCGTCGGACGTTACCGCGGGCTGGTCAACCTGGATTTCGGCGAGGGCGAGACCGAGTTCCTGTTGCTGGAATACGCCGGCGACGACAAGCTCTATGTGCCGGTCTCGCAGCTGTTCCTCATCTCGCGCTATTCGGGTGGCCCGCCGGAATCCGCCCCGCTGCATCGCCTGGGCAGCGGCCACTGGGAAAAAGCCAAGAAGAAGGCACTGAAGCAGATCCGCGACACTGCCGCCGAACTGCTCAATCTCTATGCCCAGCGCGCCGCGCGCAAGGGCCATGCGTTCAAGCTCACGCTGCAGGATTACGAAGCCTTCGCCGAAGGCTTCCCGTTCGAGGAGACGCCAGACCAGCTGGCAGCCATCGAAGCGGTCATCAGCGATATGCAATCGGGCCGGCCGATGGACCGGCTGGTCTGCGGCGATGTCGGCTTCGGCAAGACCGAAGTCGCCTTGCGCGCAGCATTCGTCGCCGTCATGGGCGGACGCCAGGTAGCCGTGCTGGTGCCGACCACGCTGCTCGCCGAGCAACACTACAACAACTTCACCGACCGCTTCGCCGAGTGGCCGATCAAGATCGCCGAGATCTCGCGGTTCCGCACCGCCAAGGAGCAGGCCGAAGCCATCCGCGGCCTGCAGACCGGCGAGATCGACATCATCATCGGCACGCATCGCCTGATCCAGAAGGACGTCAAGTTCAAGAACCTGGGGCTGGTCATACTCGACGAGGAACATCGTTTCGGCGTGCGCCAGAAGGAGCAGCTCAAGGCCCTGCGTGCCGAGGTCGACGTGCTGACGCTCACCGCAACGCCGATTCCGCGTACCTTGTCGATGGCGATGGAAGGCCTGCGCGAATTCTCGGTGATCGCCACGCCGCCGCAGAAGCGCCTGGCGATCAAGACCTTCCATGCCGATTACTCCGAAGGCATCATCCGCGAAGCGGCGATGCGGGAATTCAAGCGCGGCGGTCAGGTGTATTTCCTGCACAACGAGGTGGATACCATCCACGCCATGCGCGAAAAGCTGGAGCGTATCCTCCCCGAAGCGCGCATCGGCATCGCCCATGGCCAGTTGCGCGAGCGCGAGCTGGAACATGTGATGCGGGATTTCTATCACCAGCGCTTCAATTTGCTGCTGTGCACCACCATCATCGAGACCGGCATCGACGTGCCGACCGCCAACACCATCATCATGAACAAGGCCGATATGTTCGGCCTGGCGCAGCTGCACCAGTTGCGCGGCCGCGTCGGCCGTTCGCATCACCAGGCCTATGCCTACCTGTTGACCGACCCTGACCGCAACATCACGCCACAGGCGCAGAAACGCCTGGACGCCATCCAGCTGCTGGAAGACCTGGGCGCGGGCTTCCATCTGGCGATGCACGATCTCGAGATCCGCGGTGCGGGCGAGCTGCTGGGGGATTCGCAATCCGGCGAGATGCAGGAGATCGGCTTCTCGCTCTATGCCGACATGCTCAATCACGCCGTCAAACAGCTCAAGGCCGGCAAGGAGCCGGACATCAACGCGCCGCTGGGCGTCACCACCGAGATCAACCTGCATACGCCGGCGTTGCTGCCAAACGACTACTGCCCGGACGTGCATGAGCGGCTGGTGCTCTACAAGCGCCTGGCGAACTGCACGAACGACGATGAGCTGGATACCCTGCAGGAAGAACTGATCGACCGCTTCGGCCTGCTGCCGGAACAGGGTGAGGCGCTCATGGCCTGCCATCGCCTGCGCGTCGCCGCCAAGCCGCTGGATATCCTCAAGATCGACGCCAGCGACAGCGCTATCCAGTTGCAATTCAATCCCAAGGCCGACCTCGACCCAGCCAAGCTGATCGGGCTATTGCAGCGCGACCGCCGTTGCCGTATGAATGGGCCTGACAAATTACGCGTGACGGTGCAGCTGCATGACATCAACCACCGCGCCGACTTCATCAAGGTCTTGCTCAAGGAATTCGTCTGATGCTGGAAAAACTCATTGCCGCACTCGCCGTATGGATCATCGGCGTCATCTCCACCCTAGGCTATGGCGGCATCGTGCTGCTGATGGCGATCGAATCCGCCTGCATCCCCCTGCCCTCCGAGATCATCATGCCGTTCGCCGGATTTCTCGTGTTCAAGGGCGAGCTATTGCTGTGGGGCGTGGCGCTGGCCGGCGCGGTCGGCTGCGTGGTCGGCTCGATCCCGGCCTACTATCTGGGCATGTACGGCGGGCGGCCGCTGGTGGAAAAATACGGCAAGTGGGTGCTGATCTCGCACCATGACATCCGGCTGGCCGATCAGTGGTTCGACCGCTATGGCGAGATCATCATCTTCGTCGGCCGCCTGCTGCCGGCGGTGCGCACCTTCATCGCCTTCCCCGCCGGCATCGCGCGCATGCCCATGGGCAAGTTCATCGCCTATACCTTCATCGGCTCGCTGATCTGGTGCTGGCTGCTGGCCTACGCCGGCATGAAGACCGGCGAGCATTGGGAGAGCCTGAAAGTGTACTTCCACCAGTTCCATATCGTGCTGGTGGTGGCCGCCGTCATCTTCCTCGTCTGGTACGTACGCCGCCATCTGCGGGCCATCCGTCGCCTGCACCTGCATGACGACGACCCGGCCTGAGGCTTGGACTGGCCTAGCTACAGATCACGCCAGCTCGACCAGCCTGCCGATACTGAGGAAGAACACGGCCGTCCGCACCGGCAGGCCTTCTTCCTCGAATAGCGCGGCATAGCGCGCGAGTTGCGGCCGATGCTGCTCGGCAACGGCTTGCAAGGCCTGCGGCGCGATCGATAGGTCAAGCAGCGTCGATTTATAGTCGACGATCCAGCGCACGCCCTGCTCAATGAAGGTACGGTCCATCACGTGCTGTTTCGCGCCGTCGGCGCTATCGCTGATCAGCGTCTGCTCCACACTCCCGGTTTCTCGCGCTTGCAAGACCCACTGGCCGTCTTCGCTCTGCAGTGTGGCGCGCAGCCCTTCGATGACGCGCTGCAGGGCCGGCTCGATCGCGTCGGCCGCGACGCCCTGACGTGCCAGCCAGTGCCGCATGGCGGCCTTTAACGAGGCCACGCGTTCAAACGGCCACGCGTTCAGGCCTTCGCGGGCGATGAGTTCGACATAGCGATGCAGCAAGATACCGATCTGGGTATTGGTCTCGTTATCCGGCGCAGCGCTTGCGCCGGCATCGGCAGTTGCCCGTCTCGAGGGCGCCACCGCGACCGCGATCGGCGATCGCAACAGCGCCGGCAATCCGGGGCTTGCCAATCGCACCAGCTGAGGCACGAAATCCGCCAGCGCCACGCTACTTTCCATCCGGGCACCGACTTCGACCGGACGCGCGGCCGTTTCCGCGAAATGCATGTGCACCTGCGGCCACAGCAACTCGAGGAACGTGCCTTTGGCCGGCTTCAGCTCGCCCTTGCTATTGGGGGTCGCCACACCGACCAGGTGCAGGCACCGTTCGGCGCGTGTAACGGCGACGTAGAGCACCCGGGCATCCTCGTTCAGCGCACGCTCGCTCTCCAGCTGGCGCAGGTAGCTATAGAGGGTCGGCCCCTGTCGGCCGCTACCTTGTGGTGTCACCGGCGCGGCGATCAGGTCCACCTGGCTCGCGTCGTGCCCTGCTTCGCGCGGCACCTCTTCCCATAGCAAGAGCGGCTGGTCGCCATTGCCGGTCTTGCGGTCCAGACCCGGCAGGATCACGGTATCGAATTCCAGTCCCTTGGACTTGTGGATGGTCATGAACTGCAGGCGTTCGTCGGCTTCAGTATCTGGCGCGGCATAGAGCTTCTTCACCTCGGTGGCCAGCAGTTCGGTCGTGAATTGCCCGGTGGCTTCGAGTTGCGCGATCCGTGCGAAGAACGCCTGCACATCGCGCACGTCGCCTGCTTCCCACAGGCAATCCGGCCCGCCCAGCATGAGCCAGACGCCGTGCACCCAACGGCTGATACGCTGCCGGCCGCGCTGCGCGAGCGCGGCCTGCATCACTTCCCGCAGATGCAGGAGCCGTGCGCGACCGTCATCGCTGAGCCTCTCCAGCCGGCCTTCATCTTCCATCAGGCTGGGGATGGTGCTGTAGCGGTCGCCGCCGACCAGCTGGTCGAGGTCGGCCAGCGTCAACCCGCACCAGGGTGCGCGCAAGATCGCCAGCCAATGCAAGCGGTCAGCGCGATGGTGCAAGGCGTTGGTCAGCGACAGGAGGTCCTGCACGATCTGGCGGTTGGCTAATTCCTCGATCTCGACCGCCTGGAAACTTAGGCTGGGATGGTTGCGGCGGATCTCGGTCACCAGCGCATGCAAATGGTTACGCGCACGCACCAGCACGGCGATCTTGCGCTTTGGGTCCTGCGCGCGCGTCTGCCGGATGATGTCGATGATGACATTCGCCTCGCGTTGCCGCACATCGTTGAGGCTATCCGCCGAACTCTCCGTCGCCTCGTCTTCCTCGCCGCCGTCACGCGGCTCTTGGTTCGCGTCATCGCCCCGGGGCGCGACGAGGGCATGCACCTGCACACCGGCATCGGTCTCGTTCGCCTTGGTGGCGACGAACGGACGATAAGCGATGGCGCCCTGGCGCACGCTATCCTGCGCCGGAAAGACGCCCGAGAAGGCATGGTTGACCCAGTCCACCACTGGCGGGCAGGAACGGTTGTTACGCCACAACCGCAGTGGCGTCAGGGCGACATCGCCGATGCCTTCACGCGCCACGCTGAGGAACAGGCCGACATTGGCCTTGCGGAAGCGGTAGATGCTCTGCATGGGATCGCCCACCAGGAACAAGGTACGGCCATCGCCAGGCACCCAGCCGCTGGTCAGGCATTTGAGCAGTTTGATCTGGGTCGGGCTGGTGTCCTGGAACTCATCCACCAGCAGGTGCTGGATGCGGTAATCGAGCTTGAGCGCGAGATCGGTCGGGCTGTCGGTATCGTCCTTGAGGGCGCGTAGCGCACGCTGGGCGATCTCGACGAAATCCACCTCGCCATGTGCCTGGAATACGAACCAGAGCTGGGCAACGGCGATATTGAGCAGGTCGCCGAGCGTGGCGATGATCTGCCAGGCCTCGTCGCCGTGCCGCGCCTCCGGCAACAGGCGCAGGCGCGCGATGGCCCGTTCGGCACCCGGTGTGTCGCGCAGCGTATCGAGGATCTCGGTGAGCTGCGCCTTGTAAGGCTTGGCTTCGTCGGTCGCCGGCAAGCCCTGATTCTTGTTGAGCGCCTTGCGCAAACCGCCCTTGTGGTCGCTACCGGTCAGCAGCAGGTCAGCCAGCGCACGCCACATCGGCAGCGCGATCGGCTCAGGTAGGATCACGGTCTCCCAGTCACGCAGCAGGGCGATCGGCTCCTCGCATGCCAGATTGCTCGCCGCATAACGGGCGATCGGCATCAGGGCCTGCTGGATGCGCGGGCTCAGATAGTGGGCAGCGGCCTGCAAGTCCTGGCCCAGCATCTGCTGCAGCGCCGCCTCTGCGGCTTCGGCCGTGGCCTGGCCTTGGGTGTAATTGAGCCACTGGTCGCGCATGCGCAGCATGTTCGCCAGCAAGCCGCCGAGTTTGTAGGTGTCGTTATCGAAATACTGCAGTGCCCGGCGGATGATCTCGCCGGCCTGCGGGTCTTCCAGCAGGTCGAGCGTATTGGTCGCGGCTTCCTCGTAGTAGAGACTGGCGTCGTCGCGCACGCCAGGCTGCGCGCCGAAGCGGCTCAGCAATGGCATCTGCCGCGCCAGGTTGCTGCTCAGTGAATCGATGGTGTAGATGCGCAGGCGCGAAGGATTGTCCAGCAGGCGCCAGCCTCGGTCGGCACTGCGCTGGAGGGCTTCCAGACCCAGCTTGTAGGTCACCTGCTTGTGCGGCTGCGCGGGTGAAACGCCGTTCGCTGCGAGTTGCAGACTATCGAGGATGCGCACGCGCATCTCGGAGGCCGCCTTGTTGGTGAAAGTGATCGCGATGATCTCTTCCGGATCGTCCACCTGCTGCAATAACTTGAGGTAGCGCTGGGTCAATAGTTCAGTCTTGCCGGCCCCGGCGGGCGCCTCGACGATGAACGAATCCGGCGCCAGCGCCTGTTCGCGGCTGTGCGCGTCTTCCCTGAGCAGCGCTTCCGCATCAGGCATGCCAGTCAT
>CAMLMA010000098.1 GCA_946481065.1 uncultured Nitrosomonadales bacterium
CCCTTCGAGACGGCGCGCAAGAACTTCGAACGCGAATACCTGGTACGCCTGCTCAAGGCCACCAATGGCAGCGTCACGCAGGCCGCACGTCTTGCGCAACGCAATCGCACCGAATTCTACAAACTGCTGCAACGCCATGAGTTGACCCCCGCCTTGTTCAAGAGTGACCAAACCACCGCCTGATGTCGGGTTGTAGAGACAACTTTTCTCTTTTCGATTCATTACGTTAGCATCGCCATTCAGCCCCATGTCTCCAATTGGAGACATGGGGCTGACGCGTTTCTGACAGGATTTTTTTATAAGTGTTTGTTTTATATATATTTATAAAGTTGGCACAGGATTTGCGAACCTTCTGCTCAGATTCATCCAATATGGAGTGAGCATCATGAATACCAAAGCCAATAAACATGTGATGTACGTCTTTGCCCTTGCCAGCATCGTGCTGATGCCTTGCTTGTCCGCACCTGCCGTTGCAGGCACCGCGGACAACCTGAACCAATCGCCACTCGAGACGGAATTCAGGAAGCTGGACCTCAACCACGATGATCGTCTGTCGAGTGAGGAAGTCGCTCGCGACAAGGATTTCGCGGGTAACTTCGCACGCGCCGACACCAACGGCGACGGCGTGCTGATCGCCGATGAGTACGGCAATTTCAAGAGTGCCGCGCAACAGAAGCGCCTGGAACTCTTCCTGGACGACAGTGCCGTGACTGCGCGCGTCAAGGCTGAACTGGTCAAGGACAGCGGCGTCAAGGGTCTGAACATCAGCGTCGAAACCTACAAGGGTGAGGTGATCCTGAGCGGGTTCGTCGAAAACGAGGCACAAGTGCGTCGCGTAGTGGAGATCGCTTCCGGCGTGCGCGGTGTGCAGACCGTCAAGAACGGTTTGTCGGTGCGGGGCTAACCCTGCGGCGCGGTGCGTCAGGTCAAGCCTGATCCAGCGCTACCGCGCATCATCAACATCAGGAATACCAACAGATCAACAACATGATGCATGATGGGAGAGAAGCGATGTCTTTGAATCAACAATTACGCAAGACCCACCCGATGGTCCTGGTCGCCGCCGTGGCGCTGACCATCTTCAGCCTGCTCGGTAGTGCAGCAATCACCGGCCTGTTGCCTACGGCACACTCCGACAATGCCGCGCCGACGGAAAGCATCGGCCAGGCTGACGCAGCCGAATCCGGGCATGCGACCGGGGTCGATCAGTTCTACAGCAAGGCCCGGCCGGCCAATGGCAATGCACAACCCAGCGTGGCCATGAATGCGCCGCCCGCAGCAGCCTGTGCCGATTGCGGCAGGATCGTATCGATCCGCGCCATTGAGCAGGAAGGCGAGGCCTCCGGTCTCGGCGCTGTCGCTGGCGGTGTGGCAGGCGGCGTCATCGGCAACCAGATCGGCAAGGGTCGCGGCAACACCCTGATGACCGTACTCGGCGTCGGTGGCGGGGCCTATGCGGGCCATGAGATCGAAAAGAACATGAAGACCAAGACCGCCTATGTCATCCGCATCGAGATGCAGGACGGCAGCATCCGCAAGGTCACACAATACAACGAACCTCAGTTTGCGGTCGGCGATCGCGTCCGACTGAATCGCGGCCAACTGGTGAACGCTTAGCGCTTCCCTGTCGTAAATTAGGTTGTTCTCCTGATAGCGGGCCTTCATCTCCCCGAGAAGGTTCGCTTTTTTTTGCCTGCTATTCCTGTGTGTGTCCGATGGTCCGTGTGTGTCCGATGGTCCATGCGAGGCCGATGGCTTGTGTGCAAAGCATGACTGGACGCAGCCTCATGCCAGCGATGGCATGGAAGCCTATGAGGTGAATACAGCGTGGGGCGTGTTCAGAGGGTCTTGCCGGAACGCAGAAGATCCGTCATCTGCTGCTGATCGAGAGCCTGGCTGAATAGATAGCCCTGCCCCACGTCGCAGTTCTGCTCAGACAGGAACGTCGTCTGCGCGAGGGTCTCGATGCCTTCCGCGACCACCTCCAGCTTGAGACTGTGTGCCATCTGGATGGTCGCGACCGTGATCGCCACATCGTCTGCATCTTGCGGGATATCACGGATGAAACTGCGGTCGATCTTCAGCCGCTCGACCGGGAAGCGCTTGAGGTAAGCCATGGAAGAATAGCCCGTACCGAAATCGTCGATGGCCAGATGCATGCCCATGGCACGTAGCAGCGCCAACCGCGATACCGTGGTCTCGGCGTCGTCCATCAGCACACTTTCCGTGATCTCCAGCTCGAGCATGTCGGGATTCATCTCCGTTTCCTTGAGGATCGTGGTGATGGATTCGACCAGCGTATCTTCGCGGAACTGGCGTCCGGACAGGTTGACGCTGACACGTATCGGCCTGAAGCGCTGTTCCTGCCAGGACTTCGCCTGCTGACAGGCGGTCCGCAGGACCCAGTTGCCGATACTGCCGATCAAGCCCGTCTCTTCCGCGACCGGGATGAAATCGTTCGGCAACAGCAAGCCACGCGTCGGATGCCGCCAGCGGATCAAGGCTTCGGCACCGACCAGTTTGCGGCTGGCGAGGTCGACCTGGGGCTGGTAATGCAGCTCGAACTGCTGCTGCTCCATTGCGATACGCAGTTCGCTCTCAAGGTTGAGGCGTGTGGAGCTCTTGTGATGCATCTCTTCGGAGAACATCTGGAAATTGTTCTTGCCGCGGCTCTTGGCGTGATACATGGCGGCATCGGCATCCCGCAGCAGATGGGCGACATCGTTGCCGTCTTCAGGAAAGAGGCTGGCGCCGATACTGGCGCCGATGTAGAAATTGCGCTCGTCCACCACCAAGGGTTCAGACAGCGCGTGGATGAACTTCTGGGCGATGACCTCGACACGCTCGACATCCTCGCCATGGCTCAGGATCATGGCGAACTCGTCGCCGCCGACGCGATAGATGACGTCTTCATGCCGCACCACGGACATCAACCGTTGCGCCACCACGCGCAGCAGGCTGTCGCCGACATGATGCCCGAGCGTATCGTTGATGAGCTTGAAGTCATCGAGATCGAGCACGAGCAAGGCAAGCCGGCTCTGCGTCGCCTTGGCCTCGTCGAGCAACGCCTGGAAGCGCTGATTGAACGCATAGCGGTTCGGCAGATGGGTCACGGTGTCGTAATTGACGAGGTAGCCCACACGCTCTTCGGCATGGACGACAGCGCGCTGCAGCCGACCGAGCAGGACAGCCGCGGCAAACAAGGTGGTGAGCATGACCATGCTGGTGGTCGCGATATACCAGGCGAGCTGGCGATAGAGCTTGCTGAGGTTCGCCCGCACATAGAGCATGCCGATGCGATTGCCGGCATAGGTCACGGGCTGCCAGAAGTCGGTGTGCTGCAAGCTGGAGGTCGGGGTGGTGTCGGAGGCGGTGGCCGGCGCATGGATATCCGGCAGCGCCCGAGCACGGGTGTATTCGGCGAAACGCGCATCACTGCCATCGTAGATGGCGGCAGCGTCGATATCGGAAGAAGCGGCAAGACTCGACAGGATCTCGTCTGCGGCCGCGTTGTCCTTGAACATCAGCGCGCCGACACTGTTACCCGCGACGATGCGCATCTGCACTTCGACCCCGGCGGCGAGGCTGCTACGCAGAGAGGCATATTCGACCAGAATGAGGCAGAGGCTGGCCATGAGCAGCGCCAGGCCCAACGCCAGCAGATGCAGCTTGCTCAAGGCTGGCGCGACCGCCTGGGGCGAGGTGCTGACGTTCATCTGGAGCTAGTAGACGCGCCGGGCAAGACGTAGCAGTTTGGAACTCATCACGAGCCTGGCCTGCTTGGCAGCCATCATATCGATATCGAATACCAGACGATTGTTGTCAATGCTCATATTGATGATGGTTCTCTCAGAAGAAGCGGGGTTCAAATCGCTGACGGTCAGCACGCTGGCGTCTTGCAGCTGTTCCCGTATTCTAGCCAAATTTTCCGGATCATTGGCACTGATATACAGCAGATGGCAATCTCGCGCTTCATCGAGGCCGATCTCGCGCCGCAGGAACAAGCGCTTGTTGCCGATCTTCCTCCCTTGCAGCTGCTCCAGCACAGGGCCGAACGGATCCGGGCCGATGGTACAGACATTGAAATACGGGCTGTTTTGCAGCGTGCTGTCGGCCGGCCATTGCGTGAACAGGATGAAGTTATAGAGAAAAGCCGTCTTCAGTTCGTACTCGTGCACCGGCTCAGCCATCGCTGGCAGGGTCGCCCAGAACAGCAACAAAAGCAGCAAGCGTCTTAAGCGGGGGCGCAGCATCTAGAACCTGTAGTCCAGCTTGAGGCGGAACATGCGTCCATCCTGGCGCAGGCTGTCCTGCACGTTGATGAGGTCCGCCGGGACGGCATAACGCTTGTCGAACAGGTTGTAGAACCCGAGCGACACGTCGAGGCCCGGCAGATAGTCGCGCCGGCTCACGGTTAGATTGGCCAGCGTGGCGCCGCCCGTTTCGTCCGCCATGGTGCGCCGCCTGCCGATATGCTGGATCTCCGCGCCAGCCTGCCAGTCCCCGTAAAAGCGGCCGGATAGCCCGAGCTTGGCCAGTATCCGGGGCGAATTGACCAGCCACTCGTCGGTTTCGATCTCGCGCGCATCCTGATAGGTGAGGCTGGACTTCAGGCGGATACCGTTCAGCAACAGCCCGTCGAGGCCGAGTTCAGCGCCATTGGTCCGTACGCGACCGAGATTGCGGAACACCCAGAGATGATCGACCGGGTCGAGCACCTGGCCGATGGTGTCCCTGATACGGTACTGGAACAGCCCGGCCTTCGCATGCCAGGCGCTGGCAAGTGCCGTGTCCCAGGTCAACTCGTAGCTTTGCATGATCTCCGGGCGCAGATCCGGATTACCCTTCTGCAACGCGCCCATGGTCGTGCTGCCGTAATACAGCTCGTAGGCGTTGGGGGCACGGAAGGCACGGCCGTAGATCAGCTTGACGGTATCGTACGGCGTCGGTTGGTGGATCAAGGCCAGCCTGGGGTTGGCGGTATCGCCGAAACTGTCGTAGTGATCGTAACGCAAGCCGGCATTGAGCAGCCATCGCTCGTGCAAGCGGATCTCGTCCTGCAGATAGATGCCGAATTTTTCGGCGTCGCGGCGCTCGCGCAGATAGGTCTGCGCGGGAGCGACATCGAAATTGACCATGTCCAGCCGATCGTCCCGGATATATTCGATGCCAGTGACGAGCTTGTGGCGCTCGAAGACGCTGCTGGTGAGACGCGCCTCCATGATGTTGCGCGCACCGTGGGTGCGATCGATGTTCAGCACGCCGGCAGGATAATGACCCTCATAATCGAAGCGCCCGTGGCTGAAATGCAGGCGCATCTCGGTCTGTTCCGATAGCGCCTGCGTATAGGTCGCGCTGGCGAAGGTATGGGTGTCGCGCGTCTCGTAACGCGGATCGTTGAAAGTCGTGCCGAACGGTGCGGTCGGGTTGTTCTTGTCGCGGCGCATGCGCCCTGCTTCCAGCGTCAGGCCTTCGAACGAGAACTTGGCGAACACCTTGCTCAGGTCCTCGCCATCGAGGCCTTCTGCCTTGCCCGCGAATTCGGCATAGCGCCAGTCGCGACCGGCCGTGTCCGAAGCGGTAGCCGAAAGCATCAGCTCGGCGCCGTTATCCCATTGCCCGCCATAACGCACGCTACCCTTGTAACCGCGATACCGGCTCAGCTCGGCGCTGGTTGCCACGCCTTTCATGTCGCCGGCCTTTTTGGTGACGACATTGATCACGCCGAGAAAGGCATTGTCGCCATAGATCGAAGCGCCCGGCCCCGGTGAGAATTCGACACGCTCCACCAGATCGAGATCGAGCAGGAAATCGTTGCCGATATACGCCTGATTGTAGATGTTGTCATTCATGCGCATGCCGTCGACCAGCAGCAGCACACGCGAGTTGTAATCCCCGGGGCGCGAGAACCCGCGGACACCCACATACTCCCAACTGCGGTCGTTGCTGATATAGAGCCCGGGCATGCTGCCGAGCACATCCGCCAGCGTGCGATAACCGTAAGTGTGGATGTCGGCGGCGGTGACGATGACGGAGGAAGATGGCGCATGCTGTAGCGGCTGCGCATAGGTAGAGGCACTGACGACTTCAAGTGTCAGCAACCGGTCCAGCGGCATTTCCAGTAATTCGGAGGTCCGGGCGTCTTCAGCGCGCGCGACTGCGCCAGAGATCAACCCAAGAAACGAAAGACAGACGACATGCACTGCAGTACCAACAGACGTGAGGCGATGTCTGATGATGGTCTCTCCCCAACTGCTTTATTTCTTTATGAATTTCTTCTTCTAGGGGCACTATAGCACAGCAGAATGGCCTCGCAACGGCTTTGCGAAGCCATGCATCGTTATTTATTGCAATGACTTGCTAGACGGCGACTGGGGCCTTGATGGCAGGGTGTGGATCGTAGTTTTCAAGCGTGAAATCCTCGAACTTGAAGCCGAAGATATCCCGCACATCCGGGTTGATGCGCATGGTCGGCA
>CAMLMA010000099.1 GCA_946481065.1 uncultured Nitrosomonadales bacterium
TCTGCACATCGTATTCGATGAGGTCGCCGTAGATGTTCTGGTCGGCTTTGTGGATCGCCGCATTGCCGATGGATTTCAGTTTGCGGTCGAAATATAGCTCAAGCTTGTCGCCCTCGACGATGGCGGTGTCCGGGGTGATGATGTCGGCTGGGGGCGCGGCTTCGGATGCGACTTGCGTGCCCGTCTCTTCTGCGTGGGCATGGACCTGGATCAAGAATACAAGCGCAACGGTGAGGGTTTTAACTGCAGTTTTTACCATGTAATTTTATTCAGCTCGAGGCTGTGAGCGCGTGTTTCTTTTGTGGGTGATAAAATCGCATAAATTCGATGTCATGGCAATCCATAATTTGCCCCGCCGCGCATGGCGCAGGCGTGTCCACCAAGCCCGGGAACCTCATGCAAACCAGATCCGAACAACTTCAATCCTGGCTATCCGAAGTGCTGCCACAGGGCGGCCATTCGCTCTCGCCCGCTTCTGCCGACGCGAGCTTCCGCCGTTATTTCCGCGTCGATCTTGGCGATCGGACATTGATCGTCATGGATGCGCCGCCCGCCCACGAGGATTGCGAACCGTTCGTGCGCATCGCGCAACTCTTCCTCAAGGCAGGGTTGCACGTGCCGCAGGTACTCGCTCAAGACTTGCGGCAGGGGTTCCTGTTGCTGACCGATCTTGGTACGCGTACGTATCTCGAGGCCCTGGCGCCGGAGAACGCCGGTGACATGTATCGCGAGGCCTACCAGGCACTGGTGACGCTGCAATTGGCCAGCAAACCGGGTGTGCTTCCGGATTACGACGAGGCGCTGCTCACACGCGAGATGCAACTCTTCCCCGACTGGTATGTGTCGCGGCACTTGGGCCGGGAGTTGACGGCAGCGCAGCAGCAAGTGCTGGGGCAAGTGTTCGCCACGCTAAACCGCAACATCCTTGGCCAGGGGCAGGTGTATGTGCACCGCGACTACCATTCCCGCAACCTCATGGTATGCGACACCAACCCGGGGGTGCTGGATTTTCAGGATGCGGTCCATGGCGCGATCACCTACGACCTGGTGTCGCTGCTCAAGGATGCTTACATCGCATGGCCGGAAGAGCAGGTGCTGGATTGGGCCGTACGCTACTGGCAGGCCGCAAGAACGGCACACTTGCCGGTGCCGGCTGATTTCTCCGAGTTCTACCGGGATTTCGAGTGGATGGGCGCGCAGCGCCATATCAAGATACTGGGGATATTCGCCCGCCTCTATTATCGCGATGGCAAGGAGAATTACCTTAAGGATATGCCGCTGGTGATGGATTACCTGCGTCGTGTCTGTGCGCGTTATGTCGAATTGCGACCACTGTTGCGTCTGCTTGACGAGCTGCACGACAGCAAGCCTGAAGTCGGGTATACCTTCTGATGAAGGCCATGATCCTGGCCGCCGGGCGTGGCGAACGTATGCGCCCTCTGACCGATGTGACGCCGAAACCCTTGCTCGAGGTCGGCGGCAAGCCGTTGATCGTATGGCATCTGGAACGACTGGCCGAAGCCGGTTTTCGGGATGTCGTCATCAATCATGCGCATCTTGGCGCACAGATCGAAGCCCGCCTCGGGAACGGCGCAAGCTGGGGCCTGTCTATCCGGTACTCGGCTGAAGCCACTGCGCTGGAAACGGCAGGCGGTATCGCCAACGCCTTGTCCATGCTGGGGCCGGAAGCCTTTATGGTCGTCAATGGCGATACTTTCACCGATATCGATTTCCGTGCCTTGCAACATGCCCTGCAACCGGGCGATGATGCCCACCTGGTGCTTGTAGACAACCCGCCGCAACACCCTGGCGGCGATTTCGCCTGGCATGACGGCAGGGTGATGTCGGCAGGGGAGCCGAGGCTGACTTTTTCCGGTACCGGCGTCTATCGTCCAGCGCTGTTCGATTCAGTGCGGCCCGGTGACTCGGCGAAACTTGCGCCACTTTTGCATGCGGCGATCTCGGTGGGCAAGGTTTCGGCTACGTATCATCGTGGTGTATGGCACGATATCGGGACGCCGCAACGATTACAGGAACTGGATAGCGAATTGAAAGCGAAACATCCGAAAGTGAAGCATGGTGGGAAAGTGAAGCATGGTGGATAGCAAGGTGAATATCAAAGAGTTTCGCGCGCGGCGAGCCAGATTGCTCGCCGATATGGGCGAGGGTGTCGCATTGATCCCAACCGCACCGGAGGCGATCCGTAATCGTGACAGCCACTACCCCTATCGTTTCGATAGTTACTTCCATTATCTGACCGGTTTCCGGGAGCCCGAGGCTGTGCTCGTTCTGGTCGCGGGCGCCGATCCGAAAAGCATCCTCTTCTGTCGCGACAAGGACATGGAGCGCGAGATATGGGACGGATTCCGTTATGGGCCGGCGGCGGCGCAGTCCACGTTCGGCGTCGACGAGGCCTACAGCATCACCCAACTGGACGAGTGGGCGCTCGAACATCTGGCCAACCAGCCCCGGCTCTACTATAGCCTTGGTGGCGATACTGCCTGGGATCGGCGGGTGATGCGCTGGCTGAACGATCTCCGCGGCCAGGCAAGGAGCGGCGTCAGCGCTCCGGCGGCACTGCATGACGTACGTCCACTGATCGACGAGATGCGTTTATATAAATCTGCCTTTGAACTCGACATCATGCGCAGGGCAGCGCAGATCTCGGCTGAGGCCCATCGACGCGCGATGCAGGCGGTGCGCCCGAACATGATGGAATATGAGATCGAGGCTGAGTTGCTGCATACCTTCTATCAGCATGGCAGCCGGTCGCCCGCCTATAGTTCGATCGTAGCCGGCGGCGCCAATGCTTGCGTGCTGCACTATGTGGAGAATGATGCGCAGCTGAAGAATGGCGACCTGTTGTTGATCGACGCGGGTTGTGAGCTGGACGGTTATGCTTCGGATATCACGCGCACCTTCCCCGTTGGAGGGAAGTTCAGCGGTCCGCAGAAGGATCTTTACGAACTGGTGCTGGCCGCCCAGGCTGCTGCGATCGAGGCAGCGAAGCCCGGGGCGCACTGGAACATGCCGCACGAAGCGGCGCTGGAAGTCCTGATCGGCGGTTTCATCCATTACGGGCTTTGCAAGGGTAGCCCGGAGGCGGTGCTGGAATCGGGCGATTACCGGCGCTTCTACATGCACCGTACCGGCCACTGGCTGGGGCTGGATGTGCATGATGCCGGTGAATACAAACAAAAGAACGGTGAATGGCGACTGTTGCAGCCTGGTATGACGTTGACGGTGGAACCTGGCTGTTATGTCCGGCCCGCTGACGATGTGCCAGAGCCGTTCTGGAATATCGGTATCCGTATCGAAGATGACGTTGCCATCACCGAGACGGGCTGCGAAGTGCTGACAATCGCCGCGCCCAAGACCGTATTCGACATCGAAACCCTGATGGCGCGCGGATGACCATGTCCAAACCGATCATCATCGGCGGCGGTCCGGTCGGCGCGACGCTGGCACTGGCACTGCAACAACAGGGGGTCGCGACGACCGTTCTCGAAGCGCGCCCGCGTGGTGCTTCGCATCGAGACCAGCGCGCTCTGGCGTTGTCTTTCGGGAGCCGCATGATCCTGGAGCGGTTGGGCCTGTGGCAGGCGCTAGCCAATGACGCGACCGCGATCGACCGCATCCATATCTCCCAGCGCGGCAGTTTCGGCAGAAGCCTGTTGAAGGCCGAAGATCATGGTCAGGAGGCGCTGGGCTACGTGGTTTCCTATGGCGCGCTTTCGCAAGTGCTGGATGACGCATTGACGCAACAGGCGGAAGTGGAAGTCTTGTATGGCGCCGAAGCCAGGTTGCTAGAGCCTGGGCCACATGCGGCGGTGGTCGATTTCGTCGTGGCAGACCAGCCGCATCGCCAGGAGACCAGCCTTGCCGTGCTGGCGGATGGTGGTCGTGGATTGGGAGAGATCCCGGGCATCACCAGGAAGACCAAGGAATACGGACATGACGCCCTCGTTTCCATAGTGCGGTGCGAGTTGCCGCATGACAATGTGGCCTACGAGCGATTCACGCCGGCTGGTCCAATGGCGCTGCTACCCAATGGGCCACATGATTTTTCTCTGGTATGGACAGGCGCATCGGCCGATATCGAACAGCTGCTCGCGCTCGACGATCAGTCGTTCCTCCAAAGCCTGCATGCCCAGTTCGGTGATCGCGTAGGACGTTTTCTGACCATCGGTAAACGGCTCAGCTTCCCGCTCAGGCTGTCCTATCTGGAGCCGAGCACGGCACCGCATCTCGCCATCATCGGCAATGCTGCCCAGACCATGCATCCTGTGGCCGGCCAGGGATTCAATGTCGGCATGCGTGACGCCTGGGAGCTGGCGAACGTTGTGTCGTCACATCCGGTCGACGCCTGGGGCAGCGAAACGATGCTAGATAGCTACCGCCAGCAGCGCCGTCAGGACACCCGGGGCGGCGTGCTGTTCACTGACTTCCTCGTCAATACCTTCTCGAATGATGTCGTTGGCTTGTCCGGATTACGTGCGCTTGCGCTCAGCATGTTGGATGTCGCGCAGCCGCTGAAACATCGCCTGGTACGCAAGATGAGCTATGGCGCACGTGGCTGAGGCGATGCAGGCGCAAATCGTCGTGGTCGGCGCCGGGCTGGTCGGCGCCGCTGCGGCGCTCGCGCTCACGCAGAACGGTTTGCATGTGATGCTGGTGGACGGTCAACCCGCTGCATCTGGGCCGACACCGACAGAATGGGATCAACGCATCTACGCGATCACGCCCGGCAATCAGCGATGGCTGGATTCGCTCGGTATATGGCAGCGCATGGATAGTGATCGCATCTGCAAGGTCGAGCGCATGCAAGTGTGGGGGGATGACAGCCGCTCCTCGCTGACCTTCGATGCCTATGAGGCAAGCCTGCCCAGCCTGGGCTTTATCCTGGAAGCACGCCAACTTGAACAGGCGTTGCGTTTGCGCTTGCAGGAACTTGGGGTCGCCATGCTGCCGGATAGCAAGGTCGAGGCCTTGTCTTTCGGAGGTGAACAGCCAGAATTGGTGCTGGCAGGCGGCCAGACGCTCAAGGCGCCGCTGATCGTTGCCGCAGATGGCGGCAACTCTGTGGTGCGCCAATATGCAGGCCTGACGAGCATGCGCCATGCTTATGATGAACTTGGCGTCGTCGCCAACTTTACATGTGCATTGCCCCATGGCTGTATCGCACGTCAGTGGTTCCGTGAAGATGGCGTGCTGGCATGGCTGCCGCTACCCGGAAATCGTATCTCCATGGTCTGGTCGACGCGCAGGCATGAGGAATTGCTTTCCATGGACGAGGCGTCACTTTGCCAGACTGTTGCCGCTGCCGGCGCTGGTGTCCTAGGTGATTTGCGCTTGATCGGCAGCCCTGCGGCGTTCCCGCTCAATCTGCAATCGACCGATCGATTGGTGATGCCAGGACTCGTCTTGACCGGTGATGCGGCGCATCAAGTCCATCCCTTGGCTGGGCAGGGCGTCAACCTGGGATTCCGGGACGTCATCCAGCTGGCCAACACACTTGCCGAGCGTCGACCACAGGAGGCTCTGGGCGATCTGATGCTACTCAGGCGTTATGAACGATCACGCAAAATCGATCTTGTGGCGATGCGACATATCACGCACGGGCTGCACGAGCTGTTCGGTCAGCCACAGCCCTTGATCAGGCGAATACGCAATCTTGGCCTGGACTTCACCAACCGGCAAGGTTGGCTGAAGAAACAACTCATTAAACACGCGACTACATAAGGAATCAGGATGTCCAAAAGAATCATCGGCCTCATCATGGCGGCACTGCTGACGAGCAGTGCCTACGCAGACGAGGCGAGCCTGAAAAAGAGCATCGAGACGGTATATCCCAAGCTGAAGGTGCAGTCGATCACAAAGACGCCCTATGCCGGATTGTATGAAGTGTTCCTCGATGGGCAGATCATCTATACCGACGATAAATTCAGTTTCCTCATTGCGGAAGGCAAGGTCATCGATCCGGTGAGCCGGCGCAATCTGACGGGGGAACGTCTCGATGAACTTAATAAGGTCGATTTCGCCAGCCTGCCGCTGGACCAAGCGATCAAGGTGGTGAAAGGTAACGGCAGCCGTAAACTGGTGGTCTTCTCGGATCCGGATTGCCCGTTCTGTAAGCGACTTGAGCAAAGGGAGCTCGTCAACATCACGGATGTCACGATCTATACTTTCCTGTTCCCTCTGGAGCAATTACACCCGGATGCGGCCAACAAGGCCCGGGCGATCTGGTGCTCTGCGGATAAATCGAAAGCCTGGACCGACTGGGTACTCAATAACCAGTTGCCCAAAGCCGCGGGTAACTGCGATACACCGATCGAGAAGATCGCCGCGCTGGGCCGCAAACTTGGTGTCAGCAGCACGCCTACATTGATCCTGCAGGATGGCAAGCGGATACTGGGCGCCTACCCAGCCAAGGAGATCGA
>CAMLMA010000100.1 GCA_946481065.1 uncultured Nitrosomonadales bacterium
CTGACCAACGAATACCACCCGTGCCAGATCCTGGCTGACATCTATACCTTCATCGAGCATCGCGGCTCGATCAAGGGTAAGACCGTCGCCTGGATCGGCGACTCGAACAATGTCTGCAATACCTGGCTGCAGGCGGCTGAACTGCTTGATTTCAACGTGCATGTGTCGACGCCGCCGGGCTATGAAGTGGAGCCGGAACGCGCCAATCTTTACGGTACCGACCACTACGAACAGTTCGCCGACCCGATGGAAGCGGCCAAGGGGGCCGATCTGGTCACGACTGATGTCTGGACCTCGATGGGTTTCGAGGCCGAAAACGAAGAGCGTCGCCGGGACTTCGCTGACTGGCAGGTCGATGCCGACATGATGAAGGTCGCTGCCAGCGACGCAGTATTCATGCATTGCCTGCCGGCACACCGTGGCGAGGAGGTCGCGGCTGACGTGATCGACGGCCCGCAGAGCGTGGTCTGGGATGAAGCGGAGAATAGGCTGCATACGCAGAAGGCGCTGATGGAATATCTGTTACTAGGAAGAATTGAGCAATGAGCGATATCAAGAAAGTCGTGCTGGCCTACTCGGGCGGCCTCGATACCTCGGTCATCCTGAAATGGCTGACCGATACCTATGGCTGCGAGGTCGTGACCTTCACTGCCGACCTGGGACAAGGTGAAGAGCTGGAACCTGCGCGCGAGAAGGCCAGGAAGTTCGGCGTCAAGGAGATCTATATCGATGATCTGCGCGAAGAGTTCGTGCGCGATTTCGTGTTCCCGATGTTCCGCGCCAACACCGTCTACGAAGGCGAATACCTGCTCGGGACCTCGATCGCGCGGCCGCTGATCGCCAAGCGCCTGGTCGAGATCGCCAATGAGACCGGCGCCGACGCCATCTCGCATGGTGCCACCGGCAAGGGCAACGACCAGGTGCGTTTCGAACTGGGCGCCTATGCGCTCAAGCCCGGCGTCAAGATCATCGCGCCCTGGCGTGAATGGGATCTGCTGAGCCGTGAGAAGCTGCTGGCCTATGCCGAAAAGAACGGTATCCCGGTCGAGATGAAGCACAAGCAAGGCGGCAGCCCGTATTCCATGGACGCCAACCTGCTGCATATCAGCTATGAAGGCCGCCACCTGGAAGATCCGTCTGCTGAAGCAGAGGAATCCATGTGGCGCTGGACCGTGTCGCCCGAGAACGCGCCGGATGCCGCGGAATATCTCGACATCGAATACGTGCATGGTGACCCTGTCGCCCTCAATGGCAAGAAGATGGCGGCGCATGAGCTGCTCGCCGAGCTCAACAAGCTGGGCGGCAAGCATGGCATCGGTCGTCTCGATCTGGTCGAGAATCGTTATGTCGGCATGAAATCACGCGGCTGCTACGAGACGCCCGGTGGCACCATCATGCTCAAGGCGCACCGCGCGATCGAGTCGTTGACGCTGGACCGTGAAGTCGCGCATCTCAAGGATGACTTGATGCCGCGCTATGCCAGCCTCATCTACAACGGCTACTGGTGGAGTCCGGAGCGCGTCGCGTTACAGACGCTGATCGACCACACGCAGAAAAGCGTCAACGGTTACGTGCGCCTCAAGCTGTATAAGGGCAATGTCATCGTGACCGGTCGCGACAGCAAGACCGATTCGCTGTTCGATCCGACCATCGCGACTTTTGAAGACGATGCCGGGGCCTACGACCAGAAAGACGCAGGCGGCTTCATCAAGTTGAATGCCTTGCGCATGCGGATTGCCGCCAACTTACGCAGCAAGAAAAAATAACGAAAGATTTGGAGAGAGAAGATGGCACAGTTCGACAATGTCAGCGTCAAAAAGAAAGCCAACGTCTATTTCGATGGCAAATGCGTCAGCCACACCGTGATGTTTCCGAACGGTACGCGCTGTACCGTGGGTGTGATCTTCCCGAGCACGCTGACCTTCAATACGGGTTCGCCTGAGCTCATGGAGATCAACGCCGGCGTCTGCAAGGTGCGCCTCAAGGGCGATGAGGACTGGAAAAGCTATGGCGCCGGCGAGAAATTCGCAGTGCCTGGCAATTCAAGCTTTGATATCGAGACCGTCGAGACCCTGGACTACGTCTGCCACTTCGAGTGATCTGCCCGCCGTTGAGGCACTGAAGCAGCAGTTAAGAGACTATTAGGAGAAGACAATGCCATCGTTTGATATCACGTCAGAAGCCGACATGGTCGCGCTGAAGAATGCGGTCGATGTGGCGGATCGCCAGATCACCAACCGCTATGATTTCAAGGGCACGTCCGCCAAGGTGGATCTGAACGAGAAGGACAAGCTGATCACGTTGTTCGGCGATTCCGATTTTCAGCTCGACCAGATCAAGGACATCCTGTTCCCGGCGATGGAGAAGAAGGAACCGGATAGCAGCAAGCGTCTGGACCTGCAGGATGTGCAGAAGGTATCCGGCAACAAGGCCAAGCAGGAGATGAAGATCAAGGACGGCATCGATAGCGATCTGGCGAAACGCCTGGTCAAGCTCATCAAGGATTCCGGCCTCAAGGTGCAGGCGAGCATCCAGGGCGATACTGTGCGCGTCAACGGCGCCAAGCGCGACGTTTTGCAAGAGACCATCGCCCATGTGAAGAAATCGGTGACGGACTTCCCGTTGAAGTTCGGTAATTTCAGAGACTAATCGCAGGAACAACCGTGGCAAAGACGCTATACGACAAATTATTCGATTCCCACGTGGTGCACGAAGAGAACGGCGCCGCGCTGCTCTATATCGACCGTCATCTGGTGCACGAAGTCACCAGCCCGCAGGCCTTTGAGGGCCTGAAGATGAGCGCGCGCAAGGTCTGGCGCGTCAATTCCGTGCTGGCCGTGCCTGACCACAACGTGCCGACCACCGATCGCAGCAAGGGCATCGCAGATCCGGTGTCGCGCCTGCAGGTGGAAACGCTGGATAACAACTGTGCCGAGTTCGGTATCACCGAATTCCGCATGAACGACACGCGACAGGGCATCGTGCACGTCATCGGGCCAGAGCAAGGCGCGACGTTGCCGGGCATGACGGTAGTCTGCGGCGATTCGCATACCAGTACGCATGGCGCCTTTGGTGCGCTGGCTCATGGCATCGGCACCTCGGAAGTGGAGCACGTCCTGGCGACGCAATGCCTGGTGCAGAAAAAGTCCAAGGCCATGCTGGTCAAGGTGGAAGGGCAGCTCGGGCGTGGCGTCACCGCCAAGGATATCGCGCTGGCGGTGATCGGCAGGATCGGGACCGCGGGCGGTACCGGCTATGCCATCGAATTCGCCGGTTCGGCGATCCGCGGGCTTTCCATGGAAGGCCGCATGACGCTCTGCAACATGGCGATCGAAGCTGGCGCCCGCGCCGGCATGGTGGCCGTGGATGACACCACCATCGACTATGTCAAGGGGCGTCCTTACGCGCCCAAGGCCGAGCAATGGGAGGCGGCAGTCGCCTACTGGCGCACGCTGCACAGCGACGAAGGTGCGCCGTTCGACGCAGTCGTCGAACTCGATGCCGCTGCCATTCAGCCGCAGGTGACTTGGGGGACATCCCCCGAGATGGTGACCAGCATCAATGGTGCGGTGCCGGATCCTGCGAAAGAGGCCGATCCGACCAAGCGCGGTGGCATGGAGCGCGCACTCGAGTACATGGGCTTGCAGGCCAACACGCCGATCGACCAGATCAGTGTCGACAAGGTGTTCATTGGCTCTTGTACCAACTCGCGCATCGAGGATCTGCGAGCTGCGGCGGCGATCGCCAAAGGTAAACGTGTCGCGTCCAACGTCAAGCTGGCCATGGTGGTGCCGGGTTCCGGTCTGGTGAAGGCCCAGGCCGAGCAGGAAGGCCTGGACAAGATATTCCTCGAAGCAGGCTTCGAATGGCGTGAGCCCGGCTGTTCCATGTGCCTCGCCATGAATGCCGATCGACTGGAGCCTGGCGAACGCTGCGCTTCCACCTCGAACCGCAACTTCGAGGGCAGGCAGGGTCAGGGCGGACGCACCCACCTGGTAAGCCCGGAGATGGCCGCCGCCGCTGCCGTTGCCGGTCATTTCGTGGATGTCAGGCAGCTTTAACTACGTGATTGAGGGGATGTGATGAAGAAACTGATCGCTTTGATGTTGTTGGTATCCGCTGTCGTACTCACCGGCTGCAACACGGTGAACGGTGTGGGCAAGGATCTGGAAGCTGCCGGCGAAGCCGTGCAGCGCAACAGTAAATAACGAGACTCGAAACAGACGCTATGCAACCTTTTGTGACCCTGGATGGATTGGCCGTCCCACTCGACCGTGCGAACGTCGACACCGACGCCATCATCCCCAAACAGTTCCTCAAGTCGATCAAACGCTCGGGCTTCGGCCCCAATGCATTTGACGAATGGCGCTATCTCGACCACGGGGAGCCTGGCATGGATAACAGCCAGCGCCCCCTGAATCCGGATTTTGTGCTCAACCAGCCACGCTATCAGGGCGCGGAAGTGCTGCTCGCCCGCGAGAACTTCGGCTGCGGATCGAGCCGGGAACATGCGCCCTGGGCCTTGCTCGACTATGGATTCCGCGCCATCGTCGCGCCGAGTTTTGCCGATATCTTCTTCAATAACTGCTTCAAGAACGGCATCCTGCCCGTCGTATTGCCGGCTGAGGCGGTAGACAAGCTGTTCAAGCTGGTGGATGCGCATCCGGGTTGCCGGATCACGATCGATCTGCCACAGCAGCAAGTCACTACGGCAGATGGCCAGGCCTACAGCTTCGAGGTGGATGCTTTCCGCAAGCATTGCCTGCTCAATGGCCTGGATGACATCGGGCTCACCCTGCAACATGTCGACGGGATCAAGGCCTTCGAGGCCAAGCACAAGCAATCACAGCCCTGGCTCTTCAATTAGCGGGCTGTTCAACAAGACATCAAAAGGAATCAGATTAGATGAAGATCGCAGTATTGCCAGGGGATGGCATCGGTCCCGAGATCGTGGCGCAGGCCGTGAAGGTGCTCAAGGCGCTGAATCTCGATATGCAGCTGGAAGAAGCCCCTATCGGCGGCGCCGGGTACGAAGCCGCAGGCGACCCATTGCCAGAGGCGACGCTCAAGCTAGCCAAGTCCTCCGATGCCGTGCTGCTGGGCGCGGTCGGAGACTGGAAATACGACAGCCTGCCACGCGAGCAGCGTCCGGAGCGCGGTCTGCTGCGTATCCGCAAGGAACTCAACCTGTTTGCCAATCTGCGTCCGGCTTTGCTATACCCCGAGTTGGCTTCGGCATCGACCCTGAAACCAGAAGTCGTCTCGGGTCTCGACTTGATGATCGTGCGTGAATTGACCGGAGATATCTATTTCGGCCAGCCACGCGGCATAAGCACGCTGGCGAACGGCGAACGCGAAGGCATCAACACCATGCGTTACAACGAATCCGAGATCCGCCGTATCGGCCATGTCGCCTTCGGCATCGCCATGAAGCGGCGCAAGGATGGACAAAAAGCGAAAGTCTGTTCCGTCGACAAGGCCAATGTGCTGGAAACGACCGAACTGTGGCGCCAGGTCATGATCGAAGTGGCCAAGGAATATCCGGAAGTCGAACTCAGTCATATGTATGTCGATAACGCCGCCATGCAACTGGTCCGCGCGCCCAAGCAGTTCGACGTCATGGTCACCGGTAACATCTTCGGCGATATCCTGTCGGACGAGGCATCCATGCTGACCGGCTCCATCGGTATGTTGCCGTCGGCATCGCTCGACGCGAACAACAAGGGGATGTATGAGCCCAGCCACGGCTCTGCACCGGATATCGCAGGCAAGGATATCGCGAACCCGCTGGCGACCATCCTTTCTGCAGCCATGATGTTGCGTTATACCTTCAACGACGAAGCGAATGCCTTGCGTATCGAGAATGCGGTGAAGAAGGCATTGGCGGAGGGTTACCGCACGGCGGATATCCATACAGACGGTTGCAGGAAAGTGAAGTGCAGCGAGATGGGCGATGCCGTGGTGGCCGCGCTTTAATCTCTGATCACAAAGAACAAGACTCGGGAAAAGATGATGTTAAAGGTTGGTTTCATAGGCTGGCGCGGTATGGTGGGCTCGGTGCTCATGCAACGCATGCGTGAGGAGAACGACTTCGCCTTGATCGAACCGGTGTTCTTCACGACCTCGCAGCCAGGCGGCAAGGGGCCGGACGTCGGACGTGACATTCCGCCGTTGAAGGATGCCAAGAACATCGCTGAACTGAAGGCGATGGACGTCATCATCTCGTGCCAGGGTGGCGACTATACCACCGAGATATTCCCGCAACTGCGTAAGGCCGGCTGGAACGGTCACTGGATCGACGCGGCCTCCACCCTGCGCATGGACAAGGACGCCGTCATCATCCTCGACCC
>CAMLMA010000101.1 GCA_946481065.1 uncultured Nitrosomonadales bacterium
GATCGGCGCTTCCCTGCTGTGGGTGGGCTGGTTCGGTTTCAACGTCGGTAGCGAATTGGCTGCTGATGGTACCGCTGGTCTGGCACTGGTCAATACCCAAGTCGCAACCGCAGCTGCCGTACTCGGCTGGATCCTGGTCGAATGGATCTCCCACGGCAAGCCTTCCATGCTGGGTGGCGCTTCCGGCGCTGTTGCCGGCCTGGTCGCCATCACCCCGGCTTGCGGTTTCATCGGCCCCATGGGTTCGATCATCCTCGGTCTGGTCGCCAGCGTGGTCAGCTTCTGGGCAGTGACTTCGCTCAAGAGCAAACTGGGCTATGACGATTCCCTGGACGTCTTCGGCATCCACGGCATCAGTGGCCTGATCGGTGCACTGGGTACCGGCGTACTGATGGACTCCGCACTCGGTGGCGTTGGTTATGCAGAAGGCGTGACCATGGCTAGCCAAGTCACTACCCAAGCGATCGCTTGCGGCGTGACCATCGTCTGGTGTGGTGTCGTCAGCTTCATCCTGTTCAAGATCGTCGATATCCTCATCGGCCTGCGCGTCAGCGAAGAATCCGAACGCGAGGGTCTGGACACGACCGAACACGGCGAACGTGCTTACTACTACTGATCCCTGATCAGTCGTTAGCAAGTTGGAAGCGGGCAAGCGATTGCCCGCTTTTTCTTTGCCAGTACCACGCACCTATTGGGTGCATCATCAGCCAAAACAGGTCGGCTTTCCGGACAACGCACAGCGCAGACCGCCGTATCAGCGGGTCCGGGTGATTGGCATAAGTATTGCTAGCATAATATTAAGCAAAATATGTTTCTTGATCGTCGCGTGGTTCAGAATCAATTCTGCTCGGTTTCATGCATTTATCTCCTCCTCTTCGGGCGCATCTAGCGCCCGTTTTTTTCGCCTGTTGGCCGCAACTCAGCTAAAATCCAGCCTATCCTTCCTGTCCTTGGTCAGCTTATGGTCCCGCATCTCACTACCGCACTGAATGGCCCCCTACTGGAACTTGAAAAGCGCATGCTCGCCGCCATGCCGCAGATCGAGCATTGGTTCCGCACGCAATGGCAGGAACATACCGTGCCGTTCTACGCCTCTGTGGACTTGCGCAATGCCGGGTTCAAACTGGCACCGGTAGACACCAACCTCTTCCCTGGCGGCTTCAACAATCTCAATCCGGATTTCCTGCCCTTATGCGTGCAGGCGGCGATGTCGGCGGTGGAGAAGATCTGCCCGGAGGCCCGTCGTCTGCTGGTGATCCCGGAGAACCATACGCGCAACACCTATTACCTGCGTAACGTCGCCGCGCTCACCAACATCCTGCGACAGGCCGGCATGGAAGTGCGCATCGGTAGCATCTCGCCGGAGATCACCACCACGACCACGCTTGATCTGCAGGATGGCCAAACGCTGCAACTCGAGCCCGTGCAGCGCAAAGGCAACCGTCTGGTGTTGGACGGGTTCGACAGCTGCGCCATCCTGCTCAACAACGACCTCTCCGGCGGCGTACCTGATGTCCTGCAGCGGCTGGAGCAGGATCTGATCCCACCGCTGCACGCCGGCTGGGCGACCCGCCGCAAATCACAGCATTTCAGTGCCTATAACCAGGTGGTGGATGAATTCGCCCAACTGCTGGAGATCGACCCGTGGTTGCTGAATCCCTATTTCGACACTTGCAGCGAGATCGACTTCCACGCGCGCACCGGCGAAGCCTGCCTCTCGAGCCGCGTCGAAAAGCTGCTGGAGAAGATCCGGATCAAATATGCGGAATATGGCGTCAAGCAGGACCCGTTCGTCATCGTCAAGGCCGATGCCGGCACCTACGGCATGGGCATCATGACGGTCAAGAGCCCGGACGATGTGCGCGACCTCAATCGCAAGCAGCGCAACAAGATGGCTGTAGTCAAGGAAGGCCTTGAGGTCAGCGAAGTCATCATCCAGGAAGGCGTCTACACCTTCGAGAACCTTAACGACGCCGTCGCCGAACCGGTGATCTACATGATCGATCACTACGTCGTCGGTGGCTTTTACCGCGTACACACCGGCCGCGCGGTGGACGAGAATCTCAACGCGCCCGGCATGCATTTCGTGCCGCTGGCATTCGAGCGCTCATGCTCGCTGCCCGACCACTCGGCCGCACCTGACGCGCCACCGAATCGCTTCTATGCCTACGGTGTGGTCGCCCGGCTGGCTTTGCTCGCAGCGGCGATCGAGCTCGAAACCCACGCGCCGGAGCAGTGATCGGCATGCGCCTGCTATTCATTCTTGATCCGCTGGACCAGCTGAAGACATACAAGGACACCAGCATCGCCATCATGCGCGCGGCGGCGGCACGCGGCCATACGCTATTCACCGCCATGCAGGGCGATATCCTGTTGCGACACGAACGTGTGGTGGTCCGCGCCAGCGCATTCCGGTTCGCCGAAGGCGCGAGCTGGTATGAGAGCGACGCAGCATTCGAGACCGTGCCTGCCGACTTCGATGCTGTGCTCATGCGCAAGGATCCGCCGTTCGATAACGAATACCTCTACAGCACTTACCTGCTGGAGCTGGCAACGCAGCAGGGGGCACACGTCTACAACGCTCCTGAGTCGATCCGCGGCTGGAACGAAAAACTCTCGATCGCGCGTTTCGCCGAGTTCGCGCCGCCCTTTCTCGTCACCGCGAACAATACGCTGATCCGCGATTTCCTCGCCAGCCACGGTGACATCATCGTCAAGCCGCTCGACGGCATGGGTGGCAGCGGCGTGTTTCGCCTGCGTACCGACGATGCCAACATCGGCGTCATTCTCGAGACCGTGACGCATTTCGGCGAACGCACCGTGATGGCCCAGCGTTATGTGCCCGAGATCAAGGTCGGCGACAAGCGCATCCTCATGATCGACGGCCAACCCCTGCCTTATGCCCTGGCCCGTGTGCCGCAAGGCGGCGAGACACGCGGCAACCTTGCTGCCGGCGGCAAAGGCGTGGCACAGCCGCTGAGCCCGCGTGACCTTGAGATCGCCAACAGGATCGGTCCGGTGCTGCGGGAACACGGCCTATTCCTGGTTGGGCTGGATGTCATCGGCGATTACCTGACCGAGGTCAACGTCACCAGCCCCACCGGCATGGTGGAGATCGCCGCGCAGACCGATTGTGACCCCGCCAGCCTGTTCATGGATGCGCTGGAATCTGCATGCGCGGCCTCCTGATCGCATGCCTGCTGCTTCTCAGCGCCTGTAGCAGGGACCCGCTCTACCAGAGCCAGAGTTATGTTTTCGGCACGCTTGTGGACATCAGCATCTATGGTGAGGAGCCGCAGCGCGCACGCGCACTGACCGACCATATCCTGCAGGATTTCCAGCGACTGCATGACAAGCTCCACGCCTGGCATGACAACAGCGCGTTGAGTCAGCTCAATGCGGCCTTTGCCGCCGGTAAAGCACCTGTGGCGATCGACGATGAGCTGGCGACGATGCTCCAGGATGCGACCAAGTGGTCAGTGCGCTCGGGCGGCAAATTCAACCCGGCCATCGGGCAACTCATCCAGCAATGGGGTTTCCAGCGCGATGAATTCACGCCGGTGCATATCGAAGATGCCGCGATCCGGCAACTTGTGGCAGCCAACCCGCAGATGACCGATATCGTCATCGACAAGCACATGGCCTACAGCCGTAACCCTGCCGTCAAGCTTGACCTTGGCGGCTATGCGAAGGGCTACGCATTGGACCGCGCAGCCGATTACCTGCGCTCGCAAGGGGTAGTCAATGCCTTGGTGAACATCGGCGGCAACATCATCGCCCTTGGCAAGCACGGCGACAAAGCCTGGCGTGTCGGTATCCAGCATCCGAGAGCGCCTGGCCCGATCGCCACGCTGGATCTGCAGGACGGCTGGGCCATCGGTACCTCGGGCGATTATCAGCGCTATTTCATGCGCGACGGTAAACGCTACTGTCACATCATCGACCCTGCGACAGGCTATCCCGGCGACCAGGTACAATCCGTCACCGTGCTCATACCGCCTGCCGCCAATAGTGGCGTGGTCTCCGACGTAGCCTCCAAGCCGATCTTTCTCGCACCCGCCGATCAGCGCGCCAGTGCTGCGATGCGCATGGGTATCGACAACGTCATGCTGATCGATGCGGCCGGTAATATCTACAGCAGCGCCGGCATGGCCAAGAAACTGCAATGGATGGATCCAGATGTCCGCTGGCAAACCCTATTCTGAACACGCGCTATTGTCGGGGGACTGGATCGTCATCATCGGCGCATTGCTGCTGATCATCGCCTCCTTCCGCATATTCTGGCATCAGGAAGCCGCCGGCAAACTGCTGATCCGCCAAGGCGACAAGGTGTATGCACGTTACAGCCTCGACCAGGATCGCACACTGGATATCCATGGCCCGCTAGGCGATTCACGCATAGAGATCGCGCACGGCAAAGTGCGCTTCCACAGCTCGCCATGCAGCAATCAATACTGCGTACACCAGGGCTGGCTGAGCAGAGTCGGGCAAGTGGCGATATGTCTGCCGAACCAGGTCAGTCTTGAGCTGCTAGGCGACAGTAAACCCTATGACTCCCTCAATTACTGAACCGCCGACACGCGCGATGAAGATCACGACCACGCCGGATGACCACCGCATCGCAAAGCTGACCGCGATCGCCATCGGCCTGCACCTGATCGAATCCATCGTGCCTTCCCCTTTACCCGGCGTAAAGCCCGGTATCGCCAACATCATCACGCTCTACGTGCTGTACCGCTATGATTTCGCTACCGCAGCGTGGGTGAGCTTACTGCGGATATTCGCCGCCAGCCTGCTGCTGGGGCAATTCCTGTCGCCGACCTTCATACTCAGCCTCAGCGGCGGCCTATGCAGCCTGCTCGTGCTGGGCGTGGCCAGCCGACTGCCTTTGCGCTGGTTCGGGCCAGTGAGCCTGAGCGTTTTCTCCGCGCTGGCCCACATCGCCGGCCAGCTGCTGGTGGTCTGGCTCTGGTTGATTCCGCACAATGGCATCGGATATCTGATTCCGATATTTGCGACATCCGCCTTGCTATTTGGTATCGTTAACGGATTGATTACGATCAGATTATTGAATCACTCCGGATGCAAAACGGTCTGACCCGCCCGATCCCCTACCCATTGTTGACCGCCCTTGGCGCGTCGCTGTTACTGCATCTGGCGTTGCTGTCGATCAAGCTGCATCAGCCCATCACACAAGATCGGCAGGCGGCGGCCATCCTGCAAGTCAAACTGGAACAGGTCCGACGTCTGACGCAAACCAGCCAGGCCCCAGCGACGCCCAGGCAAAAACCTAAGCCAATCCCTGCAGATCCGTCGGTCACTCCCCCCCCTCCACCTGCGCAACACAAGGTCGAGACTGCACCTGAAAGGGCGATAGCGACGACCGATACCCTGATATCGGCGCCACCTGCAGAAGCCACCCCAAAGATGACCGAGCCCATTGCGCCGATGTTGCAAGAGGATGACCCTCAGTCCGCACAATCACCGCAACCGGTCCGCCGCGCGACCATCCTGTTCGATGTCGTCACCTCAAACACGAGCGAGCCGGGCAAGCGCCTTGTTCAGGAATATATCTCGACGGAAGACGGTCACTATCGAATCAACATTCGCAGTGCTGGTTCCGATCAGACAGACTTGGCGGAAGATGCAAAGCATTGGGATCTACAGATCGAAGGGCGTATCGGGCAACGTGGCCTGGTCGCAGAGACTTACAGTGCGAATGACGACTCTTTGGCGAGAAGACTGATGCAGGGGGCGTCGGATGAGCAGTCCTCCGAGCCGATGCAAGGGCGTATGTCGGATGGCATTCTCGATCACTTCAGTGTGCTCTATCAGTTCATGTTCAGCGGGAAGCAAAGCGATCGAGACCATCTGTCGCTTACCGACGGTAAGCAAGTGATCCCTTACACCCATGCCGATGTCGGGCCGGAACGCATCGATCTGACCAACAGGCACGAGGTTCTGACCCAACACCACCGCTTTACCAGCCTGCAATCCTCCGCATCGCTGGATGTTTGGATCTCCCCCATGCTGCGGAATCTGCCAGTACGCGTGCGCTTTACCGATGCCAACGGCATGATCACGGAGTTGACGGCCAGCGACGTACGATCCGAGAACTAGAAGTGGCGACAGCCTCGCCGATGGCCTGACCGCCCTATCGCCAGACCACACAAACTAGCCACCTATGCCTGATAGCCCCCTTTCAGGCGCACCCTTTCAGGCATAGGTGCAAGGAGTCTATTCTGAGATCAGCTCACGCCAGGATGTGCGCCGGGTTGCGGTGACGCCACCGCCGATCGGGACATTAGAGGTCACCGTGGTGCCGTCCGAC
>CAMLMA010000102.1 GCA_946481065.1 uncultured Nitrosomonadales bacterium
ATCAGGCCTACCTGCTGGAAAAGATGCCGATCAAGCTCATGACGCGCGACAACCTGGCTTCGATGGAAGTCGATAGTGTCGCCAGCGGTCCGTTCCCGGCGGTGTTCGGTTTCAAGCCGACGGCGCTCGAAGCCGTGGTGCCGGAGTATCTGGCCAATGATACCCCCAGGGGCGCCTATGACCGATTCCGCGGCCTCGCCGGACGTTGAGGCGGCAGATGCTGGTGACGGCATCGCGCGGGGCGAAGACTCCTCACCTTCACATGGGTGAATACGCGCCTGTGCGTTCCGTGTGGCAGGGCATCCCGCCATGCGATGCGATTCACGCAGGAGCATGCAGATGAAGGTCTACCAGGTCGGCGGCGCTGTGCGTGATGCCTTGCTGGGGCTGCCGGTCAAGGATACCGACCATGTCGTCGTGGGCGCCACGCCTGAGCAGATGGCGCGACTCGGTTATCGACCGGTAGGCAAGGATTTCCCAGTGTTCCTGCATCCGGAATCTCACGAGGAATACGCGCTGGCACGCACCGAGCGCAAGACGGCAAAAGGTTACAAGGGTTTTCAGGTGTTCGCTTCGCCAGAAGTCACCCTGGAAGAAGACCTCGCACGTCGCGATCTCACCATCAACGCCATCGCCCGCGACGAAGCGGGTCAGCTCATCGACCCATTCAACGGCCAGGCCGATATCTCCAGCAGGACCTTGCGTCACGTGAGCGAAGCCTTCGCCGAGGACCCGGTGCGCATTCTGCGTGCGGCACGTTTCGCGGCACGCTTCACCGACTTCAGTGTCGCGCCCGAGACCATGCGACTGATGAAAGGCATGGTCGATGCGGGGGAAGTTGATGCGCTTGTGGCCGAAAGGGTCTGGCAGGAATTGTCCAAGGGCCTGATGGAGGCGAAGCCCTCGCGCATGTTCGACGTGCTGCGGGAGTGCGGCGCCCTGCAGCGGATATTCCCCGAACTCGATCGGCTCTGGGGCGTGCCGCAACCGCCGCAACATCATCCCGAGATCGACACCGGCGTGCATGTGATGATGGTCATCGATTACGCGGCATCACAAGGGTATTCCCTGCCGGTGCGATTCGCCGCGCTGACGCACGACCTCGGCAAGGGCACGACGCCAGCGGAGATCCTGCCGCGCCATATCGGTCACGAGGAGCGCAGCGTGAGCCTGCTGAAGGACGTATGCAAGCGCTTACGCGTACCCAACGATTGCAAGGAGCTGGCCCATATCGTCGCCAGGTTCCATGGCAAGGTCCATGCGGTCTCGGAGATGCGGCCGGGGACACTTGTGCAGTTCCTGCAGGATACGGACGCGATCCGGCAGCCACAGCGGTTCAGGGAATTTCTGCTGGCCTGTGAGAGCGATTCGCGCGGGCGCACTGGCTTCGAGCAGAAACCATTCCCGCAGGCCGAACGCTTATTGCAGCTGCTGGCAGCGGTGACGGCGGTCGATGCTGGCGCGATCGCCCGACAGTTCGACGCGCCGGAGAAGATCAAGGCTGCCGTATTCGAAGCCCGCGTCGAAGCGGTCAAGGCATTGTCGCAGCCCTAAGTCCCAGGTATTCCGCACACTCATCCGGCAGTACGGACGCAGTCACGGCCAGCGGCCTTGGCACGATAGAGCGCTTCGTCAGCTCGGCCGAACATCGCCGCGTTCGATTCCGGGTCATGGTATTCCGCGACGCCGAGGCTGATGGTGATCCTGATGCTGATGTCGCCGTAATCGATCGGTGTCTCCTTCACGGTGGTGCGCAGGGTCTCAGCGATGACCTGTGCACGGTTGAGGTCGCAGCCTTTCATCAGCAGCAGGTATTCTTCCCCGCCCCAGCGGCACAGGAAATCGGATTCGCGCAGGCAGCCACGGATGATCTCGGCCAGGCGCCGGATGACCATGTCGCCTGCCAAGTGACCATGATGGTCGTTCACATCCTTGAAATGGTCGATATCGATGAGGATGGCCGACAGCGGTTCCTGATTGCGTCGTGCCAGCTTCACCGCCTGTTCCGCGAAGAGTTCGCAGGCCTGCCGGTTGGCCAGCCCGGTCAGCTTGTCGGTCATGGCCATTTCTTCCAGCCGCCGCTGGTAGCGATTGATGGTGATGTTGGTCAGTGTCAGCACCACCGCCGTGATCAGCAGGCAAAGCGCCAGATTCAGATACAGCGTGCGCTTGATGCCAGCGAGGGCTTCATCTTCCATCTTCTCCACGCACAGGTACCAGTCCAGCTCGGGAATGAAACGCACATTGAGCAGATGCACGCGACCGTCGCGCTTGTATTGATAAGAACCGCTGCGGTCCTTGAGTATCCGATCCGCTTGCGCCTGCAAGCCGGGGATATTGCGGATATTGTCGCCAGGGCTGGTCTGTTGATTGCTGAAAAGCGCGACATCTCCCTTGAGATCGACGAAATAGACGATGCGATCATAGCGTTGCTGATAGCTGTCGATCAGCTTGCGTACGGCATCCACCGTGAGACCGATGCCGGCCACACCGAGGAATTTACCAGCGTAATCATAGACATGATAGTTGATGAAGATGGTCAGCGCGTTCCGGTCGGCCTGATTGGTATCGACGCTGATCTCGTAGGGTTGCTTCATGTCGCGCACCCGGTAATACCAGACATCGTGCGTATCCTTGGGTGAGACCTGTTTCAGGATCCCGCCCGGATAATAATAGTTGCCCGTCTTTTCGGAGACATAGAAGCTGGCGAAGGTGCCATAACGCTGCCTGATCTCGCCGAGGTATTTGGTGATCTGGGCCAGGTCCTTCTCGCCATCCAGTATCCAGTCGCGCAGGAAGGTATCGCTCGCCATCATCGACGAGATGAAGGTCGGCCTGACCAGGTCTTTCTGGATCTCGGAATAGATGTTGTCTGAGGTGAGCGGCAGCTCGTCCTTGATGATGGACTCGCGGATGGTCGCGCGCGAGACGAAATAACTGGCAAGGCTGGTGATGATGAAGCCCATGCTCAGCAGGATGCAGAGCGCGATGATGAGTTTTTGTTTGTCGTTGGCTAGAGTCTTCATGTCTGGGGATTATTCACTAGCTTTTGATGCAAGTGTAGCGCAGATGCAGCCGTTGCGGAGCAGCTGACAAGCTATGGGCGTTGATAGGGCGCAGGCGGTTCCGGCAAGGAATCGAGGGGGTACAGGATGTCCGCCTCAATGCAATGCGTGATTCGCGGGCGCGGCTTTCAGGTTCATGGAAAAGCCGAGCAGGGCGGCGATCCCGGCAGCGAGCGCGCCCAATGCGAAGGCGGCTTGATAGCCACCATTGAGCGCAAGCAGTGCGGCCGTTCCCTGCGTCATCAGGTAGTCGGTGCGCACCACGGCAGCACTTGCCAGTATCGCCAGACCCAAGGCGCCACCCATCATGAAAGCGGTATTGACGATACCGGAAGCAAGGCCGGACTCCTGCTGCGGTACATCGCTCATGGCGGCCAGCAGCAATGGATTGAATGCGACGCCTGCCCCCAAGCCGAGTAACAGCATGCCCGGCAGGACATGCAGCATGAAATCGCCCTGCAATGGGGCGAATGCGAACAAGCCCAGGCCGATCCCACCCAGCATCAGGCCGCCGATCAGCGGCAGGCGTATGCCGAATCGCATGACGATCCTGGCGGAGAGGCCGAGGGAGAGTATCGCCATGATCAGGTTCGATGGCAGGAAAGCCAGCCCGACCTGCATCGCGTCATAGCCCAGCACAAGCTGCATGTAGAGCGCCGAGATGAAGAACCATGCGAACATGGCCGCTGCCCATAGCGCGGCGATGACATTGGCGATGGATACGTTGCGCAGTCGGAAGAATCGCAAAGGGACGAGTGGTCTGTGCACGCGCGACTCGATGACGAGGAAGGCAATGAGTAACAGAAGGGATGCCCCAAGCAGGCTTCCCGTCATCGGGGACAGCCAGCCGGCGGCATGGCCATTGACGATCGCATAGACGGTCAGCATGAGGGAGGCCGTGATGGTCAGGGCTCCGCCGATATCCATGTGCCGGACATCGGTCTGTGGTTCTCCGGGCGGCAATATCCGCAAGCAGACCGCATACACCGCGATCCCGATCGGCAGGTTCACCAGGAATATCCAGTGCCAGCTCAGCATGCTGGTCAGGACACCGCCGAGCAGTACGCCGACACTGCCGCCACCCGCACATACGAAACCATAGATGCCCATGGCCTTGGCGCGTTCACCGTTTTCCGTGAACAGGCTCATGATGAGCGAAAGGGCGACAGCCGATACGACAGCGCCGCCCAATCCCTGTATCCCCCGCGCGATGATCAGCATGGTTTGCGAATTGGCGATACCGCAGGCCAGCGAGGCACCTGTGAACAGAATGATGCCGAGCAGGAAGAGCTTGCGCTGGCCGAACAGGTCTCCCAGCCGCCCGCCCAGAAGCAGGAAGCCCCCGAAGGTCAGCATATAGGCGTTGACCACCCAGACCAGGGCGCTTTCGGTAAATGCCAGGTCGTTGCGGATGGAGGGCAGTGCGACATTGACGATCGTGGTGTCCAGCACGATCATGAGTTCGCCGAGGCAGAGGATGATCAGCGCCAGCCAGCGCTTGCTTTCTTCGATCGAGTGGACCATGGTTCGTCGTGTTTTATTGGTTCAAGTAAAGCAAAGCCGATTTTCTGGCGAGGCGGCTAATGGGGCTAATGGAGGGTGGGCGAGATGGCCCCGCCCTAGATCAGAGCGGATAACTGCAGCTGAGCGAACTCCATCGGCTTGCGCTTGAATCCGCTCTTGGCGAACTGATGCCAGCGGCCGATGACGTAGCAGAGGATGAGGTTGGCTTGCGCTTCAGGTTCGCGCTTGCTACCGCTTTGGGTCTCGGCGATGCGCAGGCTCTGTTTGAGGGTGGATTCCAGACGGTCGAATAACTGGTTGATGCGGACTTGCAGGCGGTCGTCCTCATTGACCAGCGCGTCGCCGATGAGTACGCGCGTCATGCCCGGGTTCTTCTCGGCGAACATGAGCAACACGGTGACCACGCGCTGCACCTGGGCCAGGCCATCGGTCTCTTCGCTGGTGATCTTGTTGATGAGGCCGAAGAGGGTCTGCTCGATGAATTCGATCAAGCCTTCGAACATCTGTGCCTTGCCGGCGAAGTGGCGGTAGAGGGCGGCTTCGGAGACGTCGAGCTTGGCGGCGAGCGATGCGGTGGTGATCTTTTCGCGTTTGGGCGATTCGAGCATCTTTGCCAGGGTTTCGAGGATCTGTTGTTTGCGTTCGCCTGCCATTTTTATTGTTCCTAACTTGTTCTAGATCGTGGTTCTGGTCAATTCGAGTATGTTGCCGATACGGGCATCGACATAATTCGGCTTATGCATGCGCCGGCTGACAAGTACGGTCTTCATGCCCAGCCGCTTGGCGGTCATGAGGGCTTCCGGGTTGTCTTCCAGCATCACGCAATCCTCTGGTCTGGCCTTGATCGCCTGCAACATCCGTGCGAATCCGCGGAACGAAGGCTTCGGGTGGAAGCCTGAGGATTCCACACTGAATATCTGGTCGAACAGGCCTTCGATACCCATCAGTTTCAGCACCCGTAAAGCATAACCCATGGGCGCGTTAGTGAATACTACCTTACGCCCCGAAAGGCGCTGGAGGCAGTGCCGGAGCCTTTGGCTGCGCACGACCATCTGCGCCAGCTCGGGGAACTGGTGGGTGATATGCAGGAAGTGCCGGGGGTCGATGTCGTGATGGCGCGTGAGCCCTTTCATGGTCGCGCCATAGATGCGCCAGTAATGCCGGCGCAAGGCATGCGCGTCATCCTCGTTCAAATCGAGATGATCCATGATGTACTGCGTCATGGCCTGGTTCATCACCGGGAAGATGTGGGCGGACGCGTCGTGCAAGGTATCGTCCAAGTCAAAAACCCAGACGCGGCTCATAGATCCATTTTGCGGGCGAATCGCGGCGTTGCGTGCGCGCTCATTCCTCGCCTATCCGTTCGATATGTCTCGTCATTCGCTATGCGGCGCCTTGCGCTTCATCCCGGAAAAACATCTCTGAAGCCGTCTCAGCAAGCCAATGAAATGCGGAATTATTTGGCTTTGATCAGGGTGCCCACCCCTTCGTCCGTGAGGACTTCCAGCAGCAATGCATGCTCGACACGTCCGTCGATGATGTGCACCGACTTCACGCCGCTACGCGCCGCATCGAGCGCCGAACTGATCTTGGGCAGCATTCCGCCGGAGAGGGTGCCGTCGGCGACCATGTCGTCGATCTGCTTCGGCGTGAGGCCGGTGAGCAAGGTGCCTTCTTTATCCAGCACGCCCGGCGTGTTGG
>CAMLMA010000103.1 GCA_946481065.1 uncultured Nitrosomonadales bacterium
TTGTTCCCAAGTCTGCTGGACGGCTTGTTCTAGTTCTTTGAATGGATACTGCTGCTGCATGGTGGTCGCGGTCGGATAAATGTGACAAAAATCAAGATTATACATAAGGCCGCGCGGGGCTTCCCGTCGGCATAAAAATTAAAGGCTAGCGAGGCTAGCCTTTAATCGTGGTCTCAAACCGACCTGCTTACTTCAGCGCGGCGAAGATGTTGTTCTTGATGGTTTCCATCTCGCCCATGCCGGAGACCTTGACGTACTTTGGGGCGCCGCCGATACCGGAACTCGCCCAGTCAGAGTAGTAGCCGACCAGTTGCTCGGTCTGGGCGTGGTAGACCTCAAGACGTTTCTGCACGACTTCCTCGCGGTCATCATCACGCTGGACCAGGTCTTCGCCGGTGACGTCGTCCTTGCCGGCGACCTTGGGTGGGTTGAACACCACATGGTAGGTGCGCCCGGAGGCCAGATGCGCGCGGCGACCGCTCATGCGTTTGACGATCTCTTCGTCGGGCACGTCGATCTCTACCACGTAATCGATGCCCACACCGGCCTGTTTCATGGCTTCAGCTTGCGGAATGGTGCGCGGAAAACCGTCGAACAGGAAACCCGACTTGCAGTCCTCGTCCTTGATGCGCTCCTTGACCAGCCCGATGATGACTTCGTCCGGTACCAGGCCGCCGGCATCCATGAACTTCTTGGCTTCCAGCCCCAACTGGGTGCCGGCCTTGACCGCAGCACGCAGCATGTCGCCGGTGGAGATCTGCGGGATGTTGAATTTCTCTTTGATGAACGTGGCTTGCGTGCCCTTACCGGCGCCGGGTGCGCCTAACAAAATGATTCTCATGCGGTTCCTCCCTTGGAAACAGGATTATATCAGGCGGGCTGTGTGCGGCTAAGGTGATTGCTGATGGCGACGAACTCGGCCACGCTCAGGTTCTCGGCGCGCAGTTGCGGATCGATGCCCAACTCGGTGAAGCCGGCGTCATCCAGCAGGCCCTTGAGCGTGTTGCGCAGCGTCTTGCGCCGCTGGCCGAAAGCCGCCGTGACGACCCTGGCGAGCATGGCTACATCGTCAGCGGGGTGGGGCAATACGGCATGCGGCACCGCTCGCACGAAGGCTGACTCGACCTTGGGCGCAGGGTCAAAGGCCTCGGGTGGTACGGTGAAGAGGTATTCCATCTGCAGACGGTATTGCAGCATGACCGAAAGCCGGCCGTAAGCGGCATTCGACGGCTCTGCCACCATGCGTTCGACCACTTCCTTTTGCAGCATGAAATGCATATCGACGATGCTGCCGACGTTATCCAGCAGGTGGAACAGGATGGGTGTGGAGATGTTGTAAGGCAGGTTGCCCACCACACGGATCCGCTTCACTTCCGCTGGCGGGCCGGATTGAAGTTGCGAGAAATCGAACTTCAGCGCGTCGCGCTCGTGGATGGTGATCTTGTCTGCCGGATACTGGTTTTTCATCCAGCTGATGATGTCACGGTCGATCTCGACCACGTGCAGATGATCTAGCTTCTTCAGCAGGGGCTGCGTCAATGCGCCGAGGCCCGGCCCGATCTCGACCATGAGGTCGTCATGCCGGGGGGCGATGGCATCGACCAGGCTGGTGATGATGGCCTGGTCGTTGAGGAAGTTCTGGCCGAATCTTTTCTTTGCTACGTGTTTCATCAGTGTTTTCGGCTGTTCGCCAGCTCGATGGCGAGTTCGATAGCCGCCAGCAGGCTACCGATGTCGGCGATGCCTTTGCCGGCGATATCAAGCGCGGTGCCATGGTCGACCGAGGTGCGGATAATCGGTAAACCCAGCGTCACGTTGACGCCGCCACCGAAACTCGCATGCTTCAGTACGGGCAGGCCCTGGTCATGGTACATGGCCAGCACGCAATCACCCTTCTCAAGGTTGTGCGGTGTGAAGAGGGTGTCGGCAGGTAGTGGCCCAAGCAGTGTCATGCCTTCTGCGCGTAGCCTTTCCAATACCGGCGTGATGGTGGTGATCTCCTCTGTACCCAGGTAGCCCCCTTCGCCGGCATGCGGATTGAGCCCGGCGACCAGGATACGCGGCTCGGCGATGCCGAAATGGTGCACGAGATCATGCGCCAGGATGCGGATGGTGCGCTCGAGGCTAGGCTGGGTGATGGCGGCGCTGACCTGCGTCAGCGGCAAGTGGCGCGTGACAAGCGCTACCCGCATGCCGGCACCAACCAGCATCATGACGACTTCAGGCGTGTGGGTCTGTTCCGCGAGGAATTCCGTGTGGCCGGTAAAGGCGACACCGGCATCGTTGATGACGCCTTTGTGAACCGGCGCCGTCGTCATGGCGTCGAATTCGCCGCTGACGCAGCCGTCGATCGCCCGCTGCAGGGTCTCTAGCACATAAGGGCCATTGGCAGTGTCGAGCTTGCCGGCCACCGGTGGCGTGGCGGTATTGATATCCAGCACCGTCAGTCTGCCGTCACCCGCGTGTGGCACGCAGTGCTGCGCATCGTAGTTCAGACATTCGATCACTTGCCCGAGCTGTGCCGCGCGCGCCAGCAGGGCGTCGCGGTTGGCGATGACGACCAGCGCTGCCGGGAACGGGTGTCGCGCCAGCATCACGCACAGATCGAGACCGATGCCGGCAGGCTCACCGGCAGTGACGGCAATTCGGGGCAGCTTGAGCATATGGCGGGGTGAAGCGGCTTAGTATTTGTCTTCGAGACGCAGTTCGACGTAGGCACGGTCACGCAGTTCGCGCACCCAGTCCTGATAGGCCTCTTCCGATTTGCGTGCGCGGATCTCCTGCCTGGCCTTGAGTCGTGCTGCTTCCTTCGTCATGTCCTGCTTGCGACGCTCCAGGACCTGGATGATATGCCAGCCGAACGGGCTGCGGATCGGTTGGCTGATCTCACCTGGCTGCAGCGCATTCATCGCTTTCTCGAATTGCGGGACAGTATCGCCTGGATTGACCCAGCCGAGATCGCCGCCATTGGCGGCCGAACCGTCTTCTGAATATTGTCGTGCCAGCTCGGCGAAATCACCGCCGTTCACCAGGCGTTCATGCAGGTTGTCCATGCGGCTCTTGCCCTCGCTCTCTGAGACGACCTCGTTGAGCTTGATGAGGATATGGCGGACATGGGTCTGCTCGACCACGAGCGGTGACGAGCCACCACGGCGATCGGTCAGCTTGAGGATATGGAAGCCGTTCGGGCTGCGCAGGATGGGCGAGATCTGCCCCTTCTGCAAGGGCTTGAGCGCATCGATGAAGAGCGCGGGTAACTGGGTCGTGGTCTTCCAGCCGAGCGCGCCGCCTTCCAGGGCGTTGGGCGCGTCAGAGAACGCCGCCGAGACTTGCGCGAAATCCGCACCGCCCTGCAGCTCTTTCAGCGCCTGCTCGGCCTTGGCCTTGAGCTTCTGCAGTTCTTCCGGCGAACCTTCCTCAGGCGCGCGGATCAAGATGTGTGAGACCTCGAATTCATCCGGTGCTTCAGCCCGTGAAGATTGCGTGGTCAGGAAATTATCGACTTCAGCTTCGGTGACGTTGATGCGGTTATCCACCTCGCGTTCGCGCAAGCGGGCGAGCATGATCTCGTTGCGGATGTCTTCGCGGAACTTGCGGTAGCTGATGCCTTCGTCGGCGAGGGCTTTCTTGAACTCCTCGACCTGTAGCTTGTTCTGTTCGGCGATACGCTCGATGGTCTTGTCGAGTTGCGTATCGTCGACGCGGATACCGGTCTGGCTCGCATAATTGAGCTGCAAGCGGTCATTGATCAGGCGTTCGAGGATCTGCTTCTCCAGCACGTTGCGCGGTGGCAGCTGCGTGCCTTGTTTCTCCAGCTGGGCAGTGACGATCTTGATGCGGTCGGCCAGTTCGTTCTCGGTGATCACCGCCTGATCGACCACTGCGACGATGCGGTCGATCTTGGCGATCTCGTCCGCGGGTCGGGTCTCCGCAGCGATGGCGGAGATGCTGATGAGCGCCAGCCATGCTGCGATGAAAAATGGGTGCCTGTTAAAAAATATCATCATTACTCGTCTGTTGGACCTTGATAGGATTCCGGGATGGAGCCGGAAGGTTGATAGCCTGGGATGCCGCGTGTTAGCAGGCGCAATGGGTTCTGGCCGATGGAGGCTAGGCCACCCAGCTCGAGCTGGAAGAAGATACCGTAGTTGGCATCGGCGGTCGGTGTGGCGATCCGCTGCAGCACGCCGCGCGCTTGCCAGCAGCCCGCGTCATATTCTAGACCGGCAAGGGCTTCGATTGGTTTCGATTCTTCCAGCGAATAGTTCCAGCGCCCCAGGCCGTAGAATCCGCGACCGAGCGGCCACTGGGCCGAGACGTTGAGCTGGTCGAGGCCGCAGGAGTAGCGTGGATCGATGGTGCACAGGTTCGCGATCCCCGTGGTGGCAAAACGGCTTTCCGCGTAGCGATAGCCGAAGTTGAAGGCTTTGCCGGGCTCCGGGTTATAGCGTGCGGAGATATTGGAGCGCACCAGTTTGCGACGGTCGCTACTGTATTGGCCAGCGAGGTCGACGTTCCAGTGGGTCTTCAGGCGTGCGGTGATGGCCGCGAAGTAATCCGAGGTGTTATCGCCCGAGGGCACGCGGCCTGGCAAGGTGACGCGCTGGTCGCTGAAATAGAAGCGTTGCCCGATCGAGGCCGCGAGGCGCTGCTCGCCGGTGCGCGACTCGATCATGCGCGTCGTCAGCGCCATGGTGACCTGGTTGGCGTCATTGACGCGATCGTAACCGGTGAACTGGTTCTCGAGGAACAGGGAGCCGTAAGACAGCGTCGCTTCCGACGTATCGAAGATCGGCAGGTTGCTCTGGTCCTTGTAGGGGATGTAGACATAGAACAGCCGAGGCTCGAGGGTCTGGGTGTAGCGGGTGTTGACGATGCGGGTATCGCGGTCGAAGAAGAGGCCGCTGTCTAGGCTGAAGGTCGGTAAGGTGCGATTGGTCGAATCGTAATTCGCCACACCGTTCTGGGCGATACTTGCGTCGTTCAGCTTGTAGTCGGTGTAGTGCAGGCCGACTTTCGGCGTGATATAGCCATAGGGTCGGGCGAAGGTCGTGCTGACGCTGGGGTTGGCCACGAAGCGGCTACCGGTGACCGCGATCGGGGCACGTTGGTCGCGGTCGAATTGCACCCACTGGCTGACCAGGTTGAACGTCGCCGGGCCGAAATCCTGGTTGTTGGTCAGGGTCAGCTGCGGCAGCCGTTCGTAGGGGAAGGACAGGTTGTCCAGGGTCTGGTACTTACTGACCAGGCCGTTGAGGTTCCAGTTGTCGCCGAAACGGTAGTTGAGGTAAGCGTTTTGCGGCAAGATCACGCGGCTGGTGCTGCTGATACCGGTGGATAGTCGCGAGAAATAGAGGTTCTCGGAAAAGTATTTGTCGTCAGAGGTCTTTTCCAGATTGTAGCCACCTGAAAGGCCGCCGCCGAAGGTCTGCTGATGCTGCAGCTTGGCGTAGTAACGGGTGGCGCCGGTGGTGCTGTCGCTCGGCAGGTATTCGATGTTGTCGATGCCCGAATAGGTCTCGCCGAGGTAGCGAAATTCGCTGACGAATTGCACGCCGCGCTTACTCAGGTAGCGCGGGCCGAAGGTCGCGTCCATGTTCGGTGCGATGTTCCAGTAATACGGCGTGACGATCTGGAAGCCGCTCAGCGAGGTCGAACCCCAGGTCGGAGCAAGGAAACCGGATTGGCGCTGGTTGGCGAAAGAGAAGTTCATCCATGGCGTATAGAGGATGGGAACGCCCTGGAACTCGACCGTGGCATGGTGTGCGACCACCGTCTTGGTATAGCCGTCGATCTCGAGTTCAGACGCCTTCAGGTACCAATCGTCGCTGTCTGCGGAGCAGGTGGTATAGCGGGCATCTTTCAGACGTTTCTTGTTCTCGCCTTCGAAAAAGACCACGCTGGCATCCCCACGCGAGACGCCGGCGCGCTGGCCGACCCCTAGGCCGTCATCCATACTGTCGTCATCGTACTGCTGCTGGCTGACGCCGGTGCGCGCATCGGTGACCGTAGTGGTGTTGGCGTCCACGGTCGTATTCCGCGATTTGCCCAGCTGCAGGATATTGGAGAACTGTTTCTTCAGCGTGAACTTGGGGTTCTTCATCTCGCCGATGGTCTCGCCGATCTTCATGTTGAGCTCGGGGCCGTTGATTTCGCTATCGTTCAGTTCGAGCTTCGCATTACCCAGGACGTGGACATTCTCGTTCTGCACATCGTATTCGATGAGGTCGCCGTAGATGTTCTGGTCGGCTTTGTGGAT